>NZ_JAHKQZ010000006.1:0-203916 GCF_019345585.1 Shewanella sp. NKUCC05_KAH
GCATGATTACCCCATATCAGCAGATAATTTGCTTTGTGCTGCGAAGAAACTAACTGAACTCTCATTAACTCATGGTTGTTGGGGTTATGAATTATGAGGGGATCCTACAGTGCTCTGCTGCTACGGCAGAGCATTTCTCACAACACATCCGCTTATACTCCGTTTTCCCATAGCAGCACTGTCTTTGGTTGCTAGTAACGCTGAATCCCGTAAAATACAGGCTAAGGCTGAATTTCTCTCAGGACAGCCATATCTTTTCTAGATAAACGCCTCCTGAAATGAGCTCGAAAAGCGGGGAGAAAGCGGAAAAAGCTGGGACAGCCATATCTTTTCGAGATAAGTGCCTCCTAGAAAAAAAGCTGGAAAAAAGCTGGGACAGCCATGATTTATTTATCTCAGGACAGCCATATCTTTTCTAGATAAATGCCTCCTGAAATGAGCTCAAAATGCTCTGCTGCTACGGCGGAGCATTTCTCACAAGACATCCGCTTATCCTCCGTTTTCCCATGGCAAAAGCGGGGAAAAAGCGGGGACAGCCATGTCTTTTTGTGCTTTATCCCCTCTTATACTAGCCTTTACATTATCTTGATTGCGTCTGTTTGGAGCGGATGATGACCTCGGCCAGAAGAAAATTCTTTCAGGACAGCCATATATTTTCTAGATAAACGCCTCCTGAAATGAGCTCAAAATGCTCTGCTGCTACGGCAGAGCATTTCTCACAAGACATCCGCTTATACTCCGTTTTCCCATAACAGCACTATCTTTGGTTGCTAGTAAAAACTAAAAACGGGGACAGCCATGTCTTTTTGTGCTTTATCCCCTCTTATACTAGCCTTTACATTATCTTGATTGCGTCTGTTTGGAGCGGATGATGACCTCGGCCAGAAGAATGCTTATCGATGCTAATACAACGCCCTTCTATCATGTGATAAATCGCTGTGTCAGAAGGGCTTTTCTGTGCGGTGAGGATAAACTCACAGGCCGCAGTTATGAGCATAGACGTGGCTGGATTGTCGATAAAATCAAAGCATTATCCACCATCTTTTGTATCGATATCTGCGCCTATGCGGTGATGAGCAATCACTATCATTTAGTGCTTAAGATTGACGTGGAGAAGGCTAAATCGTTAACGCAAAGAGACATTATCAGTCGCTGGTGTCAAATCACCAAAGGCCATGCTATTGCCACTAAATATATGAATGGTGATGCATTAATCGACGGTGAACGCATGTTACTCGATGCCTTAATTGCCGAGTGGCAAGAGCGATTAAGCAGTATCTCTTGGTTTATGCGATGCCTAAATGAAGAGATTGCCCGTAACGCAAATCGAGAAGATGAGTGCAAAGGTGCCTTCTGGGAAGGCCGTTTTAAATCCCAAGCACTGTTAGATGAGCAAGCATTACTGGCGTGTATGATGTACGTTGATTTGAATCCTATTCGAGCTGGCATTGCCGATTCTTTGCAATCTTCTGATTTCACCTCGATCCAAGAAAGAATTAGTGCACTCAAGCAGGTAAATAACACCATCATCTCACCGCAAGCATCAGTCCAATCCGCAAAAAATAAGCCTCAAACGATAAACAAATCTCTCGCCAAGTTCGATGCGGCGACACACTCTAGTCAACAAACGGGCATCCCTTTTCATTTTGCGGATTATCTGGAACTTATCGATTGGACTGGCCGCGCCATTCGCCATGATAAAAAAGGCTTTATCGATAATCAGCGACCAAAACTGCTCAATGAGTTAGGGATTGCATCAGATGCTTGGCTCAGCTCTGCTAAAGATTTTCGCCGCCAGTACAGTGGCATCAGTGGTCGTTGGGATGCGATGTGCGCTTTCAAACTTCAGCAAGGTGGTAAATGGTGTAGAGGAAAATCGAGTAGCGAAGCTCTACATCCAAATCAACCTTTAGGGTAAACGAACCGTTCCTCACTCTTTATCTGCAGTTAAATTTCGACACTAAAATCCTTTGCGCTTGCCGCTTAATAGCCAAAAATCCACTCATGGGTACCGCTCTTTCAACTTAGCCATGCCCAAAAACCTCGCACGTTTCAGCTAAACCTGAGAATTTACCGTGAGAAGAGTAAATTTAAAACCTTTATAAACAATAGATTAAATCGGAAGGTAAGCAGAAGGTATCTTTTCTTTGCGAAGAATAAAGTCATCATCAGAAAAGCGCTTAGCGCAGATGACATTAGGTTCACGGAGAATGATAACAATGACAAGCTCACCTAAACTGACACGTTCACAACATCCATTATCACTTGTGGGTAAAGGCAATGGTTCACAGTGCACTGCGCAGCAAGGCTTGGTCGAACCTTCGTTGCCGTTAACCTTCTTCGAACATGCCTCGATTGAAACGATTCAACAATTTATTCAGCATCTGACTGAGCCGGTGATTATCGTCAATGCCCAAGGTTACATTTACTTTAGCAATAGCAAAGGTGCTGACTTACTGACGTGCCCGCAGGCCAGTTTGAAGGGACAAGATTGGCGCAACTTTTTGACTGAACACCACCAAGCTCGCTACGACAATCTGCTGAGCAATGATATTAAATTAGGCAAAAATTGCGGTATCCCAGTGCAGCACTCCGCCGAAGAAATCACCCTCATTACAGCCTCAGGCAAAGCAAAAGATGTTGAGCTTTCCATTTCCTACATCCCCAGCCATGAACCTCTGTTTGTGATGATGATGCACGATTTGACGCAGCACAAAGCGGAAAATCAAAAGCTACGTAAATTGGCCGCCACAGATTCACTGACTGGGCTGGCGAACCGCCGATATTTTGATGAAATGCTGCATCACTATTGGGAAGAATGCACAGGTAAGTTGCGCCCGATCAGCGTGGTGATTATCGATGTGGATTACTTCAAAGTGTTCAACGACCAATTCGGCCATATCCAAGGGGACGAATGTCTACGAAAGATTGCCAAAGTGATTGCTGACATAGTGCCGATAGAAGTTGGCCTGGCAGCGCGTTACGGCGGCGAAGAATTCGCACTAATTCTACCAAGCCACAATGCCAAAATGGCACTAACGATTGCCCAAAAAGTGCAGCAAGGGATTAATGACCTGCGCTTTACCGAGCAAGGGCTGCGCGATTATGTCTCTGTGAGCGCGAGCCAAGGGATTGCGAGCGAAATTAATGGCCAGTTCCGTACCTCACTCGCCATGCTATGCGCCGCCGATACCGCATTGTATCGCGCCAAAGCTGATGGCCGTGACAGGATCAATACATCGCTTTAATACCTATTAATTGGCGACTTATTTGCCCGCGGCTTAGTTATCCGCGATGGATCAACAACGGGATGAATGACCTCAGTAGGCGCTTTAGCGCATTGAGGAAAACACGCAAAGCACACGAAAGGACTCATGAATATGGACAAGCTTGAGGCATCAAGAAATATACGGGCAGTGATTGAAAAAAGCTTACCCGTGAGCACGTCACCCCTTGCCATATTCACTTACCAGTGTTGGTTGAAAACCAGCGCAGGTGGGCGTGTGTTCCATTATAAAACCGATCGAGAAGATACCTATTTCGCGGTGGATATTAATTCACTTGGGCATATTGAATGCGTGATTAATACCACCTTACTGCGGGTTGAAGCAATATCAACCTTAGGTGGACTTAACGACGGTCAGTGGCACTTATTGTCTATCTGCCATGAATACCATGAAATCAGTTGTTATGTGGATGGTGAAATTACCCATACACAACTCAATAACCTGTCACTGGTTGCCGACAATGAATTTTTAATTGAAAACGTGTCTTTACCGAATCATCGCGATACACATTTCGATGGTGAAATATTTGGCATCACCTTGCTTAATCGATTATTAACCCGAACTGAAATCGTTGACTATTACCGTAATCCAGCGCAACAAAGATCGATTAGCGAAAATAACCTTTACATTTACCAGCATCAAGATGCACATAATATTCGTGGTGAAAACTTTATCCCACTTAAAAGACAAAAAGTGCTGCTGGTCATATTTAATGACACTGAATATCAATTCATAAAAACCACTACGGATAGCAACACTTATAATCAACAACTGCCTAAGATTATTCCACCCCACGAACGCCGAGCCTATATTATTGAATGTAACTATAACACTTGGCCTAATTTTAGTTATTTAGTTAATTACACGGCGAGTAATCAAGCGGATATTACACTCAATGTTGAAGTGTTTAAATCGCTGACAGCCTATCGCTCTAATATTAAAGTCACCGTTGCAAATGAACTCGAACGGGATTGTCTGATTATTCAATCGACCGAAGAAGAATTAAGTGCTGAAGTGCGTATTAGTGAAAACTTAGTGATCACTCAAGCCAAAAACTTTGTTAATTTCATCAATGAAGTTCGCGCACACATTCCGGCCGATAATATTATTACCGGTGGCCATTATTATAGTGAGCAGCAACTCTCGGTCAGCACGGGTAAACAAATGATTGCCTACCAACAGGCTTGCCAACTGTTCAACCGCAGATTACAAAAAAAACCACTGGCGATCATCAAATGCACGTCAACTGAAGAAGTCAAAATCGCCTATAAAGCGGCCATCGATTATAACTTGCCGATCAGCGTGCGCTCGGGTGGGAATGATCACGAAGGTGAAAGCACTGAAACGAATACCGTAGTGTTAGATCTGCTGAAGATGGATAGCCTCACTTTAGATCCCATCACAGGTATTGCGGCCATTGGCCCAGGTAATCGTTTTATCAATCTCACCACAGCCCTTGCCAAACAAGGCGTGATGATCCCCCATAGTACGAGCGGCAGCGTTGCCTTAGCGGGATTTATTATGGGAGGCGGCTCAGGACCTTGGACCCGCAAATACGGCATGTGCTGCGAATCCCTATTACAGGCAGAAATCGTCCTCGGCATTGGTGAAACCCAAGTCGTCTCTGTTGCCAATAAACCTGAGTTACTCTGGGCGCTCAAGGGTGGCGGTGGGTTAAGTTACGGCATAGTGACCCGCTTTTTTGTTCAAACCTTTCCACTACCGCCTTGCCTTATCAAGTTTGAATTAGAATGGAATTGCTACGATAAACAAACCCATGAACTCATTGAGCACACCCCAACCAAAGACATTTTACAGCGCTGGGAAGCCATCATAAATGCCGACAGCACTGGCTGTTTGATTGGCACTAATCTCAAGATTAATGCCAAACATTTACCCGTAGAACAACACAAAACACCCGACATAGACACTGAGTCGATTACGCATAACTGCTTGATGTATGGTTTTTGGGAGGGCAATTCCGCCAGCCTAAACCACTTTATCCAGACACAATTTAATGAATTTGGCCTAGTCCCCAATGATATTCGCATCGAGGGTATGGGCGGACTCACCAAAGCCTACGGTGAAAACCTAATGCCCAGTTGGGAAAGGGAATCTTTTCATCATCTGCAAGCTGACTTACAAGGCATAAGCCGCTCACCTAATCCAGCGGATGTAGATGAACCCGCGCCCCATAAAGTCACCTCGCGCTTAGTGAATCAAACGGGCCTGAGGGACGGTTATAAGCCACTGCTTGAAAGCTTAACCTCTCGCTATGTGCTTGAAGGCAACCGTCAATTGGGGCTATTTACCTATGTTACCCTTGGCGCTATAACTGGTGATTATTATCGCACTATGGGCGAAGAGCAAAAGAGCCGCAGCGCCTTCCCCTACAAGGACAGACAATACACGATTCAATATCAAACTTGGTGGAATAACGCCCTGCAAGAGAAGCAACAATTGCAGGATAGCCAAGTGTTTACCCGCATTAATCGTGCACTCGATTGGATTGATGCCAGCCGAAACTATGACATCCCCAACACCTCGGGCGCTTTTATCAGTTTCAAAGATAAGGCCATTCCTACAGATGTGTACTTTGACCACAATTACGCCGCGTTAAAACGGATTAAGGCGGCCTACAGCCAAGATAGCTTTAACCATTTCCGTTCACGTAAAAGCATTATTTAAGTTAATACATCGACATAGCCTAAGGTGAGTTTTTAAGGCAAAATCGACGCCGTCCACAGGACGGTGTCGCCCTTAAATTCTTCAGTTACAGGTTGCCTATGCCAAGCTCAGCTTTAGCTATCATTTTTGCCCTATTGGCGGCCATTCTTATGGGCACTATCGGTGTATTAGCGCGCTTTGCCGCCCTGCCCGCCGAGCATATTACCTTCTACCGCTTACTGCTAGGTGCTCTATTTCTATTGGCTTATATGCTGCTTACAGGTAAAGGCCATCAGATTCGCCATAGACCGAGTAAACGCAACTTATACCCAAACAACCTCAAAATGCAGGATTCAGCGGAAATTTAACGCACTTTAGGCAAGGCGGTTATTTGCGGACCTAGTGGACTAAGTTAAAAATAACCAACACAGCAAAAAGTGCGTTAAAAACCGCCGGGACGGAGCGCCTAGGGCACTCCACTTCCGTGTTGCATCAATTCAAAAGGTAGCCGACATTTTGTCATTGATGCGCCTTGAATTGAAGCACCCTAGGCGCTCTGAAACTCGTATCTTGAGGTAGCTTGGGTATATAAATGGCGCTATGCTCGCGGGCTTTATGGCGTTTTACATTGAAGCCATTCAGTACACCCAAATGGCCAAAGTGATCATGATTATTTACTTAGCCCCTGTGGTGTCGACTATTTTCGCCCATTATTTCTTTGCCGAAAAACTCACCCGCTTAAGCATGGCAAGCGTGGTCGTCGCACTAATGGGTTTTATGTTAATGATCCCCACAGGGCCGCAGCAAGCGAGCAATCACACTGAATTATTAGGCTATTTTTATGCCCTACTCGCTTTATTAACCTACTGCGGTTTTATGTTAATCAACCGAAAACCTAGTCTGAGTTCGCCCTATCAAAGCACTTTAGTACAGCTTAGTGTCGGCGCTTTGTGCCTACTGCCCTTAGTGATAAATGCACCGCTGACGCCAAGTTTGCCGCAAATGGGCTGGTTAATTGCGATTGGATTCTTCCCCGGATTTTTAGCCATTTTGCTGGCGGTAAAAGCCCTACGCCAATTGCCTGCTGTCACTTTTGGCACCCTCGCCTATGTGGAACCGGTTATCGTAGTGACGTTAGCATGGTGGATATTTGGTGAAACCTTGAGTCCCATGCAATTAATCGGTGTCGGCTTAATTCTTCTGGCCGGCATTAGCCAAGGCTTTATCAGTCAGCGCAACGTATTGATTACGAGCGGCTAACCAACAACACTTTGCCAAGTAGCTGAAATAATGTGAAGAAAATAGTGTAAGCTCAACAGAGGATTGATTGAACATTGCACTTAAGACGTGCGACTAAGACTTAAGATCAGGAGGTCAAATTGAGAAAGCTACTGTTAGTCATTAGTATATTTTTGCTCAGCGGTTGCTTAGGCATGCCTAAACTGGTTCAACCCGTGAATGATTTTGAGCTAAATAAATACTTAGGTAAATGGTACGAAATTGCACGATTAGATCATTCATTCGAAAGAGGCTTAAGCCAAGTTAGCGCAGAATACAGCCTGAAAGAGGATGGCGGTGTTAGAGTCATTAACCGTGGATTTTCCGCGGCTAAAGACGAATGGAAAGAAGCCGAAGGAAAGGCCTATTTTGTGAATGGGGATTCAGAAGGCTATTTGAAAGTCTCCTTCTTTGGGCCATTTTATGGATCGTATGTGGTCTTCGAATTAGATCATGAAAACTATCAATACGCTTTTATATCGGGACCCGACACAGGTTATTTGTGGCTATTGGCTAAAACCCCGACTGTGCCACCCGAGGTGCTGCAAAAGTTTGTTGAAATGTCTAAAGCCCGCGGCTTTAATACCGACAATTTGATTTATGTGCAGCAAGAGTCAGCGCCCTAACGAGTGCCACCAATGCACTAAAATCGAGTGGGCGAAAAGCTAATCGCTAGATAAAAAGACAGCCAATGGATACAAAAACGCCGCAATGAATTGCGGCGTTTTTATTGATGTTGCATTTAGCTGCACTGTATTTAAATGCATGTATTTACACATGCAGCTAAATAACAAATAGCGTTAGACTTCAATGCCTTTGCTGGCAAGGAACTCATCGTAAGTGCCTCTGAAATCATTCACGCCTGAGTGAGTGACTTCAAGGATACGGTTTGCCAGAGACGATACGAATGCACGGTCATGACTCACGAAAATCAAGGTCCCTTCGTACATTTCCAGCGCGTTGTTCAGTGATTCAATCGATTCCATATCCATGTGGTTGGTCGGTTCGTCGAGCACTAAAATGTTGGCTTTTTGCATGATGAGCTTGCCGAATAACATGCGACCTTTCTCGCCACCAGACAGCACTTTGACTGACTTTTTAATGTCGTCAGAGCCAAACAACATACGGCCTAAGATGCCACGTACCGATTGGTCGTCATCTTCTGGCTTGCGCCATTGGCTCATCCACTCGAACAAGGTCATTTCGTTAGCGAAATCAGACTCATGATCCTGTGCATAATAACCAATGTTAGCGTTTTCAGACCATTGGATAGTACCTGCATCCTGCGGGATGTCATGGATCAGGGTACGTAACAGGGTTGTTTTACCGACGCCGTTTTCACCCAATACCGCAATGCGCTCGCCCACTTCAACAATTAAGTTTAAGTCTTTGAATAACGGAGTGTCGTAGCCTTTCGTTAGGTTTTCAATCACTAAGGCATTACGGAACAATTTCTTCTCTTGCTCGAAACGAATGAAGGGGTTCACACGGCTAGAGGCTTTTACTTCATCTAACTTAATCTTGTCGATTTGACGAGCACGAGATGTGGCTTGTTTCGCCTTAGAAGCGTTAGCCGAGAAGCGTGCTACGAAGGTTTGCAGTTCAGAGATCTGGGCTTTTTTCTTCGCATTATCAGACAATAAACGCTCGCGAGCTTGAGTCGCTGCTTGCATGTATTCGTCGTAGTTACCAGGGTAAACGCGCAGTTCGCCGTAGTCTAAGTCAGCCATATGAGTACAGACTGAGTTTAAAAAATATCTATCGTGCGAAATGATAACCATAGTACTGCTACGTTGGTTCAACATATCTTGTAACCAACGGATAGTGTCGATGTCCAAGTTGTTGGTAGGTTCGTCAAGCAGCAGCACGTCTGGATCAGAGAACAGGGCTTGTGCTAACAATACACGCAGTTTTAAACCCGGAGCGATTTCAGACATCAAACCAAAATGGCTTTCAATACCGATACCTACACCTAACAGTAATTCGCCTGCACGGGATTCGGCGGTATAACCGTCCATCTCAGCAAAATCCATCTCTAGGTTGGCGACGGTAATGCCATCTTCTTCACTCATTTCGGGTAAAGAATAAATACGGTCACGTTCTTGCTTTACCTTCCACAGTTCGCGGTGGCCCATGATCACGGTATCGATCAGGTTGAATTCTTCATAACCGAACTGGTTCTGGCTTAATTTACCCAGACGCTCATTCACATCTAACGAGACGTTACCGCTGCTAGGGTCTAGATCACCACACAGGATCTTCATGAAGGTCGATTTACCACAGCCATTCGCGCCGATAAGACCGTAACGGTTACCACCGCCAAATTTAACTGAGATGTTTTCAAACAGTGGCTTAGCGCCGAACTGCATGGTGATATTTGCTGTTGTGATCAAAATGAACTTCCAAATCGAGTAATGTTGGCCGAGCCCGTTGGCGCCGCTTTAAATAAGCATAAACCAAATAACGCTATGCCGAAGGGGTAAAAATAAACGTGGCACTATAGCAGTTTGGGCTAAATTATCAACTAAAAAGGCGGCTAGAAAGCCAGAGGGAATGCCGAGATCGCCGCACTATGCCTGTATGAGAAGCGTAATTAATTTTACCTTATTGGCTTAGCTTTCAATGTATTCGAGCAGAATGACAATCGGATGACCCTTAGCGTCGCAAAGCTTGCCGACGCTAGGGGCTTATGTGGTAAGTGCTAATGTGGACATAGCCCTAAGCTAACTCAAGATACCCGTTTCAACATTTTAAGTTAGCTTAGGTATCGACAACTTATAACTTCTGTCGTCTTAAGCGGTTGGCGTTCGTGACGACAGTAAGTGAAGACAAAGCCATGGCTGCACCCGCAATCACAGGGCTTAATAACATGCCCGTAAGTGGATAAAGCACGCCCGCCGCAACCGGAATACCCAAACTGTTATACACAAAGGCGCCGAACAGATTCTGCTTAATATTGGTAATCGTCGCCCGCGACAATGCCAATAAGTTAGCAATCACTATCAATTGCTGCGACAACAAGGTGATATCCGCACTTTCAATCGCCACCTCAGTGCCCGATCCCATCGCGATCCCCACATCCGCGCTCATTAGAGCTGGCGCATCATTAATGCCATCCCCAACCATAGCCACCACATGCCCTTGCTTTTGTAAATCCAGCACATGTTGTTGTTTTTGCTCGGGCAGTACGCCGGCAATCACTTCGGTGATGCCCACTTGGTCGGCCACCGCCTGCGCCGTTTGTGGGTTATCCCCCGTTAACAACACCACGCGAATACTCCTTTGCAGCATGGCCGCGATGGCTTCTTTGGCATCGGGTTTAATCGGATCAGCCAGCGCGATAGTGGCCATTAACTTGCCCGCTTTGGCGACATAAATTGGGGTTTTACCTTGATTTGCAAAGCTTAATGTCGCGTTAGGATCTAAGGCACTGCCATCGGAATTGACAATCTCCAATGCCGTCATCAAGGCGAGATTACCAATCGCCAGCGATACGCCATCGACCTTACCCTCAATCCCCTTACCTTGATGGTTCGTAAATGCCTGTGTATCGGGCAATTGCGTCAGTGATTCCTTGGCATAACTGACAATCGCCCCCGCTAACGGATGCTCAGAGTGCTGCTCAAGGCTTGCGATTTCGCCCAGCAAGGTTTCTTTATCGGCATCACTCAGTGTTTGTACTAATACAAAGTCAGTGACTTGCGGCTTGCCTAAGGTAACAGTGCCGGTTTTATCCAGCACCACACAGTCAACTTTACTGGCGGTTTGCAACGCTTCACCATTTTTAACTAACACGCCCATTTGGGCTGCGCGGCCCACAGCCACCATGATCGACATAGGCGTAGCCAGCCCCAGCGCACAGGGACAAGCTATGATAAGCACACTCGTCAGCACCACTAACGCATGGCTTAAGGCGGGCGCTGGACCAGCAAAATACCAAATAGCCGCCGCCAGTAGTGCTATCGCCACCACAGTAGGGACAAATACCGCGGAGATCTTATCGGCCAGTCGACCTATGGGTAATTTTGACGTTTGTGCCTGTTGCACCAGTGCAATGATTTTGGCAAGCTTAGTATCTTGTTGCCCAGCCGTCACTCGGTAAACTAGGCTGCCATTGCCGTTGACTGTGCCCGCGCTCAGACTATCTCCCCGATTTTTAAGGACTGGAATAGGCTCACCTGTGAGCATGGCTTCATCAAGTAGGGATTGTCCTGTTTCGACCTCACCATCAAGGGCAACTCTGTCTCCGGGGCGCAAACGCAGCTTATCGCCCAGTTTCAACTGACTTATCTCAACCTTTTCATCCCCCTTATCCGTAATACGAATCGCAGTAGTGGATTGCAACCCGAGCAGTCGCTGCACCGCTTCGCTGGTTTTGCCCCGCGCTTTAAGCTCGAGTCCATGACCTAAGTTAATCAAACCTAAGATCATCACACTCGCCTCAAAGTACACATGGCGGGTATCCATAGGGAATGCGCTCGGCATAATGACCACCAACATGGAATAGGCCCATGCGGTACTGGTGCCCAGCACAATCAGCGTATCCATGTTGGTGGTTTTGGCTTTGAGCGCCCGCCACATGCCTTGATAAAAATGTCTGCCTGTGGTGATAAGTAAAGCCAAAGTGACCAGTCCCATGATGCCCCAGCCTAGCTGCAGATTTGGGCTGTTGATCATCATTTCACCGCCCAGTAATCCCCACAGCATCATGGGAACACCCACAACGAGCGCGGCTATAGCTTGGCGCATTCGCAGTCGATACTCGGCGGCATCTTCAAGGCGTTTTTCTTCGGCGGCGACTTTAGCATCAATAACGACCTGCGCCGGATAACCCGCATTTGCCATCACAGCCAAGGCGGTATCAGCGCTCATCTTGCCTTCTACCGTCACTTGCTTATCGGCGAGATTCACACGCGCTTCGACGCCATCTTGGGCGGCAAACGCCTTTTCAATTTTTGCGACGCAGCCAGCGCAATTCATATTGGCGACATAGAGTCTGGTCATAGACATGGGAGATCCCTCACTTGATGTTTCACACTATAGGTCTAAGATAAAGTCTCCCATCACTGGAGAGTCAAGGATGAATTTGCTCAATGTGATCACATCGACAATTAATTGCTGGGCGAAATGGGTGATACCATTCAGTTGGAAAAATAGAGGTCAAAATGAAGATAGGTGAAGTGGCGAAACAAACGGGCTTAAGTGTTAAGAGTATCCGTTATTATCATGATATTGGCTTAGTGTGCGGCGAGCGCAATGAGGCGGGTTATCGAGTTTATCGCCATCAAGATATTGAAGCACTTAAGTTTGTGCATCAATGTCGCGACTTAGGTTTTAGACTAGAGGATTGCAAATCCTTGCTTGGTCTTAAGGGCAATGAAAGCCGTAATGCCGAGGACGTTAAGCAGCTTACCCAAACTCATCTTGCCTATGTCGAAGAGCAAATCAATAAGTTACAGCAGCTTAGGGCGCAATTGCAGCACATGGTGACCCAATGCCAAGGCGGCGATCAGCCCCACTGCGCCATTATCGACAGCCTAAGCCACGAGACTCATGGCAGCCATGAAAATCACAAGAGCCAGCAAAATGCTGGCTCTGAGTGTTGCGGTAAAAGCCAATCGCAATAGCGATAGCGATGGCCAAGTTCAATAACGGTAAATACCGCGTTATTGACTTCTCACTATGGTTGGTTTTAGCGCCGCGGCGTTATCCAGTACCAGTGTTGCAAGCTTACCCGCAGGGGTAAAGTTAAACACTTGCCCATAAAATGCCAGCTCAGTTTCTAATCCTGCGGCCTTGTGCTCAGGTTTCCAACCGCCGTGGGGTTCATCCTGATAAGCGATATAAGCCGTGGGTACGCCTCTCACTTTCAACGCCTCATAAATCTGCCGCGACTGCTGTGGTGGTACGATTTGGTCACGTAATCCTTGAAAAATTAATAAAGGCTCATTCAATCCTTCAAGGTGATGCAGGGGCGACAGTTCCCTATAGCGGGCTTGATTTTCACCATAGGGGCCGATAAGCAGATCTAAGTAGCCAGTCTCGAATTTATGGGTACTCTTGGCGAGCTGTTCAAAGTCACTGATCCCCGCATAGCTCACCCCCGCTTGAAATACATCATAAAATGCCAAGGACGACATCACAGTTAACCCACCAGCGCTAACACCTCGAATCGCCAGCTTTTGTCCATCAACCCAACCTTTATCAACTAAATATCGGGCCGCATTGACCGCATCTTCCACATCAACTTGGCCCCATTTTCCGTAGATACTTTGACGATAAGCACGGCCAAAACCACTGCTGCCACGGAAATTAACATCGAGAACCGCAAAGCCTCGGCTGGTCCAAAATTGAATGTCACTGCGATAAGCCAGACTCGCACGCGCCGTAGGACCGCCGTGTAACATTACAATCAAGGGCGGACGGGTATCATTAGGCGCAGTATAGTTGGGGTTAACCGGACCATAAAAATAACCGTAAGCTTGCTGGTTAGCACCTGTTTTAAAAGTAATATTTTTAGCACGGGAGATAAAATTGGGATTAAGTTTTGGTAAGTTAGGGGTATACACCAACTCAGTACCACGACCGATCACTTTATAAATGCCCTTCTCTGGCGTCGCCTTAGCGCCGACAAAATAAACAGCATCTTCCCCTCGGATCACTTGGGTGATTTCACCAAAGTCGACGGCCAAAGATTCGGTCAGGCCTGAATCTAGATGCAGTCGAATTAAAACGGCCTGACTACCAAGCATATAACTGGCAATAATCGTTTTTTCGGATTCAAAGGCATAATTATGATTGCCTAAATACCAATCAGCCACCGCAAACTCGGCCTTTTTCTTTAGCACTGGGTCTAAGGTATTTTGTGCCGTGACTCGATAGATATTCCACCAATTACTGATATCCGATACGACATACAATTGTCCATCGGGGCTAAATAATGGCTGCGACACCGAAGAGTCTGCGGGCGTGTTTACCTTACGAATATTGTGTAATTGCCCTTTACGGTCCAGATCCCCAAGCCAGAGCACGCTATTATCCCATGGCATATAGGGATGTTCCCACGAGATCCACGCCAGTTGGCTGTTATCGGGCGAGATAGCTGGCGAAGAAATAAAGTCATGGCCCGAAACAAAGGTATCGCCTTCACCGGCAAAATTAAGATTAATGGTAACAAGACTCGCCTTAGGCTCACCCGCTTGACGATGATCTTCGCGCACACAGATAATCCTCGACCCTTTGGGGTAAGCAATACAATCTGCATGACGAGTACCATTTGGCGTTAAAGGCAAAGGGGGTTGATTAGGGGCAAAACGATAAAACAGTTGGTCCTGTGCCTTAGTGGCAAACAGACTCTGACCAATCCCCAAAAAGGCGGCACCACCGTATTCATGAACGGCGGATTTAACATTAAACGCAGGCGGCACTATGTCGGTAATTTTTCCACGTTGGTCGAGGCGTTTAATGCCGACTTGGCCTTGTTTTTCACCATCAGATTCAGAGAAATAAATAGCACCATCAACGCTTTGCAACTCAGCCACATTATCGGCCTGCTCAAAAACTTCAGTCGCCGATAGCGGAGACTGCCAACTACCATAGGGCGCAACTATGCGCGCGCCATTATCACTAAGATGCGGCGTCTCTTTGTTCGAGCGCTCGCAAGCACCTAAACAAAATAAGCCCCCCAGCATCCATAAATATCCATGTAGCTTCATTGTTTCTCCCCAATGTTTGCCAACTGCACAAACCGAAACAAAATATGAACTTGCAGAAATGAGTTATGTGTAAATTAGTTATTTTTTAAATTTTTTTAAGAACCAATTTACCACTTGCACTTGTTGTACTTGCGTTAAACCAAAATAAATACACACCCAAGGTGAGATAAGAAAAAACCATGGGATCACGGCCACAGAGCGGCCACTAAAGAGCAGAAAAAAGAAACCGCAATAAATCACAACCAACCCTAAGATACCCACGATCAACATCATGCGCTTAGTGATTTTCTCAAGCCAGTGGGCTTTTTCCTGCCAAGACATCCGGATTTCAAGCTCCATTACATGTGATCAACATGTTTGTAAAGTTATGTAAAAAAACGGGAGAGCGATTGTTGAAGGTTAACAACTAAATGTCAACTCCAACAGTGAAATCTAAATAAATCCGAAAGCTAGAGCATAAGAACCATTATCTTTATTTACCCTATAAAAAAACCGAGCCTAAGCTCGGTTTTTATGCAAATCAATAAGATATCGCTCTAAAGACGGATACCACCATCGATTTCAAACACACGACCGTTAACATAATCGTTTTCAATAATAAAACGTACGGTAGAAGCTATCTCGTCGGCATGACCTAAGCGGCCAACAGGCACGAGTTTCTCTAAACGCTCCAACGCTTCTGGCTTCATTGCTGCCGTCATCTCGGTCGCAATCACGCCAGGTGCGACCGCTGCACTACGGATATTGTAGCGCGCTAACTCCTTCGCCCAGCCAACAGACATAGCCGCAACACCCGCTTTTGAGGCCGCGTAATTTGATTGGCCCATATTACCCGCCTTAGCAAGGCTAGAGATGTTAACAATCACCCCCGCTTGACCCGATTCAATCATGGCCGCTGCGGCCTCACGGCCACAAAGGAAACTGCCGGTCAGGTTCACATTGATCACCGATTGGAACTGCTCGTAAGACATACGATCAGTGACTTTGCCGTCTTTGGCTTTGACTAACATGCCATCACGCAGAATACCGGCGTTGTTCACTAACACGTTCACTTGACCAAAATCTTCGAGAATATAGGCAAAACCCGCGACGACGTCTTCTTCGTCGGTAATGTCTAAGGCATAACCTTGAACTTCAGTGTCCGATCCAAGCTCAGCGCAGGCTCGCTCGAGTTTTTCTTGGTCCACATCGATAAGCGCTATCTTAGCACCCGCCTGCGCAAAATTTTGCGCCATTGCTAAGCCTAAGCCACCCGCGCCGCCAGTAATGACGACAACCTTATCTTTTAAATCCATCTGGTGATCCCTTGTTATCTGTGTCTATTTTTTAAGTGGTGCAAATTGTTCAAATATACTGGAAAAATCTCGGCGACCATTGCCTTGTCTTGCATGATTAACATACAAGCTGCGGGCTAAAGCGCCCATTGGCGTGCTAGAGTTGCTCAATAATGCAGCTTCTTGTGACAGACCGAGATCTTTGACCATCAAATCTACCATAAAGCCACCCTGATAGCCCTTAGAAGAAGGCACTGTTTCCATCACGCCTGGGCAGGGATTGTACTTCTCTAGCGTCCAGTTTCCGCCACTGCTGACCTTCATAATGTCGGATAACACTTTGGGATCGAGACCATGATCGACGCCCATTTGCAGGGCTTCGGAAGTACCGACCATCAACACAGATAACAGCATGTTATTGCAGATTTTCGCGACTTGCCCCGCACCTGGGCCGCCAGCGTGGAAGATATTCACACCCATAGCCTTAAGTACGGGCTGCGCACGTTCAAAAGCGTTATCCGAGCCACCACAAATAAAAGTTAAAGTACCCGCTGCCGCGCCTGCCGTGCCGCCAGAAACTGGTGCATCCATAAATTCGATGCCGCTTTTAGCCGCTTCGGCCGCCACTAATTGTGCGCTTTGTGCATCGATGGTCGAGCAATCGATCAGTAAAGTATCACCCGCAACCACTTCAAGCAGACCTTTGTCTGTTCCATTGCCTAAATATAAACTTTTCACATGCTTGCCCGCAGGCAGCATAGTAATCACCACACTTGCGCCCGCTGCAGCGCCGCAGGCGGTACTTGATACTAAGGCGCCTTTTTCAGCCAATTGCTGCATAGCCTCGGGGACTAAATCAAAGACGCGAACCGTCATGCCTGCTTTTAATAAATTGGCCGCCATTGGGCCGCCCATATTACCTAAACCGATAAAGGCTACTGTACTCATGCCATCACTCCTGTGTTGTTCTTTTTAGTGTTGTGATAATACTATCAAATTGATTATGCTGACTTTATCACAGAGTAAAGCGAGCTTGGCTAAGCAGATAAACACAGCGCTTAGCCAACTCGGCCCTTAAACGCTTAACTCAGTTGGTTAAAGGGATGCGCCTCGCCCCATGGGGAAGCCAATATTTGCTCAAGTACCGCTGTGGGTACTGAGTTAACATCCTTAAAACGCCATTGCGGTTTCTTGTCTTTATCAATCAAGAGTGCACGAACGCCTTCGCAGAAATCACCGTGGGCACACACGTTAACACTTGCGGTTAATTCCCATTTGAAACATTGAGCTAAGCTAAGCTTAGTCCCTAACTGCCCTTGGATATAGACCAAGTGCCAGCTGATAGGGCTACCCGCAAGGAAGGTGTCCCGCGCTTTCATTAACCACTTTTCTTCCGATACCAAAGTTGACATGCGTGCTGCAATATCCTGCAGACTGCCCGCCATAAGCCTGTCAATTATGTCTTGGCTTTCGGCTAATACACTGTCGCCCTTCGGAATATCCACTTGATTAGACAGCTCGTTGATCATGCTATCTAAACGTTGATGATTAAGTGCTGGCGTATCACTCCAATCTAAGGTTGCCATGGCATCAAACATCAGCTCTTTGTCGTCGCGGTTCAGGTAATGATCCGCAAGGCCTACATAACAGGCATCGGCGGCATTGAGTTGATAGGCGGTCAATCCCAAAAACAATCCCATCTTGCCCTGCATACGATTAAGGAAATAACTGCCACCCACATCGGGATACAGGCCGATAGTCACCTCAGGCATAGCGATACGCGAGGTTTCGGTAACGACTCTGTGGCTTGCGCCCGCCATCAAACCGAGACCGCCGCCCATGACAATGCCATCGCCCCACACCAACACAGGTTTGCCAAAGGTATGCAGTAGATAATCGAGGCGATATTCCTCTTCGAAGAAAACCTTTGCTTCCTCAGTCACTTGCCCATTAGCGGCAATGGAAGCATGGTATAAAGCGCGCACATCACCACCAGCACAAAATGCCTTCTCACCGCTGCCATCTAATACGATGCAAGCGATAAGGGGATCTTTCTTCCACAGATTAAGCTGCGCAGTCATAGCGCGTACCATGCCTAAATCTAAGGCGTTGAGGGCTTTTTCCACATTGAGTGTGACCACTCCAACCAATTTGCCAGAAGCAGTGGCTAAGGTTTGAAACACCACATTTTGTGTGGTCGTGACCTGATTTGCGACATGCTCGACCACGTCATTATCTACTACATTCGTCATTAGCGGTTTCTCCACTCAGCTTTACGTTTCCCTAAAAACGCATTCACGCCTTCGGCCTGATCTTCAGTATCAAATAATCCGACAAATAACTCACGCTCAATCGGTAACGCTTGGCTACGCGCCATAGTGCGCCCCGCTTGAATAAGCGTCTTACACGCAGTCACGCTGCTTGGGCTTTGATTCGCCACTTTGACGGCTAAGGCGATTGCCGCATTAAGCGCTTCGCCAGTGTCGACCACTTCTTCCACTAAACGTAGATTCAATGCTTGAGTCGCATCGATACGCTCGCCGCATAAAATCATCCGTTTAGCCCACCCTTCACCGACTAATGCAGTCAGATTTTGAGTGCCACCCGCACAGGGTAATAAACCGACCGTCGCTTCGGGTAATGCCATTACAGCTTGAATTTCGGCGATACGAATATCGCAGGCCAACGCGACTTCTAAGCCGCCGCCCATGGCATAGCCGTTAATCGCGGCAATCGACACACCGCGGAATTGGCTTAAGGTTTCAAAGGCTTCACCAAAATGCTTTGCCATCGTTGCCGCATTACCTTTGTCACCATCGCTAAACAGTTTTAAATCGGCGCCAGCGGAGAAGAACTTTTGCCCTTGGCCCGTTAACACTAAGGCGTAAATATCTTTATTGGCATTCAGCTCAAGCACTTTGGCTGTAAGCGCCTGTAAACTCTCGGCAGTCCAAGTATTGGCTGGCGGATTGTTCATAGTCAGAATCGCCGTGTGGCCTTCGATACGTTCAACTAAATATTCCATCTTTATAGACTCCTTTTCAGTTATCGCCGACCTGTAAGTCACGCATATTGCGAGTTGAATTACAGGATTTGTCCTGCATTTTCATCGAGTAAACGACGGGCGATAATTAAGCGCATAATTTCGTTAGTGCCTTCTAAAATCTGGTGTACACGCACATCACGGAAATGACGTTCCAGCGGGTACTCCCTTATATAACCATATCCACCATGAATTTGCAGCGCCGCATCGCAGACTTGAAAACCCACATCGGTGGCAAAGCGTTTCGCCATAGCGCAATAAGCCGTGGCCTCAGGATCGCCACTATCGAGTTTAAATGCCGCAAGACGCACCATTTGGCGGGCTGCGACTAATTCTGTCGCCATATCGGCAAGCTTAAATTGCAGCGCTTGGAAAGCCGCTAACGGTTTACCAAATTGCTGACGCTCATTCATATACTGAGTTGCGCGCTCTAAAGCCGACTGCGCCGTCCCCACAGAACAGGTAGCGATATTGATGCGACCGCCGTCTAAGCCTTTCATCGCGAAAGCAAAACCTTGGCCTTCTTCACCGAGCAAGTTCGCTACTGGCACGCGCACGTTTTCAAAGGTGATTTGACGGGTCGGCTGGGCATTCCAGCCCATTTTATCTTCAGCTTTACCATAAATAACGCCAGCGGCATCCGCCGGAATCGCAATGGCCGAAATCCCCTTAGGCCCAGCTTGACCCGTACGGCACATCACGACTAAAAGCTCAGTGGCGCCCGCGCCTGAGATAAACATTTTCGAGCCTGAAATCACATATTCATCGCCGTCGCGCACCGCTTTGGTTTGCAAAGATGCAGCGTCAGAACCCGCACCCGGCTCAGTTAAACAATATGACGCTAACATCTGCCCTGTGGTTAACGGCTCGGACCAAGTCTGACGCAGGGTTTCAGTGCCCCAAGTCGTCACCATCCAAGTCGCCATATTGTGAATGGTCAGCATGGCTGTGGTTGCAGTGCAGCCCTTGGCAAGTTCTTCAAAAATAATCGAGGCATCGAGGCGCGATAAGCCCATGCCACCTTCGGATTCTGGCGAATACAGAGAGCAAAAACCCAGCTCACCGGCTTTTTGGATCACGTCTTTAGGGAAATGATGTTCTTCATCCCACTTGGCGGCAAACGGGGTTAATTCTTCCGCGGCAAACTGGCGCGCAAGATCGGCAAACTGGCGTTGGTCATCGTTGAAATTAAAATCCATTTGGCTCTCCTATGACTCTGTGGTCACTTTTTTATTGAATAAATTGGGCGCCGTAAAGACGCCGTGGTTTATCGATTAATCACCGAGCTTAGCGTAGGTTAATGCTCATATTTGGCGTTGAAGCTACGGCGATATCAGACTCGAACCAGCGGGAAGTGATGGTCTTGGTCTCGGTATAAAAACGCACCGCTTGCTTGCCATAAGCATGTTGATCGCCGTAGAAACTGCCCTTCCAACCGGTAAATGAGAAGAAAGGTAATGGCACAGGAATAGGCACGTTAATCCCCACTTGGCCGACTTCGATTTCATGTTGATATTTACGGGCAGCTGCACCGCTAGCGGTAAAGATAGACGTGCCGTTGCCATAAGGGCTAGCATTGACTAATTCGATAGCCGCTTCTAATGAGTCCGATTCCATGCAGCACAGAACAGGGCCGAAGATTTCTTCCTTGTAGATGCTCATCTCAGTGGTGACTTTATCGAACATGGTTGGGCCAATCCAGTTGCCCGACTCGTAACCTTCTACGGTAAAATCGCTGCCATCGAGTAAACACTCGGCGCCTTCGGCTTTACCTTGAGCGATAAGTTTAAGCACCCGCGCCTTAGCGGCTGGGCTGATAACCGGACCATAACCCGCTTCTTTATCGTCCCATAAACCTGGGCGAACTTTGGCTAACGCTTCTTTTAATTCTGGGATCCACTCTTTCGCGGCACCCACAAACACGGCAACCGAAATCGCCATACAACGCTGACCCGCCGCGCCAACAGAAGCGCCGACTAAGTTGTTGATCACTTGCTGTTTGTTTGCATCTGGCATGATAACGCAGTGGTTTTTCGCGCCCGCAAAGGCTTGCACGCGTTTTAAGTTATCGGTACCCGTTTTATAAATATACTGACCCACAGCCACAGAACCGACGAAAGAAATGGCTTTAATCGCAGGGTCTGCCAGCAGGATATCTACGGCGGTTTTATCGCCATGCACTAATTGCAATACGCCCTTAGGTGCGCCCGCCTCAACAAACAGCTCAACCAGACGCTGCGGCGTCATAGGATCTTGTTCTGAAGGCTTTAAAATGAAAGTGTTACCGCAGGCAATCGCCAATGGGAACATCCATAACGGGATCATCGCAGGGAAGTTAAATGGCGTAATACCCGCACACACACCGAGTGGTTGAGTGTAGCTATAAGTGTCGATTGAACGCGCGACGTTCTCAACGGTTTCGCCCATCAATAATGACGCCACATTACAAGCGTGCTCTGCAACTTCAATACCGCGCCATACATCGCCCTTGGCATCTTCGAAGGTTTTACCGGTTTCCTTTGCAAGAATGGTCGCCAGTTCGTCGTGATGTTCTTTTAGCAGATGTTGATAACGCAACATGACGCGTGCGCGTTCAGACACTGGCACTTCTTTCCAGGTTTTAAAGGCCGCTTTGGCGCTAGCAATCGCAGCGTGAACTTCTTCGCTAGTGGCAGCATTAATCACAGCAATCGGCGAGTTATTCGCGGGATTGGTGACAATAATCTGTGATGTGCCCGTACCTTGGATAAACTCGCCGTCAATGTAATGCTTTACTTGTGTGGTCATGTTGCAATCCTTTCCTTGTAGAGTGATGGGCTGGCGGTGCGATATTATGATTATCCTCAAGGGAAGTGATTGCCCTTGCCAGCCCCGTCTTGTTGATTTAACTAAAACCTTTGCAATTAGACCTCAATGGCCATCGCTGTTGCTTCACCACCGCCGATACACAGCGAGGCGACACCGCGTTTAAGGCCGCGGGCTTTTAAAGCATGGATTAAGGTCACTAGTAAACGTGAACCCGAGCAGCCAATAGGATGACCTAAGGCGCAGGCACCGCCATTGACGTTAACCTTAGCTATATCTAAACCGAGCTCAGACACGGCAAGCATAGTCACCATGGCGAAGGCTTCGTTGATTTCGAATAAATCAACTTCATCCGTTGACCAACCGACATTGGCCAGTAATTTCGCCATAGCGCCGACAGGTGCAGTGGTAAAGAGTGAAGGCTCTTGGGCGTGGGTCGTGTGGCCTTTAATGGTGGCTAATACAGTTAAGCCTAAACGCTCAGCTTCGCCACGCGAGGTCAGCATCAATGCCGCTGCGCCATCGGAAATAGAGCTAGAGTTGGCCGCAGTGATAGTGCCATCTTTGGTAAAGGCTGGTCGCAGCGTAGGAATTTTTTCAGGGCGGGCATTACCGGGTTGCTCGTCGGTATCGATAGTCACATCACCGCGACGATCACTAACTGTGACAGGCGTAATTTCGGCCTTAAAGGCACCCGAGTTAATCGCGGCATTGGCTTTTTCGAGCGAACTGAGCGCAAAGGCGTCCATCTGCTCGCGGGTGATACCAAATTCATCGGCGGTTTTCTGGGCAAATGTTCCCATGGCGCCGCCAGTATAAGCATCCTCAAGACCATCTAAAAACATATGGTCGAGCACTTTGCCATGGCCCATGCGCATGCCGCTTCGGGCTTTATCTAATAGATACGGCGCTTGGCTCATACTTTCCATGCCGCCGGCGATCACCACTTTTGCACTGCCCGCTTTAATCAAGTCATGGGCTAACATGACCGTCTTCATGCCTGAGCCACAGACCTTGTTCACTGTGGTCGCCCCCACAGAAAGTGGAAGCCCCGCACCTAAAGTTGCCTGACGTGCAGGCGCTTGACCTAAACCTGCGGGTAATACACAGCCCACCAAGACTTCATCGACATGTTCACCCGCCAATTGAGTCTCCGCCAACAAGCCCTTAATGGCTGTCGCGGCTAAAGTCGGTGATGCAACAGATGACAAACTGCCTTGAAAACCACCCATAGGGGTGCGTTTAGCGGCAACAATAACAATATCTTGATTTAACGGTTCAGTACTCATGCAGGCTCCAACCCAAATTGACCACAAGGCCTAGTGCTAGCCTTGGGACGTTTAATAAAATCGACAATAAAACCACTCTGACGTTTACGCGAACGTAAAGCAAGTATTCCTTGGTCTAATGTGTCGATTTTATCGGGTGAAAATTGTCAGTAAGGATTTACAGCGAAATAGGAAATTGAGGAGTATTAAGCTCAAAAATTGAATTCTGTGGTGATTAACTAAGTGGGATAAATGTGGACCTTGGAGCGCAGTGAAATAGAAAGCCGCGGCGCGTAAGAACATCCGTTCTAGCGCGGCTTCTTTGAACACTATTTAGAATTGCCTCGGCGGCTTGTTGATATTGCCGACTAACTTTACCCAGTTAGCACATGCCTTTACGCCCTCAGCGTAGTAAACCAGATCGTTCTAGTAATGAAAGTAGGTCACCCATATCTTTGTAGGGAATAAAACAGCTGGACTCAGGCTACTAGTGATTTTCCCCTCTGGTTATGAGGCCAATGTCAGACAATGTCAGACAATGTCAAAAGTAGCGAGTCTATATGCCACTGGTTAGCATTTGATTTGCATATGGTATTCATACATGTCTTCACCAACAATATTAAATCCCAACCTGAGATAGAGTGCTAAGGCTTGATTATTTTTCAAGACAGTTAGCAATACTGTCTTTGCTTTAGCGCCATCTAACACTTGTTGAATAATGGCTTTACCAAAGCCTTGTTGCTGATGCACAGGATGTATCTGAATCTGCATGATTTCTACAGAGTTATCCGTTTGTCGGTATTTTAAAGTGCCGATAATGCATTCTTTATACCGCACTAAAAAGGAACAGTCATATTGATCTTTGAGCCTGAGATGATGTTCCTTTTCAGTTAAAAACTGACCTGAACGCTCTAAATGCGGAGTCATGGTCAATTTTCTAAGCTGTAAGAGGTAATCCCAATCAGCTTCTTTGGCTTGAATAAACTCAAATATTTTCATGAATTATCGCGATTCCCACGGTGTCATCGCCGTCATATCACTTAAGTCATAAGGCGTTAACTGGTAAACGTAATAATTGAGCCAATTACTGACCAACAAACTACCGTGGCTGTGCCAGCGGGCAATGGCTTCGGCTTCTGGATTATTATTTCGATAATAGTTTTGTGGCACATTTGGCGTTAAGCCTTGGGCTAAATCCCTATGGTATTCATCGTTTAAGGTCGATTTTTGATATTCAGGGTGCCCCATTACAAACAAGTTACGGTTATTGCGACTTAATACTAAATAGGCCCCGGCCTCATCGGACTGCGCTAACACTTGCAACTGCGGGTGTTGCCTAATTTCTTCCACATCCATCTCGGCAAAACGCGAATGGGGTGCAAAGAACTCATCATCAAAACCACGTAGTAGTGGGAAATGCTGATAAGTGCGCCTATGTACAAATACGCCAGAACGCTTCTGTTGCAATATTTTTCGATTTAAACCATAGAGATGATACAAGCCCGCATGGGCTGCCCAGCATAAAAACAACACTGAGGTGACATGCTCTTGGGACCAGTCGATGATTTCACGGATATGGTCCCAATAAACCACATCTTCGAAATCGATTTGCCCAAGCGGCGCGCCAGTGATGATAAGACCGTCGTAATTTTTATGGCGAACGGCTTCAAAATCACGGTAAAAAGTATTCATGTGGTCGATGGAAGTATGCTTGGATTCTTTGTCGTGAATGCGCAGTAAATCCACATCGACTTGTAAAGGCGTGTTGCCCAGTAAGCGCAGTAACTGGGTTTCGGTCTCGATTTTGTTCGGCATCAAGTTCAAAATCAGCACCTTCATCGGCCTGATATCTTGATTCGCCGCCCGCGTCTCGGACATAACGAAAATATTTTCTGACTCTAACACCCCTGCTGCGGGCAGATGATCTGGAATTCTAACCGGCATACCGCGCCTCTTCTGTTCGTAAATACTAACGGATTCGGCGCGTATGTCAGCTCACTTTTGAGCGGGCTAACTAGCCACCGACTTTCTCTAGCAGTATCGTCATTGGCTCAGTGGAATTGAGATCAATGTGATAGGCTTGAGTATTAATAAACAATAACTTATCACCCAACATAATCCGGGCACCTATGGCATAAGTGTGACCGGGTTGGAACTGATCGCTACCAATCGCAAAACTGAATGGCGCGGGTGTCGCAGCACCTTGTTGCACGCGCTCCGCCATCACTATGGCTGGCACATCCATTTTTGAGACATCAAGCAGTTGCACTATGACCTTAGCATCGGCAGGTAAGGCTATCCGTTCGCGATATAAGGTCTCGCCTTTTATCTCAACGATAGCATTAGGTGTCGCACAACCGGATAACACCCCCATGATGGCCATTAATGCTAAGGCTGTTAATCTCAACGCGCTTAAACGCAACCATTTGTTCATTTTGTTTCTCCTAATCATACATAAAGACTTCTAGATGTCCACACGCCCAAGCTATAAATCTTGTCTTGGTGAACATAACTTTCTATCATAAGCCACCATTTCGTTGCCGAAAAATCTATGACCCAAGCAACTGCAATCATTGTGGGAGCTAGCTCACAATTAAGTCGTGAACTTGCAAAGCAATTGGCAGATCAACAGGTTGAATTAGTCTTATTCGCCCAAGATCCAGAATCACTGCGCGATTTTGCCTTATCCTTGCCAACAAAAGTACAAGTTTTTGCACTTCAAATTGAACAACCTCAAGCCATCATCAACCAACTTGAATCAGTCTGGCAAACTCTTGGCGGCGCGCACTTAGTCTTAGTCAATACAGGCCTCAATAGCTATGACCCCGAGTTGCCTTGGCTACCGGAGCAAGACATTATCGATGTCAATGTGCGAGGTTTTGCTGCCATCTGCAATACGGCATTTAGACTATTTCGCGAGCAAGGTTATGGACAACTGGCGGCAATCAACTCGATTGCGGGCCTTCGCGGCGGGCCGAGTGTGGCCTATCACGCCTCAAAAGCCTTTGGCCAGAATTACCTTGAGGGCTTAAGTATGCATGCTCAGCGCCTTAAGCTACCTATTACGATTACCGATATCCAACTTGGTTTGCTCGATAAAGCCGCTATGCAGCAAAGTGCGATGTGGCTTGCACCATTGCCACAAGTCGCAGCACAAATCATCAAGGCAATGAAACAAGGCAAACGCCGCGTCTATGTGACCAAACGCTGGCGCCTCGTCGCTTGGCTTACTGTGTTATTACCCGAATTTATCTATAACACTCGCCACTGGAAAGCAAAAAAGCCAAAGCGCTAAATCGGCTTAGCCTAAGTGGAACAGAACATGGCGCGATAAAAAGTGCAGAAACGAAAAAGGAGCCTAAGGCTCCTTTTTTACGCTTATCTAATCAGTGGATTAGAAAGTGTAACCCACGCTGACCATATAAACCCATGGGTTGATATCAGTGTCGATAACCACAGTGTCGCCCGCTAATTTAAACTTCACGTCACTGCTAATTTGTGCGTACCACACTGAAGCGTTCACTAACCAGTTTTTGTTAACCTGATAGTCAACACCTGCTTGTGCCGCTAAGCCCCACGAAGTGCTCATGCTCAAGTCAGTTAACGCACCATTTAAATCGTTGGTGAACTCATTGTCGAAGAAATTAGTATAGTTAACACCGACACCCACGTATGGACGTAATTTAGATTGCGCATCACCAAAGTAGTACTGCGCCACTAAAGTGGGTGGTAAATGTTTAGTTTCAGCAATCTTACCTACGCCAGCCAAAGAAACATCGTGGCTAAAAGGTGTGGCAGCTAATAACTCAACCCCAAAGTTATCTGTCAGCATGTAGCCAAAGTTTAAACCCACTTGAGTGTTATTGCTGATTTGGAACTCACCGTTACCCGCAACATCATCACTTGATTCATTTGGCGCAACAACCACAGCACCCGCACGAACGATAATGTCACCCGCTTGGTGAGCCGATACAGAGGCAGAAAAACCAGCGGCTAAAAGGGTGGCAGCGACCAGTGTAGAAACAGTGTTTTTATTCATCATCATACTCCATATGTACAACATAGGTTTTTGTTTTGTATTACATCATTAACAATTGACGCCTACACTGCCAGAGATATGCGGCTGATTTATTGATCCAAATCAAAGTGAGTGAGCAATACTCACTTATAGGTACTGCACATGGGAGCTGAATCACGAAATTCAAACATTTATTGATAATACTCCTTTGTTTTCTGTGAGCTAAGTGTTGTATTAGTCATCACTAATGACTTCCGCAAGTGGTAGTGACCAATAACACCATAAACATTTTAGTAACAATAAAAAGCACTTAACTAAGAGGTTATTTGAACATTAAGTTCAAATTATAGAGACTGGTTGAATGAGGATAAAAACAGAAAATGGATAAATAAAAACGGCTTGAGGATGATACCTATCATGTTAGATAACTAGATTGCATGGAATGATAGTGTGAGGCGGTTAAGTCAGTTTTAGACTGAACGAATAAGAAAGTGAGAAGATTAGCTTGAGTAGCAACACGTAAGCAAAGGATAGCGAGTTAGCCAGCCCTTAGTCGCAACTCTGTGCTCAAACAGTGGTAATGATCGCTTTGGATTGGCGCTCAATTTGAGGGCAAACAGGGAGTTCAGCCCAAAGGGAACCACCAGCTCAATACCGTAATGCGTGGAATGATGATCAGTCTCTGCATCTACCTGAGTATCTGTCTCAACATGAGATTTTAAACACACCCCAACCGCGGTTTCTAACTCTGGCCAATGGGCCATAGCATCAATACAAGATGTGTAAGCCATGTCTTGATTGCGACTATGCATGCGCGCCTGATTCTTAACCGACCAAGGTAACTCAGGGGCAAGCTGATGAAGATAGGTTTCAATCGCCAGATCCCGCTCAGGGCTAATATCTAAAGGGCAAAAATAGATCAGATCGATATCGTTCAGTGGACTCAACTCAAATTCGTGCAAGCGATCCCAGACTAAATTACGGACAAATCCCGCCGCCAGACACCACTGCGGCATTGAGTGTACTTTGGCACATTGAAGCGCGAGTTCAAGCGCCCTCACCCGCTCGCAGTCTTGAGCTATCCATTCAAGTAATTGATGCTCTAGCGCTGCTTCACTCATTGCATCATTCATAACATTATTCGTAGCAACACTCATGACATTACCCCTAGCACCACTCATAACAGTATCGCCCGCTTCAATATCAGATAAAAACACGGGAAAGACATTAAGCTTACTCCACTTCGCCATCGGTTTCTGAGCACTTTACGACCTCATGACAGAGTAAATAAACGAGACTATAAATCGGTGCCATTACCGCAAAACAAATCCAAAACCCATAGACATCTTTGTCTAGCAGATTAACGCTAACAGTAAAGATGGGCATGAACAGTAGCATCCATTTTATTACATTGAGTTTGTACAGTATCGGCTTATCACAATGGCAGCAGCGTCCTTCCTTAATCGGCACATCCTTAGCGCCGAGTTTACCTTTGCAATACGGACATTTTTTACTGAAAAGCATTTAAACTCCATCGCTGAGATTAGACTCTCAAAGCAAGCCTCATCATCCATTCTTTCTATTCGTAAAAACCGTATCCGCGCAATTCGTTACACCGCATCCGCTTGGCGCTCTGGCGCAGCATCGACAAAGGCTTCAAGCTGATTACACTCAGCCCACACGCGCATGATATTGGGATAAGGCGTTAAATCCACATTAAAACGCTGGGCGTTATACACCTGCGGCACTAAACATAAGTCGGCTAATGTCACGGCATTCCCAAAGCAATAACGACCGCTATGCCGTGTTAACAAGGTTTCTAAGGCCGTAAAACCACTTGCGACCCAATGGTGATACCAAGTATTTTTAGCCGCTTCATCGACCCCTAAGGTTTGCGTTAAATACTGCAATACCCGCAAGTTGTTTAATGGATGGATCTCACAGGCGACCGTAAGTGCCATAGCGCGCACGTGGGCACGTTCAAGAGCCGATGCAGGCAGTAATGGCGACTGTGGATGTATCTCATCAAGATATTCGATAATCGCTAAAGATTGCGACAAGACATCCACATCCAGCTCATCATCCACCACTAAGGTTGGCACTAACTCTAAAGGATTAAGCGCAATGTAGGCCGCTTTATGTTGCTCGCCGCCATCACGTACGAGATGCACTGAAAACTGTTCGGCTGAAATCCCCTTGAGATTAAGGGCAATACGAACCCGATAGGCTGCACTGGAACGCCAATAACCGTAAAGTTTCATATTTTCATGTCCTGATAAAAGTCAGTATAAAAACGGGGCAATTAAGCCCCGTTAGTTTGAGTCTGTGTCGCCCTTTAAGGGAAAGCCTTAGGCTTTGTATTCAACCACTTTTTGATCGATAGAACCAAAAATGGTTACATCATTATCATCGAGCATTTCGATACGCACTGTGTCACCAAAACGCATAAATGGCGTAGTTGCTTTGCCTTCGGCAATCACTTCTAACATACGTTTTTCCGCTAAACAGCTCGAACCTGCGCTACGGTCATAGTTAGAAATAGTACCAGAGCCAATAATCGCGCCTGCGCACAATGGGCGGGTTTTTGCAACATGCGAAACTAACTGACTGAAATTAAAGGTCATATCAACGCCCGCATTCGGACGACCAAATAATTCACCATTTAAATAGGTGATCAGCGGTAAATGCACTTTCGAATCTTCCCAACGGACACCCAATTCATCCGGTGTCACAGCCACAGGCGAAAAACTGCTCGATGGTTTAGATTGGAAAAAACCAAAGCCTTTCGCCAACTCACCAGGGATCAAGTTACGCAATGACACATCGTTAACTAGCATCAACAATTTAATGTGCTTAGCTGCATTGTCAGTGCTCACGCCCATAGGCACATCATCGGTAATAACCGCAATTTCAGATTCGAAATCGATACCCCAGTCTTCACTCGCCAATGGGATATCCGCTTTAGGGGCAATAAAGCTGTCTGAGCCACCTTGATAAAACAACGGATCTGTCCAAAAGGTTTCTGGCATTTCTGCGCCACGGGCTTTACGGACTAACTCAACGTGATTCACATAAGCGCTACCATCGGCCCATTGGTAAGCACGCGGTAATGGCGACAAACACTTAGCTTCGTCGAACGCTTGCGCGTTATCTAACATGCCTTCATTTAGCGCATCGTACAATTCTTGCAATTGCGGTCTCAGTAAATCCCAACCATCGAGTAATTGCTGCATAGTGTGGGCAATGGCAGGAACAGCAACCGTTTTAGTGAGATCGCGGCTGACTAACATCAACTGACCATCACGACGACCATTGTTATAACTTGCAAGTTTCATATTGGCTCCAGTGCTCTTCGGCTAGGTGTACAATTTTATTGTGCTGGAAAACACGCGACGTCACCCAGCTTATATTCGGCGATTTAAATCGAACTTTTTGACTCATTAAGGGCATACATGTTACGCAGTTCGCGCCAACGAGGCATGCTCTTTTACTTGCTTTAACGTATTTGTTGCGCGTAGAAATACCCGATGCAGCTCAAGATTCCTATAGCGTGACCAAAATCACATTTAGGTCAATTATTTCACATTTTGTAAACTAATCATTACGTTTATAACCTAGTTACCGCTTATCAATATCTCGGTAAGCAATATGCCTGAAAAGTCGGCAACTAAGTGGAACGATACTGTTACATTGACTGTGTCAACCCAACGAGACTCTGGCTAACGGCGCTTGGCTATCTTGTATTCACGCAGTTTATTAGCAATAGCTGTGTGTGATACACCTAGCTTTTTCGCCAACTGGCGAGTGCTCGGATAGGCCGGATATAATCGACGCAACAGACTCGCTTCAAACTGCTTCATTGCATCGTCGAGATTGCCTTCAAACTCATTATCAAAGTAACCAAAACCTTCGGCGTATGACGGCAATTTCAGCTGTTCTACCGTCAACTCGGCCGAGCCATCCCACATAGACACGGCTCTAAATACCGCGTTCTTTAATTGGCGTACGTTACCTGGCCAAGCGTAGGTGAGCAAATGATCGCGGCACTGGGCCGAAATCCGCCGAACAGGGCTAGACAACTGTTGACTGTAATGTTCGAGGAACATTTCCGTCAGTGGAATGATATCGACTTTACGCTCACGTAATGACGGGATGTGATAACTCAACACATGGATGCGATAGTACAAATCTTCCCTAAACTCGCCGGTTTGGCATAGTTCAGCTAAATTTTTCTGGGTCGAGCAGATAATTCGCACATCAGCACGCACTTCTTCATCGCCCCCTATGCGTCTAAAAGTGCCATCTTGCAATAGCCGTAGCAGCTTAACTTGAGCCGCCCTAGACATTTCCGCCACTTCATCGAGAAATACTGTGCCCCCCTTAGCTTCTTCAAAAAAGCCCCGTTTGACGACTTTACCCTGACTGACGTAACCGAATAATTCCTCTTCGGCAGCGCTGTCGGGTAGAGCGGCGCAGTTGATGGCGATAAAAGGTTTTTCACGGCGCATCCCCGCATCATGGCTAGCTCTGGCCATTAATTCTTTGCCAGTACCCGTTTCACCCGTGATCAACAAAGGTGCATCGAGCTGGGCCATACGCCGCGCTTGCTTAAGCACTTCCTTCATCTTGTCACTGCTGGCTAATACATTTTCAAAGCCAGTGGTTTGGTTCTGCAGCGCGTTAAACTGTTTTCCAACACGCGCAGGGGATTTCAGCGACACCACAGCACCAACCAAGATGGTTTTTTCATCCTCATCGGGTAGGTAAATCGGCAGCATTTCCGCTAAATATTCGTTTGGGCCGATTTGAACTCGCGCCGCTTGTGGCAATACTTGTGCTTCACTCAACCAACGGCTGAAGTTAAAACCTTGCACCCAATGATTAAGCGACTCTTCGAGTACTTCATGCTCACCCATGCCGATATTGAGCAAGGCGGACTCATTAACGATACGGATACGAGCCTTGGCATCGATAGAAAAAACGGAGTCGGGTAAGGTTTTGAGCAGGGTTTTAAGGGCGTAATGTTCTTGCTCTGAGGGCATAAATGACACCGTACGCACATCGTGGACACTTTCCACTTTGCGGATCTGCGGCATCAAGGCACTCAAGGTTTCAAAACTGATTTCGGCAAATTGTAAGTACAGGAATCCTTGGTTACTGGCATCAATGGCAATTAAATTAATACCATAACGCTCTAACACGACTAAGATATCTTTGGCTAAACCAACACGATCCTGACAGCTGACTTCCAAGCGCATAATGACTGATATTCCCTTTTTTGATTTGAATTTTGGGGATAAACCGTGCAGAGCTATTTTTCGACTTAGGCTTTACAACAAAAATAACGCTTGCTAGGCAAATCGTTACCTTTGACGAAAACGTCAGCGATGAGGGGAAATAGCAGAGCCCGTATACGTTAGAAGGTTAAACTGAAAGTGGCAAGCCTAGTTTACAGTTGAATTGTAACAGGAAGAAAAAACCAGCATCATAAAACACATTAAGATGCTGATTAAATTGATTAAATAATTAACCTAGTAACTGGTCTGTCTTGGCGGCCATGATGAAGTCATTCTTATGTAGCCCCTTAATGGAGTGCGACCACCAAGTGACAGTCACTTTGCCCCATTCAGTGAAAATGCCTGGATGGTGGAATTCTTCTTCCGCTAAATCCGCCAGCTTATTCGTGAATACCATCGCCAGTTTAAAGTTTTTAAACTTGTAGACGCGCTCAAGCTGCATTACGCCGTCACGCACTTGCACGCCCCAGTCAGGGATCATACGAATAAGTTCTGCCAATTCTTCATCGGTCACTTTTGGTGCATCGGCTTGGCACGCTTCACATTTCATATTCGATAACGCAGTCATACATACTCCTGTTGGCAACATTAATAGGGATATTTAGTTGCACTTTACTCATTACTTATTACTTACTTAAATCACATGACTAAATTAGATGGCGACTCAAATGACACATCAAAAACCATCCATCGAATCGAGACTAGCTCGCCTTGGCTTTGGGAGGATATTTAGGAGCAAATAAACCTAACTGACGTGCCTTAGTGACATAACTCATGATGTCCATTTTGGCAATTTCATCAAGCATATCAATGTGCTCAATCACATAATAAATCGGCTGCATAATATCAATGCGATATGGGGTTCGTAGCACATTCAATAAATCAAAGGGCTGACGTTCTGGCACGTCACTTTCCATTGCATATAAAGTTTCACCAGGTGAGCTTAAAATACCGCCACCATAGATACACAAGGGGCCATCTTTAGGCTGTAGCAAGCCAAACTCAACCGTAAACCAGTATAAACGCGCTAAAAATACCCTTTCTTCTTTGCTGGCATTTAAACCTAATTGGCCATACATATGTGAAAAATTGGCAAATGAAGGGTTGGTGAGCAAAGGGCAGTGACCAAAAATTTCATGAAAAATATCAGGCTCTTGCAGGTAATCAAACTCTTCCTTACGGCGAATGAATGTCGCCACAGGAAACTCTTTATTGGCCAGTAGTTCAAAGAAACGGCCGAAGGAAATAAGCGCAGGTACGGCTGCCGTTTTCCAGCCGGTGGTCGCTTGCAATACAGTATCAATTTCAGTAAGTTGCGGAATACGATCCTTTGGCATAGCCAAGGCATCTAGCCCTTGCAAATACTCCTTACAGGCACGGCCAGGCAGGTTTATCGCTTGACGGGCATAAAGCTGGCTCCAAATCTCATGTTCTTCTTGCGGGTAGTTGATAAACCCTGTGTCATCAGCTCTGTGAGCGATGTACTTTGTTCCTTTCGTCATAGTCTTCACTTAGTGGCTAGCACTCATGGAACCATAGTGATCTAAGCCTTTAAATTTGTTAACTCCCTCACACTTTATTCTTGCACCACTACTGTGACGTAAACGTAAAGCAAATATTACAAGGGTATTAAAAACGCCATGCAAGTGCACATCACCCATGCTGGATGAGATGCTCTGTGCTACCTTTGCTAAAACTTACGTCGACTTCGCTGTAAAAATACTTAAATATCCTAAGTTTTCAGCGTTTCTAAATAGCTTTTCTGTGCAGGTCATTTACAATATTGGCCATTAACCGCATCTCCTTGACCTAAAAGGTTCGCAATGAAACAACATCAAATTCGTAAAGCCGTTATTCCTGTCGCAGGCCTAGGCACTCGTATGCTTCCCGCGACCAAAGCAATTCCAAAGGAAATGTTACCCGTTGTCGATAAGCCATTGATTCAATATGTAGTCAGTGAAGCTATCGCGGCTGGGATCAAAGAAATTGTACTCGTGACCCACGCCAGTAAAAACTCTATCGAAAACCATTTCGATACCAGTTTCGAATTAGAAGCCCAATTAGAACGCCGCGTTAAACGTCAGTTACTTGAAGCCGTACAATCTATTTGTCCTAAAGACGTCACTATCATCAGCGTGCGCCAATCTCAAGCTAAAGGCTTAGGTCATGCGATTTTGTGTGCTAAATCTGTCGTCGGCGATGCACCATTTGCCGTATTACTACCGGATGTGATCATAGATGAAGCCAGCTGTGACCTTCGTAGCGATAACTTAGCCGCTATGGTTGCCCTGTTTGATGAAACCCAAGTCGGTCAAATCATGGTGGAAGGCGTGCCACATAACGTCGTCAACCAATACGGTATTGCCGATGTGAATGGTCATGATTTACAACCGGGTGAATCTGAGCCATTAGTCGAACTGGTTGAAAAACCCTCTGTAGATGAAGCTCCTTCTAATTTAGCCGTTGTAGGCCGTTATGTGTTACCAGCCAGCATTTGGCCGCTACTGGCTAAAACCCCTGCGGGCGCAGGCGATGAAATTCAATTAACGGATGCGATTGCGATGTTAATGAAGCAAGAAACCGTAAATGCTTACTACATGGAAGGTAAGAGCCATGACTGTGGTAACAAGCAAGGTTATATGCGTGCTAACGTTGAATATGCCCTGCGCCACAGCGAAATCGGTGAAGATTTTGCGCACTATTTAAAAACCGTTGTAAAAGGAATTAAGTAATGACGATTTTAGTGACCGGTGGTGCTGGCTATATTGGCACCCACACAGTAGTAGAACTGCTCAATGCTGGTAATGATGTGATTGTATTGGACAACTTGTCTAATTCAAGCATAGAAGCCTTAAACCGAGTAGAGCGAATCACTGGTAAATCGGTTACTTTCTATCAAGGCGATATTCTCAATAAAGCGTTATTGCAGAAAGTGTTTAACGATCATGCTATTGATTCAGTTATCCACTTTGCAGGATTAAAAGCGGTGGGAGAATCCGTCGCAAAACCCCTGAAGTATTATGAGAATAACGTTACGGGTACGCTTATCCTTTGCCAAGTCATGGCAGAGTTTAAGGTAAAAAATCTCGTATTCAGCTCATCGGCAACTGTGTATGGCGATCCCGCAAGTTTACCGATCACCGAAGACTTCCCCACAGGGGCAACAAACCCTTATGGTCAGTCGAAGTTGATGGTTGAACATATACTGGCAGATGTACACAATGCCGATCCGAGCTGGAATATCGCCCGTCTGCGCTATTTTAATCCGGTTGGCGCCCATGCCAGTGGCTTAATCGGCGAAGATCCTAACGATATCCCTAACAACTTAATGCCCTTTATTGCGCAGGTTGCCGTGGGTAAACGCACCGCCTTAAGCGTGTTTGGTAATGATTATCCGACTCACGACGGTACTGGCGTGCGTGACTATATCCATGTCGTGGATTTAGCCAATGGCCATTTAAAAGCGCTCGCAAAATTGGCCACTAAGCCTGGTCTAGTGACCTATAACTTAGGCACAGGCCAAGGATATAGTGTATTAGACATGGTTAAAGCCTTTGAAAAAGCTTGTGGTAACACCATTGCCTACCAAATTGCGCCACGTCGCCCAGGGGATATTGCCGCCTGCTACGCCGATCCAACCCACGCAAGGGAAGATCTTGGCTGGCAAGCGACTCATACCCTAGAAGATATGGCCAACAGTAGCTGGCATTGGCAATCAACCAATCCCAATGGTTATAACGGCTAATAACTTGAATGGCTTGTGGAAATCTCCCAAGCCATTTTTCTTTACCCTCTAAATACCATCGCTTTACAGCATTAACCACCCGAGGAGCAACATGACTCAAAGTATTAATCACAGCCGTCGCAGCCTCTTTCGCCGGCGTAAAGATAATGCGATAAGGCCGCCTTGGGTGCGTGATGATATCGAGTTCACCGATGTGTGTACTCGTTGTTCCACCTGTCTTGAGGTTTGTGAAACTCACATTATCATCAAAGGTGATGGCGGATTTCCTGAAGTATCCTTTAAGGACAATGAGTGCACATTTTGTACCCTGTGTGCTAAGGCTTGCCCTGAAAATATTTTCGATTTGACTCAAGCACCTTGGCAATACCAAGCCCATATTCAAGAAAGCTGCTTAACCTTTCAAGGGATCTGGTGCCAAAGTTGTAAGGATGCCTGCGAACCAAGAGCCATCAGTTTTGTGCTCAGTATTGGTCAGGCTCCGAGCCCCAAAATAGACCTTGGTCTTTGTACTGGATGCGGTGCCTGCGTAGCTCCTTGCCCTAGCAAAGCCATTGAGATAAAACGACCAACTTGATAGAACACTGTAATTGCATTAACACGTGCAGAGCTGTGCTTCTCATGGATTTTAAGCTAGTATCGCGCCTCTGTTGAACTCAGTTAATCCCTTCTCGAATTAAGTTAATTTATGATAATGTTTGTAAGAAAACTGTTTTTCCCGCCTAAAAAAAGTACCTCTTTTAGCTTTATTGCTCGAGGCACTAAACTCACGGGAAATATCGAATTAACAGGCGATGTGCTTGTTGGCGGTGATATCCAAGGTCAGCTGCTTTCTGAGGCCAATATCACCATAGAACAAGGCGGTATAATTCAAGGTGAAGTAAAGTGCCATGAATTTATCGTCGATGGGGACTTCAAAGGCAGACTCATTTGTGAGCGTTTAGTGATCCAACGTAATGGTGTTGTCGACGGCGAAGTGGCAAGTACCTCAATGCAAATCCTTGAGGGTGGCCAATTTATCGGGATGCGGATTAAAGAAGATGCACCAACCATTTATTCCCATGCAATAGGCCATACCCCAACAGCAGATTCACTCAACTTACCGTCCGTGCAAAACGACGTCATAGAATCTCACTAATCCTAAATGCATCACTATCGTTTGCTCGCCGCCTTAGGTGAGCAGACTTTGACTCACTCTTTTAGCTCAATCATTCCTTTCCGCCCGATGTTAAACATAGCGCCTACTCATCTAACTCCCCCCCCCCTCTTTACAATAGTTAAATAATTGTTATTTTACCGAGAGGGATCACAGTTAATCCGCATGCTGAATGTTAATATTGGCAGTTAGTATCCATGATATTTGATCGCGGTGGTTCGGGTAATCGCAAGGACACAGAACTCCCCTAATAGCGCCGCAAAAACATTTAAGACTCATACAGGGCAAAATACAAAATGAGCAACTTATTACTAAAACAGATCTGTGAACTCGATGTTTTTACCTTGCTTGTATTTAAAAGTATTTTCGACACTGGACACGCAAATAGCGCGGCCAAAGCGCTAGATGTTTCTGCCCCCAAAATAAGCCGCTGCCTCAATGCATTACGCCTAACCTTTAATGATGAACTATTTTATCGTCGTCAACAGGGGCTTAAACCGACGCCTTTAGCAGAAAGTCTCTATGTTGCTATTTGCCAGTTTACTGAATCGGTTTATCACCTCGAACAATCTGCAATCCAGATACAAAATGCGGCCATCAATACCGACTTACCGCTGCATATCGCTGCTTGTAATGGCCTGCTAAGCTTTTTAGCGCCTCAGTTAAGCACTCCTGAACTTGCCCAAAAGCTAGGACAAATACGCTTACATAAATGGCAGGAAAATAGTGCTGAGTTGATCCACGCAGGTGCGCTTGATTTTGGGATTACTTTTGAAAGTGCTGAAAATAAAGAATTAAGTTACACCAAACTTGGCTCAATCAATGGCATTTATATCGTTGCAGCCAAGCAACATCCGCTTTGGGACGTTGAGACGAATATTACCTTAGAGCAAATTTGTCGCCATCCGTTTCTATTTCAAGAACTCAAGGGCTTTAACAGTAAAATCGATCCCTTAGAATTATTTTGCCAGCGCCAAGGTATCTTACTGCCTACCGTAGAGAAAGTGATAGACAGGGAAGAATGGTATGCCCATCTATTAACCATGAAGAGTGTGGCTTTTTGTTCTAGCATTGATATGCACACAGTTAAACATATGCCCGGATTACATCTCGAGCGCCTTAGCGACACAGAGCTTAATAGACTCCACGAAACTATGATGGCGCCACATTATTATCTGATTGAGAAACCTGCAGTTCATCGGCGTTACAGCCAAAGCCAGTGTGATCTCGTCGTGCGCTCCTTACTTGCCGCACTCGAACCAGCACACTAATACAAAAATAGATTACACACTAAGTTCATCAACCTAGCTTACGTCATGGATGTTAAGTGGGTTAAGTGGGTTTACTGGGCTATGGCTTCTATTTATCCAAGGCACAATTAAATCACTTTAAAATGCCATATCTTCCCCCCATCCTCGCTCTCTTATCCCATTGCTTTTGTGCTCAAAACCTTAAGATAACGACTTAAGATTCAGGCTCTCTTAACATCGTTCATTTTGCTTAACCGAAAATGAATTCATCATTTCGGCCTAAGTTTAAAGATTAAAATCGTGATACACATCATAGGCTAGCGGCTTAATTTCACTATTTAAAATATCAAAATGCAAAGTTTAGAATTACCATTCACGGGTGTTAAATCATCGTTCACATATCAGATACAAATTTGCAAATACCACTTTATAAGTAGATGAATCCTCCTATATTAGAGGCACTGCACACGCAGTCTTATAGATAGAAAAAGGGACGCGATGATGAAAAACTACAATAAATCTCTACTGGCACTGGCTCTTGTCAGTACCTTAAGTCTTACCGCCTGCGGGGACGGAAGCGATGGTCAAGATGGGGCACCTGGCACACCAGGTACACCCGGAACACCAGGCACTCCCGGAACACCAGGTACACCCGGAGCCCCTGCGGGTTCCTTCGCAACGACAGCTCAATCCATTACAGATCTGGCATTCACGTTAAGTCCTGCTGACATTAAAGTGACTAGCAGTGAAGGCTTCAGTGTTAAATTTACTGTTACGGGTAAAAATGCAGGCAAAGTAGTCCCTTTCAAAGGACTGGATAAAATTGCAATTTATTCTTTAACAGCAAATGAAAACACCTCAGGTACTGGCGCGCCGATTGAGTGGCAAAATAATGCCACGGCAAATGCCGCTGGCACTTCGTTAACTTGTACTCTAAACGGCCTGAACGGAACTAAAAACGCTTGTACTTTAACCGAAGATACAGCGACGCCAGGCACTTACACAGCAACTTGGACTTATGGTGGCGCAGCACCAATTATCAATCCAAATGATAATCCAAACGCAGTACACAGAGTCTTTTTACGTGCTTACAACATCGCCGATAGTACTGGTGTTGTCCTATCTGACAAGATTTTATCTGTACCCGTTGATTTTATCCCTGCAACAGATGAATTAGGTGTATCGGGTAAAGACACAGTATCTAGTGCGGCATGTAAAAACTGTCACGGTGAAGTAGACGGCCATATCGCGAAGATTGAAGCCCATCATAACTACCAAGATGTTAAAAACTGCGTAACTTGCCATAACCCTGATCTCGTTCCAAGTGACGCACAACTGGCCGAAGGTTGGGTATTTGATTTTGCTCCCATGATCCATAGGATCCACGCAGGTCATCACATCAGTGACAGCTTAAGTGGCGAAGCAAAAGAATATTTCGGTGAAGTTGGTTTCCCATCTGATTTGAAAGAATGTAAATCTTGTCATGATGGTGCACCAAGTTATAACACCAATATTTATGCACAAGCTTGTGTGGGTTGTCATATCAATGTGAACTTCACCACTGGCGAAAACCATTCAGAATTTGGTTTAGCCCAAGCTGATGATACTCAATGTAAATCTTGCCATGGCAGCGGTAGCTTAACACCTGAAGCTGTACATAGTGTCGGTAAACGCGCTGAGTATGCAAGCCTATTCAAAGTTGACTTTACCAGTGCAGCAGTAGCGACTTCAGCAGCACCTGGAATGAAAACATTGACATTAAAAGCCAATGTGACCATGAATGGCGCTGCAATTCCTAACGGAACCGATTTAAAAGTGTATAACGCGACAACTAACCCTACTGGTATGTTTGTGGCTAACGGCTTATTACTGGGTAACGTAACCACTGATGGTACTGTTTACGCTTGGAGAGATGTCAAACCAACAGCAATCGCTCTGACACTGAAAGATGGAACCTTATCTAATGGTGAATTAACTTTCGTAAAAGATATTCCCGATGCCCAAGCTGTAGGTACTATCTACGTCAGTTCAGAAGCCAACGTCTGTATCAAAGCAGGTAAAGTGAGTAGCTGTAATGCCACAGGACTTGAATTTGGCCCAACAAATCCAATTGGTAACACTGCTCCTGTTAAATTCTATAGCTTAGATGCTTCTGCAGTAGTTAAAGCTCGAATGACAGATCCTGCTCGAATTACCGTAGAAGAAGCAAAATGTAACGACTGTCACGGCACCTTAGATTATATCAAGGGCACCAGACACGGAACTTACACCTTTGACCAATGTATGCACTGTCACAACGATACAACGGGTGCATCAGGCCATAAAACAGTGGTTTATAAAGGTGAAGACGGTAGCAAAGTCATTAATCCAGAAGTCACTTTCAATAACAAAGACTTATTCACCGTCGCCCACCGTTTCCACAGTGGTAACTTTGATGTTATCGCAGGGATCTTCCGCGATGCTAATGGTGAATTAGTCGGTTATCCATCACCAGAAACTGCATGTTCTGCATGTCACAAAGATGATGCAAAACTGTTTGCGACTGACGGTGGTTTAGCCTCTGAGAAACGTTCAATCAAAGTGGGTAGCAACTACATTAGTCCAGTAGCTGAATCATGCCGTAGCTGTCACGCTCACTCTGATGCAGCGGCTGTCGCTCACTTTAGAAGTAACGGTGCTGTGGTTGAAGCTGACGCAATGACAGATCCTAACTTACCAGTAGAATCTTGCGCAACTTGTCATGCTGAAGGTAAAACCTACGGTGTAGATAAGGTACACGCAGAGGTAGCACACTAGTACCTTTGGGTTGCCCCTGCACAACCCAAACTTTAATCTCTGCAACTCATTGGGGACCCTAGGGTCCCCTTTTTTATTGCTGATGATCTTCAATTGAGATTGTAGATTTAACCAGCTGAGCGGCTACATTGTGCAATACGTTGTCTAAGTAACTTAATAAAGTCCTTAGGTTCCCTATCTAAACTGTCATGGGGAATATACAAGTGATACCCTAAACGCGTATCTAACATCACGCAGCGATGCCCAAACATAGCCAATACGCCACGATAACGATCCCCTTCTATCACTAAAGGGCCAAACTCAGCGCCGAGATAAGTTTCTAAAGTCGCTAAGTCTGCATCTTGAGAGGCGGCTGTCACCAGCAAAGGTCGCTGTTCAGTTAATAATCCTGTTGCTAGACGCAGGGAAATATTATCGAGAATGGGATTTAAATGTTTCAGTTTAATGCCTAAATAAGATAACTCTATAGTATCTAAACCATTAGTCACCCGCGGAATATCGACCCGCTGAATATTATCCCAATCGATAGCCACTTTGCCGCGGCGATGAAAATAGGTCAGCCCCTTGTCATCTAGTGCTAGAGTCGTTTCCGGCTCATACACCTTGGCTAAACCGAGAATGAGTGAAATAGCGCCCAAACTAAAAAACATCAAACCGACAGCAAACAAGGCCGGCCACGTCAGAAACAGTCCCAAACCCAGCACCAGACTTAAGCCTCCCAGCCAAGTTAAGGTTAACCCATTTCGTTTCGATAAAGGACGCACAGATACTATTTCTGACTCAATTGTCATTGTTCATCTTCCTGTTAAAACTCACTATCTTTAGACTGAACTTGGCAAACCACACCTTTAACTTACGGCCTTTATCCATAACCACAAACGGCCAATGTATTCGTGAATCGCCCGTTGAGAAGCCACTAAATTATCGGCGGTTAACCGCCACCAAAAATCATCTCGGCCAATAAAATCCGTTGGTGCAGCATATGGGTGTAAGCCTTTAGCGGTGAAAATAGCCATCGCCCTTGGCATATGAGTGGCCGATGTGACTAAGCGAAAGGGCTCCTCCCCTAACTCCCACTTTAAGTATTGCGCTTCTTCTATCGTATCGCGCGCCAGTGGAAATTGAATAATTCGGCTTTTATCAACACCTAGCTCTACCGCGGCTTTAGCCATCATTTCAGCATGGGAAAATTGAGTGAGTTCACCACCCCAGCCGCTAACGATCAACATACACTCTTGACCCAACTTAAGTTGCCGAATTCCTTCAGTTAACCTTGTAAGGGCGACGTCCGATAAGGATTGCACCGCCGTCGCTCCCGCTATATCAGCATGCCCAGAACCTAATACCATCACAAAACAAGCGCCTGCGATGGGCGTGGAATTAATCGGGTAAGCTGATTCTAACGGACGCACTAAGGTATTCACACTCAGTTGACTGCTTAAAAACAGTAAGAGAAAAAAAGCGCAGGATACTAAGTATTTCGCCATACTGCGACGGCGCCATACTAGAAAAGAAATCAGTAATAACAATAGGATAAAGGGAATCGGCATCATCCCCTGTGAAACAACTTTCTTAACCCAAAACATGATGTCCATGCCAAGCAATCCAAAGGAGCGCAATCATAGCATCAAAATACGGGGGGAATACATCGCACATAAAGCTAGCCCAGCGTTTTACTGGGCTATTGTTTACAAGACTCTGATATCACTAGACGTTGATTTCATAGCGTAATGAGTTCACTGGTGGAGTTTATATCCTCAATAATGGATCACTTTTCCCACAACCAAGCGGCACCGCGCACACCCGATGAACAACCGTATAGATTCTGCACCACAGGCGTATGACACTCACGCCCCACCACATAATGGGCCAGCAATGCCGGTAATCTTGGGTAAATCGCCGCGACATTCGACATTCCGCCGCCCAACACTATGGCATCGGGATCGAGCATATTGATTACATGGGCGAGTGAACGTGCGAGTCTATCCATATAACGATCAAATGCAGCAACCGCAATGGCGTCACCTTTATCGACTAACAACATAATATCGGCACCTGATTTGGCAGGAGCACGCACTGTACCCGCTGCCGTCAAAGCCACATTATAATCACGCACAAAGCCAGTACCTGAAATAAAGGTCTCGATACAATCGGGATTGCCACAGAAACATCGGGTGGTATTGAACTCTTCCTTGGTCATCCAAGGCAAAGGATTATGACCCCATTCACCGCCGATACCATTACCACCACCGTGAACTTTGCCGTTAATTGCCACACCCGCGCCACAACCAGTACCAATAATCACGCCAAACACCACAGAAGCGCCAGCGGCTGCCCCATCGACCGCCTCTGATACCGCAAAACAGTTTGCATCATTGGCAACCCGCACTTCACGCTGCAACAATTCCCCTAAATGTACATCGAGGGGCTGACCATTGATCCACGTCGAATTAGCATTTTTGACTAAACCTGAATAGGGCGATACCACACCTGGAATACCCACGCCGACAGTGCCTTTCTCGCCAAGAGTCGCTTCCGCTTCCTTAACTAAATCAACCACCGCAGCAAGCGTGCCCTGATAGTCACGTGGCGTCGTCACACGTTTGCGAAATAGCTCATTGCCCTCATCACTCAGTGCGACTAATTCTATTTTTGTTCCGCCTAAATCGACGCCCATGCGCATCATGAATTACTACTCCAGTGTTTAGCTTGCCCTTTCATCAAGTGAGATTGATGCAAGGCAATCGTTATTTTACCCAGCCAGGAGCTGTGGCAATAAAGTAAGGGTTTAAAATGTCAGGTTTTTGATTATAAGTTAATGGTTCACCTGAGTCATAACAGACAACTGTGCCGCCTGCACTTTCGAGCACAGCTTGCGCCGCCGCAGTATCCCATTCGCTGGTTGGGCCAAGTCTGGGGTACAGATCGGCACTGCCTTCTGCCAACATACAAAACTTAAGCGAGCTACCCACGCTTAAGATGTCATGCTCACCAAACTGTTGTAAATATTGCGTTAAGCCTGGGCTCAAGTGCGAGCGACTGCCGACAATCATCGGCATTTCGCGTGGCGTGTTGGCGCCCAATAAGGGACTCTCTTGACCCGCTTGTTGGCGCCACGCACCTAAATGTTTAGCGCCGTAATAATACGTATCGAGCACAGGCGCATATACTACACCTGCGATAGCAACCCCTTGATGGATAAGCGCAATATTGACGGTAAACTCGCCATTGCGTTTAATAAATTCCTTAGTGCCATCTAAAGGATCAATCAACCAATAGGTTTGCCATTGACGACGCACGTCCCACGCGATATCCGCCGCTTCCTCAGACATAATAGGAATACCGACAAACTGCTTTGCCAATGCCGCCACTATCACGTGGTGCGCGGCTAAATCGGCGGCCGTCACAGGGCTATCGTCCCCCTTATGGCTCACCGAAAAGTCATCTTGACCATAAACCGTCATAATGGCATCGCCTGCGGCTTTGGCAATCGCGACCACTTGCAGTAGATCTTGTTTGGTTAATGTCTGCGCTATTGTCGTCTTGTCTGTCACTGAAACTTCCTTAATGCATTAAATATCTTGGCATTATGCCATTGTCATCCAAGGGGAATTTAGAACAAATTCATCATACATCAAGCAAAATAGACTAAGACTCGCAGCTTAAACCGCGGTGCACAAAACCACTGATACACAAAGTGATTACGATACTAAGGCAAGCCATTGGCGCTGAGAAGAGGCTTAAGTCCAGCTGCATTCGTATTCACAGCCTATGTTTTCATATTGATAGTCTACATTTGTCGCTTAAATCTGATTATTGGCGGGCTTATGGTTTTCGAAAGCGTTAATCACTGCGATGACGTAAACGCTTAACGCCTGATTAAAACTGCCTAAACCCAAATGTGAGTCACGTTAATTGTCGTCATGATAGCGTCGCAACATGCAATTCAGTTGCTGACGCCAATCTTGCCATACGACGTTATCAGGCATAGGCAGTGCGGTATTGACAGCCAAAGCGGACTGCACTTTGGCACTATTCAACACGCTATAACTCGGTCTTTTTGCCAAACTCACGCCGCGATTTAATGCTTGTTTAGCATAGTGAGCGCTGGTAATCGGCTGGATAACTACTGGCAGACTTAACAGATTGAGCGCTAGGGCTTGTTGCTGGATTTCACAGGCAAATTCATACCAACTGCATTGGCCTTGAGCGCTGTAATGAAATACGCCCGAGCACTGTTGCATGACTAATGGCCAAATCACCTTAGCGAGTGCATCACTCCACGTCGGACAGCCGATTTGATCGACTATCACCTGCAATCTTGGTTGAGTGCGCATCAAGTTCAGCATGGTTTGGACAAAATTATGCCCATCTTGACCGTAGAGCCATGAGGTACGCACAATCGTTGCATCCTCGCCCAGAACCGCCAATACCTTCTGCTCGCCGAGCAACTTACTCTTGCCGTAAGCAGACAACGGCTCGGGAGCATCAAGTTCAACAAATGGCCTTGGTAAATGATTTGGAGCTGAGTCTGGATTTTGATACGGCTCAGCGCCAGTTTCTCTAACATCACAAACAGCATGACCACCAAACACATAATCGCTCGACACATGCAGTAGGCGCGCCCCCGACAGCCAACATTGCTGCGCCAATAACTCAGGGCCGAGTGCATTCACGCCATTCGCTTCGATTGCATGATGCTCAGCAGCATCCACTGCATTATAGGCCGCACAATTGATCACCCAGCTTGGTCGATATTGAGTAAACACTGCGGCAATATTGGCGGCATCGGTAATGTCTAACTGACTGCGACTCAGCGCATAAAGCTTAAGTGGTACGACTGAGTTTGCACTTGTACTTGTACTTGTGCTGGTATTTGGGGCTAGCTCACCAATATCGGCAGCGACTCTCAGCAAGGCCTGAGCGAGCTGACTCTTCGCGCCAGTGATTAACACCACTTGAGGAGTGTTAGCGTCTGTGGCACTCGCCGCCCCGCATTGAAGTGGCGTCACTTTAGTTGCCACTATTTTCATCACTAATCAACAGCATGGCTCATCGTCACTGAATAAGGGGATCAAATCAGCAACGGTTTCATGGCCACGGGCAGCTAAAAAGGCCAAGAGTGCTGAAGGACTACGATTGAGTAATCGTGATGGCGGATAAGCCACTTCATCGATAATCGCTTGCGCCCGCGCAAAACCGCCTAAGCTAAAAGCCACGTGGGAATCAGAGCCCATAACTAAAATAGTGCCAAATTCCTTGGCCGCTTTGGCAATCGCAGTGCAATTGGCTTCGCTGCCCTTACGGGACACTTCAAAGGAGGAATTGTTAATTTCGAGCGCCACACCGTATTCAGCAGCGGCGCGGGCAACGGCTTCAATATCAATTGGATAGGCGGGGTTTCCCGGATGAGTAATGATATCAACCTTGCCGCTCTTAATCGCATTAATCATGGCCTCTGTGTGAGTCGCTTTATCTGACGGAGGATAGACGGGCTCATGAAATCCTGCGAGCACAATATCGAGCTGCTTTAAATAATCACCAAAGAAATCAATCTCGCCGTCGATATTTTTGATATTGGCTTCGATACCCCGCAAAATCCCGACGCCATCAACCATACGTGGCAAAACTCTTAAATTCACAAAGTGCCAAAAATGCGGTGCATCGGCCATCGCAGGCCCATGATCTGTGGTGGCAAATAGGCGAATCCCCTTCTGCTTTGCCACCGCTAAGTAGTCATGAATCGTGCTATAAGCATGGCTCGAAGCCACAGTATGGGTATGAGTGTCGACTTGGTACTGCATGGTTCACCTCAGTCAAATGATTCAATCAATTTAGAAAAACTGGCCACGATTTAGCTAAAGAGCGATAACAGTTCATCGGCGCTTCCTTGCCATGTGCCCTTGCCTTTACCTTCGAGAATACTGTCCGCCAGACTTTGCTTATGCTGCTGCATTTCTTGGATTTTCTCTTCTACTGTACCTTCTGCAATCAGCTTATAGACAAACACAGGCTTATCTTGGCCGATACGATGGGCTCTATCCGTAGCCTGTTTTTCCGCCGCCGGATTCCACCAGGGATCATAGTGGATCACAGTATCCGCCGCGGTGAGATTGAGCCCAGTGCCGCCCGCTTTTAAGCTAATTAAGAACACAGGCGTGTCGCCCTCTTGGAACTTATCTATCTGCGCTTGGCGCAGGCGAGTTTGTCCTGTGAGCTTACTGTAATCGAGCCCCAAGTCCACCAGCTCAGCTTCAATCAAGCTGAGCATGCTAGTGAACTGGCTGAAAATCAATATCTTACGTCCCTCTAGCACCATCTCGGGCAAGTTCTGCTTCAGCCAGTCTAACTTAGCATTATTCTTCACTTTCTGCGCTTGCTCTAACTTCACCAAGCGCGGATCGCAGCAGGCTTGGCGTAGCTTAAGTAAGGCATCGAGAAACTCGATATGACTGCTACCAACGCCTTGAGTGGCAAATAAATCCCGCAGTTTTTTCTCCATCACCAGTCGAATACTCTCGTAGAGATTTCGCTGATCTTTTTCTAACTCTAAGCTCTGGGATATTTCGGTTTTAGGGGGTAATTCACCGACCACTTCATCTTTGGTTCGGCGCAGCACAAAAGGCGCAATCCGTTGACTCAAGATTTGCGCTTGCTCCATATCGCCATAACGTTCTATTTTGTGCCTAAAGGATTTGTTAAAGAAGGCATTCGTGCCGAGTAGTCCGGGCAAACAAAAATCCATCAAAGACTTAAGTTCGCCCAAATGATTTTCAAGCGGCGTACCCGACAGGCACAATCTAAACGGCGCTTTAAGATCTTTAATCACTTGAGTCACTTTCGCCTGCGCATTTTTTATCTGCTGCGCTTCATCGAGCACGATATGTTCAAACACCTGCCGTTGATAATAGTCACTGTCGCGCACGATCAGCGGATAGGTCGTCACCACAATATCAAACTCATTTAAGCGTTCGAGCAAAGGCTTGCGTAAAGCACCATGAATAACGACTAGCTTTAACGAAGGCGCAAATTTCGCGGCTTCTTTCGCCCAATTACCCACTAAGCTCGTTGGGCAAATAATTAAACTCGGTGAACAACTTGCCACCGTGGATTTTAGTTCTTGCTGCTTAAGTAAAAAAGCCAAGGTTTGAATGGTTTTACCCAGCCCCATATCATCGGCTAAAATACCGCCAAGCTGATATTCCTTTAAGAAACAGAGCCAATTCAACCCTTGCTGTTGATACTGACGTAACTCAGCATTTAAGTTGTCTGGGACTGCGACCTCTAACACACCGTTAAAATTTTCGAGCTTAGTCGCTAAACTGCGCACTCGTTCGCCATTAAGCAAACGAATATCACTGTCGGCAAAATCATTTAATAAGTGGGCACGGTATTTAGGCAAAGACACGCTGTTGCCTTTGTGGCTATCGAACAGTTCTAAAATAATGCTGATCAGCGGCTTAATCACGCTGGCTTTGACTTTTAACCAATCACCATTTGGGCTGGGTAACAGCAGTTCTGCATCATCGGCGGGCTCACCGTACTGCTTAAGCCAAGTGGCAATTAAAGGCAACATAGGCACTATTTGACCATCGATATCAGCATTCAGTGACAGAGAAAACCACCCCTCTTGCGTATCATCCAGCTCAATCGCCAGCGGAGTCTCAATGACATTTAAGCTGAAATTGTCGGCAAAATGCACTTGGTAGCCCACCAAGGCCTCCAGGATCGGGATTTCCTGTTGAATAAAGTGCAACCAAGCATCAATCGTTTCAGGCAGTGAACCTAACCCCCAAATACTGACATAGCTGCCACTGTTAGGGATAAAAGAAGGCGCAAGCTCCACCAGTTCCAATGCCATCAAACGATTAATCACATCCATTTCCGCATCGAGTTGACGCGCGACTTGATAGGTTTTGCCTTGATGGGTGACTAAAGACAAGGGCTCGTCGGGATACTGACCGCCGAGCACCACATCTTGATAGATAAACTCCAGCAGCACTAATGGCTGCGCCATAGCAAACTCAGGTAACTCCTGCGAGGTTAAGGTCAACCTAACTTGAAGCGGCACTTGCAGCTCGACAAAATCAATCAAAGCCGGCGTAGGTACCGTTTTCGCCGAAAAATGCTTAATCAGTTTGTGGCTCACCAGTTCAATCTGCGAGCTAGGCACTGGCGGCATCTGACTGAGTAATAACAGCTTTTCAACACTGATCTCTGTGTCCAATGCGCCAACTTTAAAATAATCTAAATCGATATAAGTCGGTGGCTCACAGGGGATCAGCTCCCAATTGTCCTTATTGGGCAGCATTAACTGCATTTGTTTATGCTCGGCATCCTTATCTAACCAAATGAATTCAGGCTTGCTCGCTTCACCTCGGGTGAGCGGTAAACGACTCTCCTCCCAAAAACACCGCCCAGTGACGAGCATTTTTTCCAGTGCCATGGCACCTAACTGAGCTTTAAGATACAGACGCGAGGCACCGTGGCGACGGGTTGACATGATGAGATTGATGATGAGCACGTCTTCAGCGCCAATCCAAGCGGGCATGTAATATTGCACGTCGGATAAAGCGATTTTCGAGCCTTTGTTATAGCCACCATTCTTCGCCAACTTGCCTTTTCTTAGCTCAAGAAACACACCGTTATCATCTTTAGATAACACGTACAGCACGCGATCGTCGTAGAGTAAATCAACATTTGAAACCGTGAGATCATCACTTTCGTCTAGCAGATGTAACCACTGAGCAATACGTTGATCTTCAACGGTTCTATCACTCAGTAAACTGTAAAGTACGGCAGCAATATGTTTGCAATGCCCAGTGGCGGGACATGAACAGAAGCCATTCATGATCAACTTATGGTTCATGCTGACAAGGCGAATATCCTGCCGATAGGGCTGGGATTCCGTCCCCATGACACGACCTTCAATATGACGAAAATCGGCGTTCGCTTTGGCGCTCAACACCCGTCCCTTCATCACATAATCACGGGCACGCATTAAGGTTGGCGGCGTGAATAATGACTCAATCGTGGTTCGAGTCAATTGGATAGGATCTTGGGGGGACAAGCGATTCATGTAAAAACCTTGAAACTAAAAATATCAACTCCGAGCAATAGCAAGCCATTGCCGCGCGACATTTATCAATAAGTTGTGTGGGATTGTATTGAAAGCCTTGGCCGAAAGCCAGAATGATAGCCACGATAGACAGCCCCACCATGCCCGCAGGATAAAATAACAAACTTATCCGCAGACAGGGAACGGGTCTCATCCAGAGAAAAGTCATTGATAAGTAATACTTTATTATCAATTACTGAACGTTAACTGTTACAACCAAATGCTAAACTTTCGCTTTAGCGTCAGTGGCTTTGGCCTCAGCATTTTTTGTATCAGCACTTTTTTTATCAGCAATGTAGCGATCGACTAATGTTTCTAAGATATCCAAAGGAACTGCACCATTCTTCAGAACTACATCGTGGAAATCCCTGAGATCGAACTTATCACCTAAGGCCAACTTGGCTTTTTCGCGCAGTTCGAGAATTTTCATCATGCCGACTTTATAGGCCGTCGCTTGGCCTGGCATAACGATATAACGCTCAATCTCAGCCGTGACATCACGATCGGACATGCCAGTATTTTTCTTCATATAGTCAATCGCTTGCTCGCGAGTCCAACGGCTATGATGAATACCTGTATCTACCACTAGACGCACAGCGCGGAACAACTCTGCCTGCAAACGACCGATATTATCAAAGGGATCCTTTTGAAAACCAAGCTCCCAAGCCAAACGTTCGCTATATAAAGCCCAACCTTCAATGTATGCCGTAAAAGGCGCCATCTTACGAATAAGTGGCATACCTTCTAACTCCATCGCCACTGCAATTTGGAAATGATGCCCAGGGATCCCCTCGTGGTAGGCTAAAGTGCGCATACCGTATTTAGGCGTGGCCTTGATGTCATATAAATTGGCATAGAAACGCCCTGGACGACTACCGTCTATCGCGGGCTGCTGATAATAGGCACCCGGTGCTGTTTTCTCTTTAAATTCAGGAATGCGCACCACTTCCATGCCTGCTTCGGGTCGAATACGGAAGGCATCACCGAGTCCCGCATTCACTTCATCAAGAATCGCTTGATAATCAACGAGGATTTGCGCCCTACCCGCATCGCTATCCTCGTAGTAAAACTTAGGATCGGCGGCTAATGCTTCAATCGCGACCGAGAAACCTTGGCTTATATCGTAACCTTCAGCGGCTAAAATAGTCATGATTTCATTTTGAATGCGATCTACCTCTGCGAGCCCTTTGGCATGGATTTCATCCGCAGTGTAATTAGTGGTCGTAAAGAACTTCAGCAGTTGCTCATAGGCAAGGGAGCCATTAGGCAGCGCCCAATAACCATCATCCGTCCCAGCTTTGGCTTGTAGCTGGGTAAAATAATCAATAAATAATTGATACGCTGGATGCACGTAACCTTTAATGTCCGCTTCCGCCGCTGCCAATAACCGTGCTTGCTCATCGGCACTGATATCCGTGTCAGCCAATTTAGTTTTGAAGGAACTGTAGAGAATATTGTCTTGCACTGGCGTCGCGACAAAATCATTCATCTCGATGAGCACCCGCTCAATCACGAACTTAGGCGGAATAATCCCTTTAGCCTCACGAATTTTTAAACCTTCGAGAGTTTGCGCAAACTTAAGTTTCACCTTTTGTAAACGCGACAGATAATTTTCTGCATCGCCCACAGAATGCACTTGGTGCTGCGCCTGCATAAAGCTTGGATACCCGTTTTGCACGCCAAATAACTGATTCAGCGGATAGTTATGGTAACGATACGGCTCAGAGACCAATGCGAAATCGGCAAGATATAGGGCAATATCCTTGGAGATACGTTGATTTTCATCTAAATCCGCATCGGAATAGCTCAATAGGGTTTCACGCAGATCTCGCACTTGCGCGAAAGTCTTATCCATCGCCTCTGGACTATCGTCATCCAACTCGGCGTTATGGCCTGTAATCCCTACCGATTCTAAGAAACCCAATGAGGTTAAGGTCTCAGGGCTTTCGAAAGCCATCTTGACCACACTGCGGTCTAGAAATGCGCGAAAGAAAAACGGCTTTTTCGCAAACCATTCATGGGCGGCCAGCGCCACTAATAACAGCACTAAGACTAAGCTGCCGAGTCCAATCCGTTTTAGTACTGTTTTCAACGTCATTCTCCATTCTTATTATATTCAATCTAAAGTTATCGCCCTGAATCCATAGCTCAAGCACGTTTTTATTGGATGACGAGAATACCATTAACCACAAATAAGCAACAATTCAATAACGTAACGAATCATGACAGAATCCTTACCTAAGCATACAAGCCGCATTTAAACCTAATGGAACGGATTGAAAGGTTAATCGCAAGTCAGTCGTGGCAAACATAAAAAAACTTTTACACTAGATAACAATCAAACATAAAACCTATTGCTTTGAATATTAAGAGTTATATCTAATTCCGCACTCAATAAGTCGCAAAAAAGCAGTTTCAATATGAGAAGTATTTAAAAATAAAACTATACAAACCCCTAGAGTATGTTAATCTGCACTCCGGCCTGTGATTCAGACCTATTTATAAGCAATATTATGTATTTGAAAACCTTCGCTACGCCTGTAATATTTTTTTTGCTGTCATGAAGCTTTCCACTCATAACTTATCATCAATGTAAATAATTCTATTTCTGGCTAACATACCGCATAATTGCGAATTATTTGTTTGAAAATTTTGGAGACATTCATGTCTAAAACTACTGGTGTAGTTAAATGGTTTAACGAAGATAAAGGTTTTGGTTTTATTTCTCCTGACAATGGTGGCGCTGACGCATTCGTTCATTTCCGCGCAATCGTTTCAGAAGGCTTTAAAACTCTTGCTGAAGGTCAAAAGGTTTCTTTTGACATCGAACAAGGCCAAAAAGGTCCTCAAGCTGCGAACGTAGTTATTCTGTAATTAGACTTTGTCTAATTTAAGTTAACAAGTTCCAGACAAAAATGCCGACACTATGTCGGCATTTTTATATCTGCATTTTCATCCATCTCAAAAGAGTGAACCTCAGGCCTTTAGCCATGTAGGAGCTTAGCCTCAGCTTTCTCAAGTCGTCGTGGTTTACCCACTATCAGTAAGATATCCCCTGCACGAAAAACCCAGTCCTGCTCAGGATGTTCCACTTCAGCGCCATTGCGACGAATCGCCCTTAACTCTACTTTCAATGTTTCCCACAGGATATCGGCAACGGTTTTACCAATCGCATCAGCCCCACGCGGTAATGCCACCGCATGCAATGACTCTAAAGTAAAATCAGTTTCTGTACCGGAAAAGAAGCCGTGTAAAAATTGATAATGATTGCGCCGCTCAGATTCTAGCCGTTTTAGGATCCGTGCCAATGGCACACCACATTGGTGTAGTACCTGCGATACTAACATCAAGCTCCCCTCTAAAGACTCTGGGATCACTTGATTAGCTCCCGCCTTTTTAAGCAAGTCTAGATCACTGTCGTCTTTGGTTCTAACTAAAATTTTAGCCTCTGGTGCCAATAACTTACATAAAGGTAAGACTTCTTCTAAACTACGTGACTCACAAAAAGTGATAACGATCATCTTGGCCTGTTTAACGCCCATTTGTTTTAAAATTGCCCGTTTACACACATCACCGAAATAAATAGGTTCGCCCGCACGACGCGCTTCAGTGACGCGCGTTGGATCGAGATCCAATACCAGATAAGGTACAGCTTCAGTTTTTAAAAAACGGGCAATGGTTTGTCCTACTCGGCCGTAACCAAAAATCATCACCAGCTCATGATCATCCATCATCAATGGCACAGCTTCATCCACATGCTTTGCCTGACGGATCCCCAGCGCCCACTTAGCAATATCCACACTATGACGAACTAACCAAGGAGCTATTGCCATGGAAAGCACGGCGACCATGACTAATATGGTACTGATCTCATTATTTAAAAGTTGATAGTTGACCGCTAAAGCCAATACCACAAAACTGAACTCCCCCACTTGAGCTAAGCTCATAGCCGTACTCATCGCAATTCGAAAAGGCTCACCTACTAATCTTAAAATGCCATGAATGATCAGCGCCTTACCTAGCACAACAGCCACTAAGATCAGCAGTATCTGCCACCAGAAACGTATCACTAAGGTAAAGTCCAGCATCATGCCAATGGAGATGAAAAACAGCCCCATCAATAGATCACGAAACGGTCGTATATCCGCCTCAAGTTGGCGGCGATACTGGCTTTCTCCCAGCAGCATACCCGCCATAAATGCCCCCAGCGCCATAGATAATCCTAGCCACTGAGTAAAAGCCCCTGTGACAAGCGCAACGACTAAGGTCGATAATACAAACAGCTCATTGGAGCGAGAACGCGCAACCTCATCAAATATCCGCGGCAACGCCCACTTACCAAACGCCATTAAGAGGAAAAAGGCCAATATGCCTTTGAGCAAGGCAAAGGCGATATCCGCGACCATCAAAGGTTCGCCGCCATTGGCCAGTAATGGCAATAGGATCAACAACGGCACAACCGCTAAATCTTGGAACAAAAGCACGCTGACGGAGAGTTCGCCGTGGCGGCGCCTCAGCCATCCCTGTTCATTGAGTAATTTGAGGACAATAGCAGTAGATGACAACGCGATGGCAGCACCGATAACCAAGGCTTCAACCCAATTCAGGCCGCACAATAGGGCCACGCCCATGGTCAACAGGGTCGTGATCACCATCTGCGCACTGCCTAAGCCAAATACAGTCCGGCGCATGGCCCACAGCCGCGGCACAGAGAACTCTAAGCCTAAGGTAAACATCAGCAGCACAACGCCAAGCTCGGCGACAGATTGCATTTGATGCTGGGTAAACCAATGAAAACCACTCGGGCCACTCACAACCCCTGTGAGTAAATAAGCCAGAATTGCGGGTAGGCCCAAACGACGCAGCACGGCAATGGCCACAATGGCAATCACGAGCATAAGTAATACTTGGATTAAAAAGCTATGTTCCATTGGGGCTATGACTCCTGTCAAAATGCTGACGTGTCAAAAAATCTAACGCTGAGTTTTAAGCTTAACTGAATGACTAACAAAGACAAATTTTATTAACAAATATTGCGGCACGGTATTTGCTTAGACTAGGTTAGAGATGTATCGCACTAACATTTGCTGGAGTGATGATTATGGACTTTGGCCTAGCGACCGAGCTGTATCCCGACGAATATCGCTATCAAACAGAACATTATAGTCCCAATGATAATCCATTGGACTTGATACAAGTGATCCAACAACTGCATGCCAGTTTAGATCCTAGGACAGTCTTTGCCTGCTATGGCAAAGTGCTGGGACAACACTTGCCGATCCAAGGCGTGCGCTTAACCTATGGAGAGCACAAATTCAGCTGGGGCAAACGTTATGGTATCAGCGTCAAACGACAGCTCATGTGTGCAGGAATGCCATTAACGATTCAGTACCAACTGGTGACGCCATTTACGCCATCACAAACCTCAAACTTACAGGATATTGAACCGCTGTTATTGCAACCTTTATTAAATGCGTTGCAATATCAAGAAATGTCGATGCAAGCTATGTTTGACTCACTCACTGGCTTAGGCAATCGCCATTATTACAGTCAGAGTCTCAGTAATGCGACCGCAAGAGCCCATCGAAAACAAGGAGCAGTCGCTCTCATAGTGCTCGATCTTGATAACTTTAAACAACTTAATGATAAATTCGGCCATAAATGTGGTGACTATATTCTGAAGGAATTTGGTGACATCATTCGTGCAACCATACGCAATACAGATCAAGCCTTCCGGATTGGTGGTGATGAATTCGTCATTATTGTCCAAGGCAATATTCATGCGGCTGGCTTGTTATGTGAACGGATTGTCTCGGTAATCAATCAGCACAGTAGTTTCAATCAATTTGGGGTGAGCTGTAGTTTAGGGGCGGCAGAATCACACGATACCATTGAAGCCGAACAACTTTATGAACTTGCCGATAAGGCGCTTTATCAAGCCAAAGCCGCCGGACGTAACTGCTATAAACTCAGCAAAAATCAATTAGTTTAACACGCGCAGGGATGCCAAATGAAATGCGATAACTCACTCGCAGCGCGTACCCCATAAAGGTCTAAATCAAACTGACGCGCTGCGTTCCACTCTCCTCTCGCTTTCCTAGAACACACCAATATTCCAAGATTGACTCTCGACTAGAATTCCTTTGCTTCCTCAACAAACACCTGTAAACCAAGTCCATTCGACTCAACAATAAAGCCCTTTTCAACCCACAGCCCAATTGCCATCACCAGTTGCTCGCCATAAAACACAAACCCCACCTTTTCGCGTACCCAAGGCGGAATGGCAAACTCTTGCCACAGTTTCTTTAATTCTCGCCCCTTAGCCCGAGAATGCGGGTGGCAGCGAAATTGCCCCGCAAGTTGATAACGCACACTGACCACTTCATCAGGCCAAGGTAAGCGGACTCTGGGACCTTGTTCTGTCACTATCAGCCTAATCTGCTCACCATTCGCTAAGCCCTCTGGCGACACGACTAATTCGGTACTATCTCCCTGTAATAAAGAAATAAAGTCATGCTGTGTCAAGGTCCAACTCACAGGCCGAGTGTGACGTTTGTGAGTTTGATACTTGAATAAATAGACTTGATTAGCAAAGCGGCGGATTTCACACTCACCCACTCGAATATGCACTTTAGCATCGTCTTTCGCGTTAAGAAGCTGAGTGATGATTTGCTTAAGCTGCACCTTTGAGGGCAAAGCAAAACCTTGGGATTCAATAAAACCCCGCAAGAGTAACGCTTGCCAGTCGGCTGACTGTTCGGCAAAACCATCGAGCTTGAATACACTTTGAGTATGGTAAGGCGCTTGGGTTAACCATAAAGGTAAACGTTCACTCACCTGTAAATCCAGCGTCGCCTGTTGCTCGGCGCACAATGCCGCACTTCGACTCGCAGTTGTCGCAATACTCGGCCAACGCGCTTTTAAGCGGGGAATGATTTCTAAGCGTAAAAAATTTCGATCGTACTTATCGTCTTGATTACTTTCATCTTCGATATGCACTAAGCCTTGATGTTTCGCGTAGGCTTCAATTTGCTCACGGCTGATATCCAATAACGGCCGCAGTTGTTTGCCTTGTGCTAATGCTTGAACTTGTCCCATGGCCGCCAGCCCTTTCGGCCCCTGACCACGTTTCAGCGCCAGTAAAATAGTCTCAAGCTGATCATCTTCATGGTGAGCCGTCAGCAACACATCATTGGCACTTAAATGCCGCTCGATCGCCTGATAACGCACTTTTCGCGCTTCAGCTTCAAGGCTCAATCTTGGCCCACGATTAACCGTGACTCGCTCAACCGTCACGGGTAGGCCGTAATACTGGCCCCGCTCAAGGCAATGCTGTGCCCAAGCCTCAGCGTTATCGCTTATGCCATGGTGTACATACACTAGCTGATAATTAAACTCCGGATGTTTCCGTGCAAACTGGCTTAAACCAAAGGCCAAGACTTCGGAATCAACCCCACCACTGTAAGCCAGTACTAACTTGCTGTCAGGCGCTAAGGATTGCGCAGCCAAAAAATCACAGATATGCGCGCTGAGATCGCCAGCAGTCGACGCTTCGTCAAGCTTAACCGACATAAGTTAACTTCATCTGTTTGCACCTAAGACATTCGCCAACATTAGAATAAAATTCTCACCTTGTTTGGCCCGAGGAGCGATTCGAGCGAGAGCATCAAGTCATCGGTCGGATTCACTCGCCAAGCATCGGCTAACCTAAACTGACCTTTGGCTTGAGCTTGAGTGTAATTGATCACCACAGGCACGGCGCCGTTACGCCACGGGCTTAGGGCTTGCTCGAAAGTGTCTAACGCCGATGGCGTTAACTCGCTGCCATCCATATCAATTTCCAGCGCCTTGGCAAAGTGGCTGCGCGCCTCACTGATATCGATGATGTTACGCGCCGTCATGCGGTTACCGCCGGCAAAATCATCGTAACTCACCTCACCTTCACAAATGAGGATGCGGTCTTTCTCCAGCAGATGATTAAACTTTTCAAAGGCTTCGGTAAACAACATGATTTCAAGACGTGCGCTCTTATCATCGAGCGTCAACAGACCCATTTTCGAGCCGCGCTTGGTCAGCATCACTCGCGTTGCCACCACTAACCCAGCAGCCTTAGCGGTTTTACCGCGTTCGGTAGGATGCACATCTTTCAAACGACCGGACGTGTAATGCTTCAGCTCTTTTAAATATTGATTGATCGGATGACCGGTCAAATACAAGCCTAAGGTTTCGCGCTCGCCTTCGAGCCAAATTTTATCTGGCCATGGGGTACATTCGACAAACTGCTGCTTACTGTCTTCGGGTTCACTGTTGAGCAAACCAAACATATCGTGTTGGCCAATCGCCTCGGCTTTGGCATGTTGATCAGCAGCCCGAATCGCTTCGGGCAAGGTTGCCATCATAGACGCACGATGCGGCCCTAGAGTATCGAGTGCGCCCGCGCAGATCAGCTTTTCAATCACGCGCTTATTGAGCTTTTTCAAATCGATACGGGCACAGAAATCGAATAAATCCACGAAGGGGCCATCTTTACGCGCCTCTAAAATCGATTCAACTGGACCTTCACCCACGCCTTTAATGGCGCCAATGCCATAAACAATGCGCAAATCATCATCGACGGTAAATTTGAACAAGCCTTTGTTCACATCCGGAGGAATGAGCGGTAGCCCCATACGCTCGCATTCATCGACCAAGGTCACAATTTTATCTGTGTTATCCATATCGGCCGACATTACCGCCGCCATAAACTGCGAAGGATAATGGGTTTTTAGCCATAAGGTCTGATAAGACACAAGCGCATAGGCGGCTGAGTGAGATTTGTTAAAACCGTAGCCGGCGAACTTTTCCACTAAGTCGAAGATCTTCATCGACAAGTCGCCGTCGACGCCGTTATTGATTGCGCCCTCTTTAAAGATACTGCGCTGCTTGGCCATCTCTTCGGGTTTTTTCTTACCCATAGCACGGCGCAACATGTCGGCGCCGCCAAGCGTGTAACCCGATAACACCTGTGCAATCTGCATCACTTGCTCTTGATACAGAATAATACCGTAGGTCGGTGATAACAGTTCTTTTAAGGATTCATGCTGGTACTGAGAATCGGGATACGATACTTCCTCGCGCCCATGCTTACGCTCGATAAAGTTATCTACCATGCCCGATTGCAAAGGCCCAGGACGGAACAATGCCACCAGTGCGATCATGTCTTCAAAACAGTCGGGCTGCAGACGTTTAATCAAATCCTTCATACCGCGGGATTCCAACTGGAATACCGCCGTGGTTTCATATTTTTGCAACAAGCGGAAAGATGCCGCATCCGTTAACGGAATCGCTTCGATACGCACAGGTGGGCGACCATTTTTGACCTCGACCTTGTTCACCATCTCCAGTGCCCAGTCGATGATTGTCAAAGTACGTAAACCCAAAAAGTCGAATTTAACTAAACCTGCGGTTTCGACGTCATTTTTATCGAATTGTGTTACTGGGTTTTTACCTTCAGCATCGCAATAGAGCGGCGCAAAATCGGTAATTTTTGTCGGTGCAATCACCACACCACCCGCGTGTTTACCCGCGTTACGCGTCACACCCTCGAGCTTGCGACACATGTCGATCAGATCTTTTACGTCTTCATCGGCATCATAGGATTCTTGCAGTGCTGGCTCGACTTCAAAGGCTTTCGCCAGTGTCATTCCTGGTTCAGGAGGAATGAGTTTAGAAATTCGGTCAACGAAACCGTAGGGATGACCCAGCACACGGCCAACGTCACGAATAACCGCTTTTGCCGCCATAGTTCCGAAGGTGATGATTTGCGATACCGCTTCGCGGCCGTACAATTCGGCCACATGGTCGATCACTTCATCACGTCTATCCATGCAAAAGTCGACGTCAAAGTCGGGCATAGAAACCCGCTCTGGGTTGAGGAATCGCTCGAACAGTAAGTCAAATTCTAATGGGTCTAAGTCGGTAATCTTAAGCGCATAGGCCACGAGTGAACCCGCGCCCGAGCCACGACCAGGCCCTACTGGAATACCGTTATCTTTACCCCATTGGATGAACTCCATCACGATCAAGAAGTAACCGGGGAACCCCATCTGGTTGATCACTTTAAGTTCAATGTCGAGGCGCTCATCGTATTCGCCGCGTTTCTCGGCGCGCACCTCAGGATCAGGGAACAAAAACTCGAGCCGCTCTTCAAGGCCCTTCTTCGAACAATCAACCAGAAAGTCTTCGATGGACATATCGCCCGTCGGGAAGTTAGGCAGGAAATATTCGTATAAACGGATCGTTACATTACAGCGTTTAGCGATTTCGACACTGTTCGCCAACGCCGCAGGAATGTCGGCGAATAGTTCACACATTTCCTCTTCGCTACGCAAATACTGCTGTTCACTGTATTTTTTAGGACGTCGCGGATCGGCAAGGGTAAAGCCATCGTGAATTGCCACCCGAATTTCATGGGCGTCAAAATCTTCAGGCTTAAGGAACACCACCTGATTGGTGGCCACCACAGGGATGCCCTTGTCCTGCGCTAAGACCACGGCCATATGCAGATAACGCTCTTCATCGGGACGACCCGTGCGGATAAGTTCGAGGAAATAGCGATCGGCAAAATGAGTCTGATAAAACTCACATAAAGACTCGACTTGTGTACCATTGCCCTTGAGCAGTGCCTTACCCAGATCGCCTTCTTTGGCGCCCGATAACAGCAAAATGCCTTCGTTATAAGTGAGTAACCACTCTTGGTCTATCACTACACGGCCGGCCACTTGGCCACGCAAATAGGCTTGACTGATGATTTGGGTCAGATTCTGATAACCGACATTGTTCATCGCAATGATGGTTAAGGCGCATAATTCGCCTTCAAATCCGGGCACTTGCATCCAAAAATCGGCACCAATAATCGGCTTGATCCCCGCACCATGGCAACCACTGTAAAACTTCACCAAACCACAAAAATTATTTTGGTCAGTCAAGGCGACCGCGGCCATTCCCTGCGCTTCCACCTGCGCCAAAATAGGCTTGACCTTGGCCACGCCATCGGTCATAGAGAAGTCACTGTGGACACGAAGATGCACAAAACGAGGATCGGACATAATTAGGATTATCTTTGAATAGCAGGTTAACAATAACTAGAAAGCAGACTAACAAAGTCACGCAGCCAGAGCCAGTGACTTTGCTGGATAACGGGAACTTATACCCAAACAACCTGAAACTCGTATCTTCAGGTAGCTTGGGAGCACAGCTTACAGTCCCAGTAATGCCTTGACGGGTTTGAAACTTTTACGATATTGGTCAAACACCCCATGTTCGGCGATGGCCTCAAAATGCGCCTTAGTCGGATAGCCCTTATGCTTAGCAAAACCGTATTGCGGATAAGCAGCATCGAGCACATCCATCTCACGATCACGCGTCACTTTGGCGATAATCGATGCGGCACTAATACTGGCAATTAAACCATCACCTTTAATGATACTGTGACTGGTAAGTGAGACGCCATTATGGGCAACAAATGCCGGACTGCGATTGCCATCGACTAACACCAACGCAGGCGCAATCTTAAGCCCAGCAACCGCGCGCTGCATTGCCAACAAAGTGGCGTGCAAGATATTAAGCGTATCGATTTCAGCAGGACTTGCGCGGCCCACGTGATAACACAGGGCTTTTTCACAAATCTCATCAAACAAAGCTTCGCGACGCTTCTCACTGAGTTTCTTGGAATCATTCAGACCACTGATGGACTTGTTTGGATCTAAAATCACAGCCGCAGTCACTACATCGCCGACTAAAGGCCCACGGCCGACTTCATCCACACCAGCAATTAATCCCGTCGAAAAGGCCAGCAAATCGGCGTCGGTTAAACTTTTAAAAGTTGCCACTAGTTAGCCTCCAGCGATTTAGCATGACTTGGTTTAGGCTCAATCAGTGCCATTACCGCTTCAGCGGCTTTTAAGCTCGCATCACGGCGTAACACTTGGTGCAGGGCATCAAACTCAGCTTTGAGCGGCGTAAAATCTCGATTTAACTCGACTGTGACCGCCGCAGCTATTTTCTCTGGCGTGCAATCTTCTTGAATGAGCTCAGGGACGAGATCTTTTCCAGCCAGTAGATTCGGTAACGAGAAACGCTCGACCTGCATCATGCGCTTAGCAATCCAATAGGTCATAGGGCTAACACGATAAGCCACCACCATTGGACGCTTGACCAACATGGCTTCTAACGTCGCGGTGCCAGATGCTAATAAAATGCCATCGGCAGCCGCCATGACTTCGCGCGACTGACCTTCGACCATATGAATTTCGAGATCCGGTGCAAAATCCTTCAGCGCTTGCTCAAATTGCTCACGGCGTTTTTGATTGACCAGTGGCGTCACAAAACGTATATCAGGGAAGTTCTGTTTAATCAGTAAAGCCGCCTTCACGAAAGGCTCAGCCAGTTGCTTTAACTCGCCACTACGGGATCCCGGTAGAATCGCTAAATATTCTGCATCGGCATCGAGTTCGAGTAACTGGCGCGCCGCCGCTTTATCACTTCGCAACGGAATATCATCCGCTAAGGTATGACCCACAAAGGTGCAAGGTACTTGATGCTTGTCATAAAAAGCTTTCTCAAAAGGCAATAGCGACAACACCATATGGGTCGCCTTCGCGATTTTGAATATACGTTTTGGGCGCCATGCCCACACGGATGGGCTCACATAATGGACGGTTTTAATACCGCGCGCTTTAAGTTTAAGCTCGAGGCCTATATTAAAATCCGGTGCATCTATGCCAATAAAACAATCGGGCTTAAGCGCGGTGATCTCTTTAATCAAGGATGACCGCACTTTTAATAAGCGAGGTAGACGGGATAACACTTCAACGATTCCCATCACTGCGAGCTCTTCCATCGCAAACAGGGATTTGAAGCCTAGGGCTTCCATGCGGGGTCCACCGATACCGAAAAAGCGCGCATCGGGATGGGTCTTTTGCAGCGCAGCCATTAAACCTGCACCTAAAATATCGCCTGAGAGTTCTCCGGCAACCATGGCAAACACTAATGGAGTTTTATTGCTCATAAACCAATCACGTCTCATGAATTAATGGCATTGGATGAAGAGGTAAACCGCACCTAAAATGCATCGTTCCAAGCCTACACTTATGTTAAGTTAATGATTCAATCAATGACTAAGCTCATTTATGGTCGAATGCATTGATGAATAAACGCATTTTTAACGGCTACGTCTACCACAAAAAAGGCTTAAACCAATAATACAAAAGGGCATATAAATGCCCTTTTGTTGTCATGTGGTCATCAAGTTAGCGAATAATGCCGCGACTCGATGACTTTACAAACTCAAGCAGTAATTTGACTTGCTCATCATTCTGCGCATCTTCAGCTAATGCTTCAATCGCTTCTTCTACCGTTAAACTGCTACGGTATAAGGTTTTATAAGCACGACGCACGGCTAACTGGCTTTCTTTAGAAAAACCGCGACGCTTCATACCTTCGCTGTTTAAGCCGCGAGGCACTGTCGGTTGACCCGCTGCCATCACAAAAGGAGGCACATCCTGCAAAACTAAAGAACAACCGGCAGTAAACGCATGGGCACCAATATGCACAAACTGATGTACGCCTGTCATACCGCCTAAAATCGCCCAGTCACCGACGTGCACGTGACCTGCAATAGATGCGTTATTCGCCATGATGACATTATCGCCGACCACACAGTCATGGGCGATATGCACATAGTTCATAAACAAGTTATTCGACCCAATACGGGTTTCACTGTTATCTTGAACTGTACCGCGGTGAATGGTCACGTTTTCACGGATGACGTTATTGTCGCCAATGATCAGTCGTGTCGGCTCGCCAGCGTACTTTTTGTCTTGGCATTCTTCACCAACGGAGGCGAATTGAAAAATACGATTCCCTTTGCCGATAATCGTTGGGCCTTTGACCACCACATGGGAACTCAACCAACAATCATCACCAATTTCGACGCCCGCACCGATATAGGTCCAAGGGCCAATAGTGACGTTATTGCCAATTTTTGCATCGGGATGCACAAACGCTAATGTATCTATCACTGACTAATCTCTCTGCGGGCACACATGATTTCAGCGGAACAAACCACTTCACCATCCACTTTGGCCTCACCGTAGAAAACGCCAATCCCGCGGCGCTCTTTAATCATTTTGACATCAAAATGAATTTGATCTCCTGGCTCAACCACACGTCTAAAACGCGCATTATCGATACCAGCAAAGTAATACAGCACACCTGGTGGTGGTACATCACTACTCATCGTTTTAAAGGCTAACAGGCCAGTTGCCTGTGCCATCGCTTCTAAAATAAGCACACCTGGCATCACAGGTTGTATCGGGAAATGTCCCTGAAAAAATGGCTCATTTATTGAAACGTTTTTGATCGCCTGCAGACTAACACCAGGAGTGTAATCAAGCACACGATCGATCAATAGGAATGGATATCTATGGGGTAGATATTTAAGTATTTCTTTAATATCCATAGTGTTCATTTGATTAGACACGAACCGAGTTCCTCAAATTGCCTTGGGGCAATTAATCTGGTGTTTTTAAATTTTTTTCCAACGTTTTAACACGCTGGAACAGTTCATCTAACTGACGGAAACGAACTGTATTTTTACGCCAAAGTTTATTGTCCATTGCCACGGTGGCAGAAGAGTATAAACCAGGCTCACGCATATTAGTGGTGATATTGGTAGCACCAGACACATGCACACCATCGGCAATGCTCAAATGACCTGCGATGGCACAGCTACCGCCAATAATACAATATTTACCAATAGTGACACTGCCTGCGACAGTAGTACTGCCTGCAATAGCAGTATTTTCGCCGATTATATCGTTATGGGCAATTTGTACTTGGTTATCAATAATCACACCGTCGTGGATCTCTGTATGGCCTAATGCCCCACGATCTACCGTTGAATTAGCCCCAATCTCAACCCGATCGCCAATACGCACGCCACCTGTCTGCGGAATTTTAATCCACTGACCACGTTCGTTAGCATAACCAAAACCATCTGAGCCTAATACGGCACCCGAATGGATAATACAATCCTGTCCTAAATGCACATCGTGATAGACGGTGACATTAGCCCACAAACGTGTTTTTGAGCCAATAACCACATCTTGTCCCAGCACAACACCGGCACCAATCTGCACATTTTCACCTAAAATGACGTTCGCACCAATCACAGCATTCGCGCCAATAGAGACACCTTCCCCTAAATGGGCTGAAGGATCAATTTGTGCCGAAGGATGGATACCCACCGCCGCTTTGGGTGTAGTGTCCAAATACTGAGCAACACGAGCAAAACCGACATATGGATCTTTTACAATTAACGCAGTACCTTGATAATCCTGCGCATCTTTAGCTGACAATAACACCGCACTCGCTTGAGTTGCCTCAAGCTGAGAGCGGTATTTACTGTTGGCTAAAAAAGAGATCTGACCCGCCTTGGCATTTTCTAAGGTCGCCACACTATTAATAATTAGCGTTTCGTCGCCTTGGATATCACCGTCTAATAACAGGCATAGCTCTTTTAAAGTCACACTATTCATCTATTACTTGCCTTTGCTTAAGGCTTCAACCACTTTGCCACTGATGTCAGCGTTAGGCTTAACATAAATGACAGCACCACGTTGTAATACCAAATCATATTGGTCTTTTTCAGCGATAGTGTTGATGGCTTTTTGCACTTTAACTAACAGTTTATTTTGCTCTTCACCTTGGCGACGACGTAGGTCTTCATCCAATGCTTTGCCTTTTAACTGATATTCAGATTTTAGCGATTCCATTTTACGAACCAGCTCAGTTTTTTGTGCATCGTTCATTAACGCACCATCACGTTGCTGCTTCTCCATCAGAGAACGCATTTCTTCTTGCATTTTTTGGACATCAGCTACGCGATCACCAAACTCTTTCTTCAGAGATTGAGAGATCTGTTCACGTTGTGGGAGCTGTTCAAACACAGCGCCCATATCCACTACGGCAATTTTCTCAGCATGTGCCACTAACGGCGCGCCTAACAAAACTAACGTCATCAGCGCGCAATTTACCATCTTGTTCAAAATAAACTCCTTGTTACCTTGTTATTGTCAGCAAAACTTGCCGAGTGTATGCCTTTTAAAAAGTTTTGCCAATATTGAAAGAGAAGATCTCCGTTTGGTCACCTTCATATTCTTTAAGCGGCCACGCCAAGCTGAACACCATAGGTCCCATAGGTGATAACCATTGCACACTCAAGCCCCAAGAGGCGCGCAGGCGAGCTGGATCACTATAGTCTTGTAACTTAGCAAACTCGTCCGCCGGAAGTGTTTGATATGACTCGTAATCAAACTCAGTATCCCAGACGTTACCCGCATCGACGAAGAAGCTAGTACGAACTGAGTTAGTGTAAGCCTCATCCAGGAATGGGGTTGGTACAATCAACTCCATACTTGCCGTTGCAAGGGCATTACCACCGATAGAGCGGCCAGAACTGACTTGGATACTATTAGGATCGCCAGGCAAGCTACAGCCATCGCCCGATGGATCCGGTGCACACGGCTCACTACCTCGATAGAGATAGAATGAACGTGGACCTACAGAGTTCGACTTAAAGCCACGTAGCGAACTACTACCACCTGAGTAATAGTTTTCCCAGAAAGGTAAAATTTGGTCATTATCATTAAATTGACCATAACCGTTACCATAACCTAATCGACCACGGGCCAAGAGCACAACGCTCTGACTGCGGTTAACAGGGAAATAGTAGTTAGTGTCAAAGTCTGTCTTAAAATACTGTAAATCAGACCCTGGCGAAGTCATTTTGCCGTTCAGACGCTGGGACGAGCCATCTGTTGGGAAAGTGCCACGGTTCAAGGTGCTACGATACCAGCCCAGACTGAGTTCAAAGTTATCGAAACTTAAGTCCGCGTTTGGATCGTCATCACGATAGATGTTATAGAAACGCAGCGCCTGCTCATAAGCTGAGATCTCAGAAATCGTGTTGTGACGATAGCCAATACCACCATTGATACGGTTGTATTCGTTAATCGGGAAACCCGAGTTAAGCGCCACACCATACGAACTGTTTTTATAGCGTTCTAAGTTAGCTTCATTGGCGTCAAACTCACTCCAATAAACGCTCCCGCCTAAACTCACACCGTCTTTTGTCCAGTACGGATCGGTATAGGATAAGTTAACGTTTTTAGAGTACTTGTTGGTGCTCAAGCTAATACCCGCTTGATTACCTGTACCTAAGAAGTTGTTTTGTTGTACACCAAACTGCAAGCTCAGGCCTGATTCAGTACCATAACCGACACCCGCGTTAAATGAGCCCGATGGCTGCTCTTTCACTTTAACCGCAACATCAACTAAGTCATCAGTACCCGGCACTTGAATGGTTTCAGTGTCAACGGTTTCGAAGAAGCCCAAACGGTTAAGACGCGCTTTAGATTGCTCAACTTGCGCTGAGTTTAACCAAGCCCCTTCCATCTGACGCAGCTCACGGCGCATCACTTCATCTTTAGTCACTGTGTTACCAGTGAAGTTAATCGCCCGTACGTAAACACGTTTACCCGGTTTAACATTGATGTTTAAGGTGACTTCTTTAGTCTTATCATCAATTTCAGGGTAGGTTTTCACTTCAGGGTAAGCATAACCGAAGCGGCCTAGATACTTGCTGTACATTTCTTCGGTGAAAGTCACATCACCGCCGTTGTACATATCACCCGCTTTGATTGGCAGAATTGATTTCATCAACTCTTCACGGCCCATCAAATCCCCCGTCAGGTTTACTTCTTTAACTTTATATTTCTCACCTTCATCTACGTTGATGGTGATATATAAACCTTTACGGTCAGGCGTCATAGCCACTTGAGTCGAGGTGACTTCGAAGCGGATATAACCTTTATTGTGATAATAGGTTTTGATGGTCTCGAGATCGGCCTGCAGCTTTTGCTTCTGATAACGGCGTTCGCCGAACAGATCCCACCAAGCTACATAATCTTTAAGTTCCAGCATGCCAATCAACTCAGCATCGGTGAACTCATGATTACCGACCACATTAATTTGGCGGATTTCGGCCGCTAAACCTTCGGTAAACTTAAATTTCAGCTCAACCCGATTACGGGGTAAGTTAATCACTTGGGCTTCCACTTTCGCGCCGTATTTACCCACGCCGTAGTAGAAATCCTGCAAACCCTTTTCAATACCGGTCAACATAGTGCGATCGAGCGACTCACCGACTTTAACGCCAGAACCGTCCAGACTTTCCTGTAACTGTTCGTCTTTAATGTCTTTGTTGCCATCGAATGTCACGGCACTAATAGTTGGACGTTCAGTGACTTTCACCACTAATACGCCGCCATCTCGGCTCACGGAGACATTTTCAAAGTTAGTCGATGCATACAAGCTTTTAATCGCTTGCTGGATTCTTAACTGATCAACAGTGTCACCTACTTTTACTGGTAAGCTTAACAAGGCAGCACCGAGTGCAACTCGTTGCAAACCTTCAACTTGGATGTCGGTCACTTCAAACGGTTGGAAAGTATCTGCCAACACAGTCCCTGAAAACGACGCACCGACGAATAACATCGAGGCAAAAAGTTTATTCAATCTCATAGAGCACTTCTAATTATTAGTCTGTCCTTGCTCAGAGTCGGGCAAAATCATTGAAAAGCGCAACGCTCATCAACATCAGCAGTATTGCTGCCCCAAATCTGAATCCTATTTCCTGCACCTTTTCAGGTACAGGTTTACCAGTTATTACTTCAATAAAGTAATACAGCAGGTGTCCCCCATCGAGCACAGGTAAAGGCAGCAAGTTAATGATGCCTAAATTGACGCTGATGAGCGCGAGGAACCCGAGAAAATAGACCAAGCCATAGTTTGCACTACTGCCCGCACCCTGTGCGATCGAAATGGGTCCACTCAGGTTTTTCACCGACACATCGCCGGTAAATAATTTGCCAATCATCTTAAAGCTCACAGCAACAAGTTGCCATGTTTTATCCGCTGCTATGCCGAAAGAATCGATTGGTCCATATTCAAGTTGTAAACGCATATTGTCTGGCCATTGTGCTTGGGTTGGGCTCACCCCGAGCATACCTATCTCTTGGCCATCAGCATTTTTACTGCTTAAGGGTGTCACTGCCACATTAAACTGTTCGCCATTGCGACGCACAGTTAAACTCACAGGCACATTGGCAGAATGTTGAATAATGTCAACAAAAGCCTGCCAATCGGTATAATTTTTACCATTTATTGCGACTAAGGTGTCACCGACTTTTAGCTCACTATTCGCAGCGGCACTGTCAGGACTAATTGCAGCAATGGTGGGGACGATTTCGGGACGATAAATCCCTAACCCTAATGCCGTAATCGGGGATTCTTTTTCAGGATCAAAACGCCAATTACGCGTATCTAAGGTGTAAGACCGCGCACTAGAATCCAAACCTTGCAAACCATTCAATGGCGTTAGCGATACACTCAGACTTTCATCACCTATGTGGCCGACTAAAGCTAAATTCACTTCTTCCCAGTTACGCACAGCCTGACCGGAAATGGCCGTTATTTGCATTGGCTCTGTGATTTGAATTTGCGCAGCAGCAGTCCCAGGGGTCGTCGAGGTGATCACAGGCTTAAGTGATGGCACACCAATCAAATACATAAAATACAGGGCAACGATGGCAAAAATAAAGTTAGCAATTGGACCTGCGGCCACAATCGCAATACGTTGCCATACGGTTTTACGATTGAACGCTTGATCTTTTAATTCATCGGGAACGTCTTCAACACGCTCATCGAGCATTTTGACATAGCCGCCAAGGGGGATCATAGCTAACACATATTCAGTGCCGTCTTTACCAACACGGCGCCAAATAGCCTTACCAAAACCAATGGAGAAACGTTCGACTTTCACGCCACAACGTCGCGCGATATAGAAATGGCCGTATTCGTGGGCAGTAATTAACAGACCCAGTGCAACGATGAAAGAACCTAAGTTCCATAAAAAATCTAACATCCCACTCCTTACGTTATAAATTTAATCACTCAGCTATTGGTAAGCGATGCTCGCTAATGTCTCACGCGCATAGACGCGGGTTTGCGCATCTAAGGCTAAAATATCTTCTATGCTGCCCATAGGACGTTTAGGCACAGTGGCTAAACAAGCCTCATTCACTTTTGCAATTTGCGTAAAACCAATTTGCCCCTGCAAGAATGCTTCAACAGCGACCTCATTGGCAGCATTTAATACGGTTGTTGCCTCTTGGCCTTGGGCACACGCCTCCATAGCCAAAGCCAAACAGGGGAAACGTTCAAAATCAGGTTCATAAAAGCTTAACTGTCCGACTTTGAAAAAATCTAAAGGTTCAACGCCCGAATGAATTCTTTGCGGATAAGCCATGCAATGGGCAATCGGTGTGCGCATATCTGGGTTACCCATTTGGGCGATAACCGAACCATCACGGTACTGCACCATAGAGTGGATCACGCTTTGCGGATGAATAACCACTTTAAGTTGCTCAGCCTGAGTATTAAACAACCACCGCGCCTCAATGAACTCTAACCCCTTATTCATCATAGTGGCGGAGTCAACAGAGATTTTAGGTCCCATGGACCAATTAGGGTGTTTACAGGCTTGGGCAGGCGTCATGGCCGCAAGTGTCGCAAGTTCCGACCGCAGGAAAGGTCCGCCAGAACCGGTTAACAAAATATGGGATATACCCGACGCAGCTAAATCGCAACGGCCGAGGTTAGCCTGTACTTCTAGGGGTAAACATTGAAAGATAGCATTATGCTCACTGTCCACGGGCAAGAGCACAGCACCAGAGCGCTTAGTCGCCTCAATAAACAACTCACCCGACATGACTAAAGCTTCTTTATTGGCCAGTAATACTCGCTTTCCCGCCTTCACGGCTTCAAGGGTTGGTACTAGCCCTGCCGCCCCGACAATCGCTGCCATTACAGTATCCACTTCGGCAGCCGTCACTAAACCGAGTAAATCGTTCATGCCAGTAGTGACTTGGATATTGAGCGCAGCGGGTAAAACGGCGCGTAACTGTTTCGCAGCCTCTTCATCCACCATATGCGCGACTTTCGGTTTATGGGCTACACACAAAGCCAGCATCTTATCAACGCTCGCATTGGCCACCAATCCATAGATACTATAAGCCAATGGATTAGCCGAAATCACGCTTAAGGTACTAGCACCAATTGAACCGGTAGCACCCAAAATCACCATATTTTGCATAGCGTTACATCCAGAATGCAATGTAGATCAGGGTAAACACCGGCAAGGCTGCAGTCAGGCTGTCGATGCGGTCGAGCACGCCGCCGTGACCTGGCAAAATAGTGCCAGAATCTTTAATACAGGCCGCACGCTTAAACATACTCTCAGATAAATCGCCCAGCGCTGACACTAAAGCAACAAATAAGGTCACTGCCACAACTAAACCCAGTTCTTGCTCTGGCGAATAATACATAACACCTGCAACCACGAGCATAGTCGTCACTAAACCACCAACTAAGCCTTCCAAGGTTTTAGCAGGGCTCACTGCAGGCATCAGTTTCGTTTTACCTATCGCTTTACCGACGAAGTAAGCACCAGAATCCGCGGCCCACACAATCAACATCACTAACAGTACTAATACTGGGCCGTAATAGGGTGAAGTTTGTGAGCTAATGGATTTGAGCGCGATAAGAGCAACAAAGCAAGGCACTAAGGTTAACTGTCCAAACATGGACTTAAACATAGGGTTCTTTTGCCAGAACTTAGCGCTTTTAGGATAAGTTACCACTAATAATAATGATGCTAACCACCAGAATGCGCCAATATAGAGAATGGCCAAATAGATAGGATGTAACTGATGGCTTAACCAAACTGCATCAATTGGCACAATCAGATTAATTGCCACCAATAAGATACCGACTGTGAAGGTAAAGCTCCACTGGGTGACATCACACTGATTATCGATAATTCTTCCCCATTCCTTTGCCGCAATAAGGAAGACGGCAACTAAGGCCCAGGCGAAGTAGCTGGCAGGGAGCAAAAATATCGCCCCCAAAACTAATGGAACTAACCAAGTTGCTGTTATTATTCGTTGTTTTAGCAAAAAAAATCCCTCATGAGGTTTTACAATGCACGCATCTCATCAATCTGACTTCCAGTCAGACCAAAACGGCGCTGGCGACTTGCAAAAATGGCTATCGCTTCATGAAAAGCCTGTTCATCGAAATCAGGCCAAAGGGTGTCGGTAAACACCAATTCTGCATAGGCCGCCTGCCACAGCACAAAATTGCTGATGCGACAGTCCCCGCCCGTGCGGATCATTAAATCAACTTCACTCTGATTTTGCATGCACAAATGTGCACTTAAGGCTTCTTCGGTGAACTGACTGCTGGTCATTTCGCCAGTTTCGACCTTTTCCGCTAATTTTTGTGCTGCTTGAAGTATGTCCCAACGGCCACCATAGTTAGCCGCAACATTCAGAACCAAGCCAGTATTGCGAGATGTCTTCTCTTGAGCAGCAGCAATTTGCTTCTGTAATCGCGCCGAAAAGCGGCTGATATCGCCAATAATGTTGAGCTTAACCTGATTCTTATCCAGCAATTTAATTTCGCGCTGTAATACGGTAAAAAACAACTCCATCAGCAAGCTGACTTCTTTATCGGGTCTACGCCAATTCTCGCTAGAAAATGCAAATAAGGTTAGCGATTCAATGCCTAATTGGCTTGCCGTGCTTACGGCTCTTCTAACGGCCTTAACACCAGCCTTATGTCCCATCACTCGTGGTTTACCTTGGGTTTGTGCCCAACGCCCATTGCCATCCATGATAATAGCAACATGCTTAGGTAACGACTGTTTCACGAGTTCGGGTAATTGTCCCGGCAAGGTCGTTTGAGTGTATAAATCACTCTCACTCGTCCTAGGGTGCGGATCAAGTTCCACTGTGGATGACATCTAATACAGCCCTTTAAAATAGACAAACGCCGTGTAGTATACCCCTACACGGCGCATCAACTCTAGCTTATCGAACTGAGATTAGACTTCCATCAACTCAATTTCTTTGGCCGCTAAAATCTCATCGACCTTTTTAATGTGAGCATCGGTGAACTTTTGCACTTCTTCTTCACTGCGACGCACATCATCTTCAGTACAAGCTTTAGCTTTTTCAAGCTTTTTCACTTCAGAAATCGCATCACGACGCACGTTACGGATAGCAATACGACCGTTTTCAGCTTCGTTACGCACCACTTTGATGAAGTCTTTACGACGTTCTTCAGTCAACGCGGGTAATGGAATACGTAATGTCGCGCCAGCTGACATAGGGTTCAGACCTAAATCAGAGCTCATAATAGCCTTCTCAACGGCTTGGATAGCACTACGGTCAAACACAGTCACAGACAGAGTGCGTGAATCTTCAACACCCACGTTAGCCACTTGGTTTAGTGGCGTCATAGTGCCGTAGTAAGAGACTTGAATGGAATCCAGCAGGCTTGGGTGGGCACGACCGGTACGCACTTTTGCCATTTGGTTTTTAGTCGCGTCAACGCATTTACCCATACGCTCTTGGGCATCTTTCTTAATGTTCTCAATCACGTTAAATGTCCTTCTTGGTCATTAAATAACTTTTTTCGCTCTGATCAGCGTGCCTTCTTCTTCACCCATGATAACGCGGCGTAGAGCGCCAGGCTTGTTCATGTTGAAGACTAAAATAGGCATGTCGTGATCACGCGCCATAGTAAAGGCGGCTAAGTCCATTACTTTTAATTCTTTTTCCAGAATTTCCGCATAAGTCACTTCATCATACTTAACGGCGTCTGGGTTCTTCATTGGATCTTCGGAGTATACACCGTCGACTTTAGTGCCTTTCAATACGACTTCAGCTTCGATTTCAATGCCGCGTAAACAGGCCGCAGAATCGGTCGTGCAGAAAGGATTACCTGTACCGGCAGCAAAAATAACCACTCGGCCAGATTTTAGCAAGCTGATCGCTTCAGCCCAATTGTAATCATCACACACACCCTTTAACGGGATAGCTGACATCAGACGAGCATTAACATAGGCACGGTGCAGGGCGTCTCGCATTGCCAAGCCGTTCATAACCGTTGCCAGCATACCCATGTGATCGCCCACCACACGGTTCATGCCTGCTTTTGCTAGGCCTTCACCGCGAAACAGATTACCACCACCAATAACCACACCCACCTGAATACCCAGCTCAACCAGCTCTTTCACTTCCTGAGCCATGCGATCTAATACTTTAGGGTCGATGCCGAAGCCTTCGTCGCCCATCAGTGCTTCGCCACTTAATTTAAGAAGAATGCGTCTAAATGCGGGTTTTGGATTGGTGCTCATAATTTTTATCCTGGTCATAACAAGACCGCAGCTATTGCCGCGGTCTTGGGGGTATTTAGCGTTGGCGATTAAGCCTTTTTAGAAGCAGCGATTTGAGCAGCAACTTCAGCCGCGAAATCTTCTTCTTTCTTCTCAATACCTTCACCCACTTCTAAACGAATGAAGTTAGTGACTTTAGCGCCTTTCTCTTTCAGAATTTCGCCAACAGTTTTCTTTGGTTCCATGATGTAAGCTTGACCAGTCAGAGAAATCTCACCGGTGAACTTCTTCATACGACCAAGAACCATCTTCTCAGCGATCTCTGCCGATTTGCCTTCGTTCATTGACATTTCGATTTGCAGAGCTTGTTCTCTTGCAACGATTTCTGCAGGAACATCTTCTGGGTTCACGTATTCAGGCTTAGAAGCAGCAACGTGCATTGCGATGTGCTTTAAGGTTTCTTCGTCAGCTTCACCGGCAACAACAACGCCAATGCGCTCACCGTGACGGTATGAAGATAGGTTTGCACCATCGATGTACTCAACACGACGAATGTTGATGTTTTCACCGATTTTAGTTACCAATGCAACGCGTGCATCTTCGAACTGTGCTTTTAAATCTTCAAGAGTCACTTTAGATGCAGCAGCGGCATCTAATACTGCGTTCGCGAATGCTAAGAAGTTTGAATCTTTAGCAACGAAGTCAGTTTGACAGTTAACTTCTAATAGCGCAGCGAAACCTTCGCCATTCTTGATCAGAATTGTACCGTCAGCAGCGATGTTACCCGCTTTTTTAGCAGCTTTAGCAGCGCCAGACTTACGCATGTTGTCAATTGCTAACTCCATGTCGCCGTTAGCTTCTGTCAGAGCGTTTTTACAATCCATCATGCCTGCGCCAGTACGGTCGCGCAGTTCTTTAACTTGGGCAGCAGTAATTGCCATTGTTAAATCCTCTATAAAAAATCGACTAATTTGCAGATATAAAACAGGGGCCGAATGGCCCCTGTTAACCAATCAAAAATCTTGGTTAATAAGGGTGATGATAATCATCCCGCCTTATTATTATTCGGCTTCTACGAAACCGTCTTGCTCAGCTTGAACAGCCAAATCTTGACCACGGCCAGCTTTTGCAGCAGCAGCAACAGAAGAAGTGTACAGGCGGATAGCACGCATAGCGTCGTCGTTACCAGGAACGATGTAGTTAACACCATCTGGCGCAGAGTTAGTATCAACAACTGCAACAACAGGGATACCCAGGTTGTTAGCTTCTTTAATAGCGATATGCTCATGGTCAGCACCAATGACGAATAATACGTCTGGCAGGCCGCCCATGTTTTTAATACCACCTAAAGATTTTTCCAGCTTTTCAAGCTCACGAGTACGCATCAGCGCTTCTTTCTTGGTCAGCTTGTCGAAAGTACCGTCTACTGATTGGCTTTCCAGTTCTTTCAGACGTTTGATTGACTGACGAACGGTTTTCCAGTTAGTCAGCATACCGCCTAACCAGCGGTGATCAACATAGTACTGGTCACAGGACAGAGCAGCTTCTTTGATCGCTTCGCCAGCAGCACGTTTAGTACCAACGAATAATACTTTACCTTTCTTTGAAGCTACATTGCTGATGAAAGCTAGCGCTTCATTGAACATTGGCACAGTATGCTCAAGGTTGATGATGTGAACACCGTTGCGAGCACCGAAAATGAATGGCTTCATTTTTGGGTTCCAGTAACGGGTTTGGTGGCCGAAGTGGACACCGGCCTGAAGCATATCGCGCATTGAAACTGTAGTCATTTCTATTACCTTAAAATTTAGGGGGTTAGACCTCCACGTATCCCATGTCTTCGACCCCTTATATAACAACTGAGGGCACCCCGAAGAATGTGTCGACACGTGTGTGATTTAGTATTTAGACAAATAGCCATGTATAATGGCCGCCATCTTTAGTCTTGCAAGTATCAAAGCAGCGTAAAAGCTGGCTTAGACAATTCATCAAGACTTAAACATAACGGCGCGCTTTATACCATAAATAGCCCTAAAGCACAAATTTTTGCATTAGGTTGCGTGGCCAACAGACATTAAAGACACAAGAGAAAACGCAATGAGTATAGTCATCAAGACCGCTGAAGAAATTGAAAAAATGCGTGCTGCGGGCAAACTAGCCGCACAGGTATTAGAAATGATCGCGCCGCATGTTAAACCGGGCGTGACCACCAATGAGCTCAATGACCTCTGCGCCAAATATACCGAAGAGCAAGGTGCGATTTCGGCGCCGCTTAACTACCATGGTTTTCCCAAATCCATTTGTACTTCTGTAAACCATGTGATTTGCCACGGCATTCCAAACGACAACCCACCATTGAAAGAAGGCGATATCCTCAATATCGACATCACAGTGATTAAAGACGGTTATCACGGCGATACCTCGATGATGTTTTTAATCGGTGAAGTGAGCGCGAAAGACAAACGTCTGTGCCGCATCGCACAAGAAAGCCTGTATTTAGCTATTCGTAAGGTTCGTCCAGGTTTAAAACTGGGTGAAATTGGCAATACTATCGAAAAATTCATCAAAGCAAGTAAAACAGGCCTTGAGAAATATTCCATCGTGCAAGATTATTGTGGCCACGGTATTGGCTCGGGTTTCCATGAGGAACCTCAGGTTATGCATTACCGTAACGGCGATAACACAGTATTACGCCCAGGCATGTGTTTCACCATTGAACCTATGATCAATGCCGGTCGCCACACGACCATACTCGATCGCGATGATAAGTGGACGGTAACGACCTCCGATGGTAAAAATTCAGCCCAGTGGGAACATACCTTACTGGTGACTGAAAAAGGGGTTGAAGTACTTACCCTGCGTGAGGATGAGGATTTCCCACGTATCATCAATCACGAGCGATAGGCCACACTAACAAGCATAAAAACAAGGGACTCGATGAATATAGCTCTGCTCGCTAAACAATCATTAATCGAACAGAATCAGATTCTTTTGGCCAGTTTTAAGGCTAAAACCCCGATTGAAGAGCTCGTCACGCAGCGCTGTCAATTTGTCGATGCCCTTGTCAAGCAAGCTTGGGAACAGCACGGTCTAAGGGAATATGATATTGCCTTGATTGCCGTGGGCGGCTATGGCCGTGGGGAGCTGCATCCCCACTCAGATGTCGATTTACTGTTCCTGTTTAATGATATCTTGTCACCCGCCGCCGAAGCGGCACTCAGTCAGTTTATTGCCTTTCTGTGGGATGCCAATCTGGAAATCGGCCACAGTGTCCGTACGTTAAACGACACGATTATTCTCGGCCGTGAAGACATCACCATAGCCACTAATCTGTTAGAGGCACGATTGCTCGAAGGGCCCGAATTTTTATTCGATCAACTTTATGATGCGATTCGTCAGAGTGACTTTTGGACTTCAAGCGATTTTTTTATCGCAAAACGGGATGAGCAAAATGCCCGTCATGCCAGAGCCAGTGCCTTCGATTTAGAACCCAATATCAAGAGTTGTCCCGGTGGTCTTAGGGATATTCAAACCATTGCTTGGGTAGCCATGCGTCACTTTGGCGCCGCTCGCCTCGAAGAATTAGTCCAATACGACTTTTTAGAGCCTGGTGAACTAGAAGAGCTGCTCGAATGCCAGCACTTTTTGTGGAAGATACGCTTTGCCCTGCACATGGTGGTCGGTCGCGATGAAAATCGCTTACTCTTTGATGTACAACGCCAAGTTGCCGAACTTATGGGGTATGAAGACGCCACCCAGCTTGCTGTTGAGCAAATGATGAAACGTTACTATCGCACGGTACGCCGAGTGATGGAGCTAAACGAAATGTTGCTGCAGCTGTTTAAACGGGCAACACTGGGCCACACAAAAGCTTTAGAAATTCAATCGATAGATAAACACTACCAGCGCCGCGGCACTTTTATTGAAGCGCTAAGCGATGATCTGTTCGATAGCGGCGAAGAAATTGTCCGGCTGTTTTTGTTAGTCGCTAAAAACTCCAACATCAAAGGTATTTACGCACCAACGCTGCGTTCGCTGCGCCGAGCAAGACGCGCCCAACCGCAAGCCTTGCAAGAAAACCCGCTTTGTCGCCAAGCCTTTATGGAAATTCTGCGACACCCTCGCGGCATTGTTGCTTTGTCTTTAATGCATAAACACGGTGTGTTATCGGCCTATTTACCCGCATGGCGAAATATTGAAGGCCAGATGCAGTTCGATCTGTTCCACGCCTATACGGTCGATGAACACACCCACAGATTACTGCTCAATATCGAGCGTTTTTCCCAAGCAGAACAAAAGGAAGAATTTCCCTTAGGCTCGATTCTCATCAACCAACTGCCGAAAAAGGGTTTACTGGTATTAGGCGCTATCTTCCACGATATCGCCAAAGGCCGCGGTGGCGATCACAGTAAACTGGGCTCAAGCGATGCCCTCGCCTTTTGTAAGCTGCACGGGTTAAACGATCACGATGGCCGTCTAGTCGCTTGGCTGGTTGAAAATCATCTGGTGATGTCTGTCACCGCCCAGCGCCGCGATATTTCCGATCCCGATGTGGTGGCCGACTTTGCCAATAAAGTCCGCGATGCCGTGCATTTAAGTTATCTGTACTGCTTAACCGTCGCCGATATCTGCGCCACCAACGAAAAAACCTGGAACAACTGGAAAGGCTCACTGCTGCGCGATTTGTACTTTTCGACCCAAAGAGTGCTAGCCCGCGGTAAAGAAAAACCCGTCGATATTCGTGCCAGAGTGCGTGAATACCAAGCCAAGGCAAAAAAAGAGCTGCTGCGCCGCGGATTGAAAGAGAAAGATCTCGATGCCCTGTGGCAACGTTTTAAGGCAGATTACTTTTTACGCCATCAGCCCAATCAAGTCGCGTGGCACGCCGAAGCAATTTTAAAGCACAAACAACAGGATGAGCCTTTAGTCTTAGTGTCAAAACACACCACCCGTGGTGGTACTGAGCTATTTGTCTATTGCCAAGACAGACCTAAATTGTTCGCAACTGTGATGGCGGTACTCGACAATAAAAATATCAACGTCCATGATGCCAACATCATGACGTCAAAAGATAATTATGCCCTCGATACCTTTGTGATCTTAGAGCAAGATGGTGAGCCTGTTAGCCAGCTGTCACGCATCCAAAGTATCCGTAAGGCGCTTGAGAAAGCCCTGTCGAGCGACAGTCCAAAACTGCCGCGCTTTAGAAAACTATCGCGCAAGATGAAACCTTTTAATGTGCCGACACAAGTGAGTTTCCTCGAAAGCAGTCGTCATGGTACAAGTATGATGGAGCTTATCGCCTTAGATTCACCAGGATTACTGGCAAAAGTCGGGGATATCTTTTACCGTTGCAACACAACATTACTCGCGGCCAAAATCACCACCATTGGTGAGCGAGCCGAAGACTTTTTTATGCTGCAGACCAATGACGGCTTGCAACTTAACGAAACCCAAGAGAATACTCTCAGGGACGCTTTAATCAGTGCCTTGAGTGCGAAGAATATCGAATCAGTTAATTAACGAGACCAGTGGGAGAAGTAAATGGAGGCTTTACGCCAACGTATTGAGGCGGCTTTTGAAGCGCGCGCCGACATCACACCAAGCACAGTTGACGCCAGTGTGCGCAGCGATGTGCAAAATGTCATCAATATGCTCGACAAAGGTGAAGTCCGTGTCGCCGAGAAAATCGACGGACAATGGCATGTGCACCAATGGCTGAAAAAGGCGGTATTACTGTCCTTCCGTATTTTCGATAACGTGGTTATCGATGGCGCCGAAACCAAATACTTCGACAAAGTGCCGTTAAAATTTGCCGAATATGATGAAGCCCGCTTTAAAGCGGAAGCCATTCGTGTAGTGCCTTCGGCGACAGTACGTAAAGGCTCATTTATCGGTAAAAATACCGTATTGATGCCATCCTATGTGAACTTAGGTGCCTATGTTGATGAAGGCACTATGGTTGACACTTGGGCAACGGTTGGCTCATGTGCACAAATCGGTAAAAACGTGCATTTATCTGGCGGCGTAGGTATTGGTGGCGTACTTGAGCCATTGCAAGCGGGCCCAACCATCATCGAAGATAACTGCTTTATCGGTGCACGTTCTGAGATTGTTGAAGGCGTCGTGGTTGAAGAAGGCTCAGTGATTTCCATGGGTGTGTATATCGGCCAAAGTACTCGAATTTATGATCGCGAAACCGGCGAAGTGCATTACGGTCGTGTACCAGCAGGCTCTGTTGTTGTTTCTGGCAACTTACCATCAGCCTGTGGCAAGTACAGCCTCTATGCCGCTATTATCGTTAAGAAAGTCGATGCAAAAACCCGTAGTAAAGTGGGTATCAACGAATTACTGCGTATTGTTGATTAACAGTCACAGCATTTGTTCGATAACATGAGTTCCATAAAAAGATGCCTAAGGGCATCTTTTTTATTATCAGAACTATTTAACCTACGATTAAGCGATTACTGCCCAGCTTTATAATAACTATCTAATAAAGCAATTAAATCAAACGCTCTACTTCACGAAATGCATTTCTCATCATGGCAATAGCCCGCCAGCCGATAATCCCCAATGGCTGCTGCGCTTTGTTCACCACCACAAGATATTCTGAATCCAAAAGATTCAACTGCAGTAATGCATCTTCCGATGTGGCCACCTCACTGATAATAGGCACTGAATGCTCCATGATCTGATGGGCTTTTTTATGTAAAGATGCCCTATCCTGTTCACGTTCAGCCGCAGTGCCAAGTAATGGGCTAAACCAATGTTCCAGTAAGCGGCTGGTGATCACCCCAAGTATCTTATGTTGCTCATCCAATACCACGGCCACCTTAGCATGGGCAGTCGTAAGTAAACGTTTAATATCAACTAACTCATGGTCGAGTGAAATCGTGACTAAAGGTTCAAGCGGCGCAGCACCAATATGATCGCTAATACTCAACTCTCGATTAATCAAAATCGCTAAACAAGTTTCGACTATCTCAGGGTCAAAAAGTGTCCCTTTACCTGCACGCAGCACTTCAGTCATTTTCTCCAGCCCTAACGATGGGCGATAAGGCCTGTGGGACAATATCGAATCGGCAACATCGGCGACAGCAATAATTTTCGCCTCATATAAAATCGCCTTATCCTTTAAGCCCGCGGGATAACCTGAGCCATCGAGCCGCTCATGATGCTGTAAAATCATCTCTTTAATGGGCCAAGGAAACTCCACATCTTCAATAATTTCAGCACCATGGAGCGGATGGGTCTGTATTAATGCGTATTCTTCTTTTGAAAGTTTTGACGGTTTTGTCAAAATCTGTGATGGAATCGCTAACTTACCAATATCATGAACTAAGGCACCAATCTTCAGCCCTTCTAAACGCAGCGGGTCTAAACCTAATTTCTCACCAATCAAATAACTTAATTGCGCCACCGACTTTTGATGCCCTGCGGTATAGGCATCTTTCAGTTCTAATGCCTCAGAAATAGCACTAATAAGCTGGGTTAACGATTGAGATAATTGCTCTTTTTGCGCTTTAATGATTTTGGACTGGCGGGATACCGCGCGCAATGTGCGTGGTAGTTCAATGCTGTGCCATAAAATGCTGGCAAAAGTCAGTAATGATCTCGCATCATTACGACTATAAGGTTCGTTACGGTCGACCACGCACAGCATGCCCACTAAGCGACTGCGAAATAAAATCGGCACCGCCAAGTAACGCCCAGCAAGTAGCAGTTTATCTAAGGGCAAATCCCCTAAGCGCCTTTGGGAGTCGGTTTGATTTTGGATGATCGGCTTATAATCTCGCACACATTCGAGCCATACGCGGCTTTCAAGTTCTGACACTTGGGTATTATCTTCAACAAAATCGGCTTGATTAGCCTCTGCATGGGGATACTCAGAACGCGCGGCGAGTGTGAGTGTTTTTAACTTTTCGTTATGCAACAGAATAAAGCCATATCGACTGCCAGTGAGCGACATCGCCTTAGAAACTGCAACTTTAAATACTTCTTCTTGGGAGGATTTAATCACATCTTCTATGTGTTGCAACCAAGCATCGCTGGCTTGAATCGCTCGACGATAATCCGAGTGCAACTCCTTCATCTGCGGATCTTCAAAATTGATGTCGGATAGAATCAAGTACCATCCCATTTCAGGCAAAGAATGCAGCGCGAGATGCACACGTATGCCGCGATGATCTTGTAATTGAAAACCGATTTCTTGGCCGCGTCGCCTCACTATATCGGCGCATAGTTCAGCATTAAAAGCACTAAACAATTGGCTAATGGGTTGATTAATGATTTGCGCCGCAGAGCGTTTGCACCTGCTGTAAAAGGCTTGGCTCATCCGTAGCACACAAAACTGCTCATCTAGCTGTGCCCAAGATAAATTCAAACTATCGGGCAAGTCTTTCATTCCAACGATAAGGCTTTGACGAGTTGACATCCAGCACTCCGACCTGTAATTCGAGCATGGGTAATACACTATACCGCTATGTTCACCCCAATGTGAGCACTATAAAATCTCCAATAAACATAATGATAGCTGATTTCATGACAGACGCGGGTTAAAATAAACGCCGCTGAATGTCATGCCATTGCCACGACTCACCTACATCTTAGAAAACGATCGTTTTATTGCCGTACACGACCACTTGTTCGTTGAGCACTAATTGCAGCGCTTTACTCAATACACTCTTTTCAACATCGCGCCCAGCACGTGCCATTTCTAAGGCGCTATAACTGTGGTCGACGGGAATCACGTCTTGTTTAATGATCGGCCCTTCATCGAGGCAATTATTCACAAAATGCGCCGTCGCACCGATAATTTTCACCCCGCGCTCCCAGGCTTGGCGATAGGGTGCGGCGCCGATAAAAGCAGGTAAAAAAGAATGATGAATGTTGATGATACGATTAGGATATTGCGCCACAAAATCTGGAGTTAGCACCCGCATATACTTAGCCAACACCAGATAATCTGGCTCATATTGTGATACTGCGGCCAACAGTGCTTGCTCGTGTTGAATTCGGTCTAAGCCTTCGTGACTCACCAGATGAAAAGGGATGTTAAACTTCTCTGCCAATTCACGTAGTGCATCATGGTTACCCACCACAGCGGCAATCTCGACACTTAAACCACCATAATAGGCTTTCATTAACAAATCGCCTAAACAGTGCGCTTCCTTTGTAACTAACACCACAATGCGTTTTTTACCCGCGCTAACTAACGTCATATGATTTTGCGTAGGCAGTACGTCACGCAGATCTTGCAATAACTGTTCGCTGTTAAAAATGCCCTCTAACTCAGTTCGCATAAAGAAACGCCCTTGGGCATTATCCACAAACTCACTGTTTTTGATGATATTCAGTTTATGAGTAAAACAAACACTGGTGATTTTAGCGATGAGGCCTTGGGCATCAGCGCAATCCGTCAGTAAGATTTTACGTTCTATGGATGGCGAAGTATTACCGCGAGTTTCAGTCATTTGTTGCAAAGTTGGCTCTCCTATATAGTCCCTACATCGAGTTTGCCATAGCAAATCATGCTGAACAGTATGAAAACCCTATAATGCGAAAATAAAAATGATATTTCAGAGGCTTGAATCAATAAAATGTAAAAATTAAGCAGTTAATTTTGTAAAAACACAATCCTAGCGCCGAGTATCTAAGTAACGCTGCAATACTTTACGTAAGGTTTCGGCCTTAGTCCCGTAAACCACCTGCACACCTTTGCCCATAACGATCACGCCCTTAGCGCCCAACTGACTCAAACGCACCTTATTGACTAACTCGGGCTTGTGTACGCTCAAGCGTAACCGTGTCAAACAAGCATTAAGTTCAACGATATTTTCACGCCCGCCGAGCGCCGCAATAATCGCCCGTAAACTTTCTTTGGGTCCTTTACTGTCGTTATGCTCAAGCCTACCGGGAGTTTTCAAATTAAAGGCTAAAATACTCAGTCTAAACAACAGGTAATATATTATGGCGGTTAAAGGCCCAAGGAAAATAAACCAGCTGGCATTACGGGACAATGGAAATAGCAGCGTAAAGTCCACCAGCCCTTGGGAGAATACTATGCTGTGGTGAATATCCAGCATAATACAAACAAAATAAGCAAGCCCAGTGAGTAAGGCGTGAATAATAAATAGAATCGGCGCCACAAACATAAAAGCAAATTCGATAGGTTCTGTCACCCCAGTTAACCAACTGGCCGCCCCCGCCGAGAGCATAATACCCGCCACGCGATTCCGCTCTGAGGGATCTGCACAGCGCCACATTGCCAGTGCAGCCGCCGGTAATCCCCACATTTTAATCAGATAACCACCGGCAAGGTTTCCCGCCTGCGGATCGCCCGCTAAATAGCGCGCCACCTCACCACGAACGACTTCATGCCCCAATAACTGATATTGACCCACCTCTAAGTAAAAAGGCGCATTCCAAATATGATGTAAGCCAAGGGGAATAAGTAACCGCTCTAATGCGCCATAAACGCCAAAGGCGATGGCCGGTTTTTGATAAACCGCCCAGTCAGATACGCGCTCAATCAATAAAGCTAAGGGTGGCCACACATGGGCGAGTACATAACCTAGGCTCATCGCTAGGGGAATAATAAGTAAAGATGCACTGCGACGGCCCTCGAAGAAAGAGAAAATCGCAGGCAAGCGAATATATTGACTCCAACGGACTGCGAGGCAAGTGATACCACCGAGCATCATGCCACCTGCAATCCCAGTATCTAAGGTATCCATTCCTAATAAAGGTTGGGTTGGAAGTCGATACAAATCGGCCAGTGCGGCTAACGTCGCCGTCATCACCCCATAACCAAACACTGCCGAAAAGGCGGCAATGCCTTGATCGCGACAAAAACCAATAGCGACAGCCACGGCAAATAACATCGGCATAATGGCGAAAATGAGTTTGCCCACCGCCAGCATCAGCACTGTCAGCTCTTCGGGCATAAAAGGAATTGGACTAACGGTTAAGCCGAGCATAACCCCAGCGGCGGGTAAAATGGCAATAGGAATAAGCAGCGCTTGGCTTAAGCGCTGGGCAAATTTAAACCACTGTAGATTGACGAAACTACCTAAGCGACGAGCTCGGTTTTGACGACTTGATTCCAGCGTTTTAGCCATTTTATCGCTTCAACCTCAGGTTCCATGGTTTCACAGGCATCAATTTCAAGTAATTCCACCAACGGCTTAGCGCCAAGTTCACTCAAGAGTGCATTTACAGACTTACCTGCACCGCAGAAAGTCTCATAACTTGAATCACCTAGAGCTATCACACTGTATCTAAGCTCAGGTAAATAGGGTGCTAGATGTTTAAGATTATGGTACCAAGACTGAATATCATCGGGTAAGTCCCCTTGTCCGGTCGTCGAAGTCACCACCACTAACAATTCATCCTGAGGAGGAATAAAGCTTACTACCTCATTAGGTTGCCACAATGTGACATCATAACCTAAAACTTGCATTTCTTTCTCTAGGGTTTCAGCGGCAAATTGTGCACTACCATATACAGTGCCAAACACCAGATTCACCTTTTTCATGATACACTCCACATCGCGTTGTAAACCTTATTAGGCTGACCTTACTTTATTGTTCAGCGTATGAGCAAGCTAAGGCGCAAATTTTTTATAAATCAAGCCATTGAGCGTGAGAAAATATCTAATGCGACAGTCCACCCGCCAAAAACACCTCAAGCAGCACCACAAAACAACCCATATTCGACGTAAAAACTACTTCCACTCCGCCCAGCAAAATCTCATATCGCCACTTGCACTCACGTCTGGATTCTCAACCTTAGCCGTCATGATGCAAGAGCTGCGGCCACAAACAGCACAAACGCCACAACTCCCCGATTAAGCAATCAACCTCGTTTTAAATTCGATGACTTTAGTTTCAATAACAAAGCAAAGTGAATGCACTTAATTTTATTCACGCGGCTAAGTTGATATCACCATATCAAGCATTGGCCGCTTGCTGTTCACGCCTCTTGGGCGATGAATAACTCAGCTTGCTGACTCAAGGTCGCCTCGTCCCAACCTAACTCGACAAACACGGTTTCCCACTCGGACTCGAGCTCGGTTTCTATGCTGAGCCGAGTTTGAGTTATTGGATGTGTAAAGGTGAGTTTTTTTGCGATAAGCCACAGGCGATTAATACTGAAATGCTCACGAAAAAATGCATTTTGCTTACCGTCGCCATGGGTGGTATCACCGACGATGGGGTGGCGTAAATGTGCCATATGCCTTCTAAGCTGATGCTTACGCCCCGTTTTAGGACTCAAGCGTACCAGTGCGAATCGGCTAGTGGGATATCGACCTGACGGATACGGAATTTCAGTATTGAGTAATGGCTCATAAGCCGTCACAGCCTCCTGCGCGGCTTTGTTAGGATCGGCATTCTTATCGCCTAATTCATCCAACTCAACCTTAAGCGCATAATCTAAAATACCGCTCTCATGCATATTACCGCGCACTAAAGCCAAATATTGTTTTTCAATCGTATGGGAAGCAAATTGCTCACACAGAGCATTGGCCACTTCACTACTCTTGGCAAACAAGAGCACGCCGGATGTCGGCCTGTCGAGACGATGTACAGGAAACACATGGCAGCCCACTAAGTCACGGGTCAGCTGCATGGCAAAAAATCGCTCCCGACGCGCTAAATAACTGCGGTGGACCAATAAGCCTGCGGGTTTATGAATTGCCACTAAGTGCTCATCTTCATAAAGAATTTCAATCTCAGGCGCCTGCTCTTCTGAATCGTCCTCTTGGGATACATTCACTGCATTTTCAGGCGTTTCAAGCCAGATATCATCTTGATTCATTTAACAACATATCCAATTCATTCAATAGGCTAATTAAAGTTTGGCGCGGGGGCATATCCAGCCAAACATGTTCAGCCATAGGGGCAATCGCAATTTGAGTCGGCAATGGCGCCCCCGTTTCGATTAAAGTCTGCATTCTAGGCAGCAAAATAAACTGCAGCCACTGCTCAAGGGGCATAAGATCACAGGCAAAAGGTGCTGTGCTTGCCATTGCAGCGGCAGAAGGCGCTTGCTCAGACCACAACTCAGCCGCTTGTAGCGCGTGGGTAATTTGAGCCAATTTAGCTTGGGTTTGACTGTATAACATAGCTTTCAGATCCATTCTTATATTAGCCCTTTGTGATTCAAGAACTCCCCACAATTCACTGGCCGAATAGGTCGATTAAAGTGCCGCAATCATACCATCCAGACGCACTTCCCCCTATAATGGCGCCAATTTATTGAGCCTCTTTGATTGATATGGCAGCCAAATGACTGAAATTACTACTTTAAGCCAGTTTTTAACCACAGCCAAAACCCAGTTCCAAGTGTATGATCTTGGCCGTAGGGTGCAACATATTGATATGCTCGCGTTTCACCAAATCGAATCTCTGTCAGCCCCTTATCCTTATCCCATTCAAGGGCATGCACAATTTGCTATTGTCTTTTGGGATGCGAGCCAGCAACACTTTATTTGGTTTCTAAAACTGGCGTTAGATGAGCAAGGATTACTGTCGCCTGCACCGCGCTCACAATTTATCGAAATGATATTAGCGGCATTAGGGCAAGATCCCACTCAGCCACTCAGTGATGAGCAGCAAGAACGACTCGCGAATAATCCGTTTAATTTCAAGCCAAGCCAGGAAAAACTTGCCGTATTTAACGCACTCGTTCGTAAACAACTTGGCCAGCGCGCTTCATCACAATACGAGTTTGCCGTGCAATATCTGTCAGGCCAAATTGCCCCATCACAATGGCAACATATTGGAATGCAAGGCATAGCCGATGTGTGTGTACGCACAAAAGAATTTGATCATGAGCAGCACTTGGTATCGAGTTTTGATACAGCCGCCATCGAAGTGCAAATCGCCCTATGCCAATGCCTTGAACACTTACTGATTAGCGACACACTCGCCGATAAGATTCTCGCGAAACTTCAAGACGCAGCGCCAGAACACCAAGCCTATTTCCTTCGCGCTTTGGCTTCTAGCGCCAAACACAGCCAAAAAGCGTTTGCGCATCTACACGGCCAATCCTCTTTAGATACCAATGCCCTCATCAGCATTGCCGGACGTAATTGGTCGGTATTAAAACAAGATTCAAGTCGCAGTCTTTACTTAGAAGCTCTGGCACTGCAGCCCCAAGCCTTTTTTAATCAGGTCTTTACTGATATTGTGGCTATTCCTAGTTTGCGCAATCAACTACTAGGCGAATTAAGAAATCCCAATCGAAGTGTTCAACTATCACAAGCCATAGGTGGTTTGTTTAAGGCAGCAAACAAATGATGTCAGATTTACTGTTAATTATTGGCCTCGTCGTGATTGCCGCATTCTTTTGGCAACTACGCCAAATGGCAGAGTTGAGCCGTATTTTTGCCGAAAAAGAATGTTGGCGACAAAAAGTTCAACTGTTAGCCATTGCCATGGAAACTGCCCGCCCTAGCATTGGCGGCACGACGGGGATCTGCTGGAAGGCGAAATATTTATTTGAATTCAGCACCGACGGCATTAACCAATACCGTGGCCATATTTGGATGCAAGGCAAGAAAATTCAAAAGATTGAATGGCCTATCTTCCCTGAGCCAGAATGGCATGAAGCCCCAACGTCACAGGGTAAGTTTGGCGGGTGTGGTACGCAAAGTGGTTGTAACTCAGGCAAATGCCATTAAGCTTTTATCGACAATGTTGGCTCAAATAAAATGTGAGCCAACATAGAGAGCAAGACATCATTCTTTTTTATCGTAAATACGGCTAAAAAATAACTCACTGTCAAAGTTAAAAAAGAAAGGGCGCGGCCCTAAAGCCACGCCCTCCTATTCTCTGTTAAGCTATCCCGCTATTTTTGTGCTCCCTGCACCATCCATGCGTCAATCTGCGTCCTGCTTCATCCCTGCTCAATCCTTGAGGTCCTTGTACTCATGTACTTCCCTATCTCTTGGTCATCCAGTCCCAAGCTTGCTCTTTCCTGAGCGGTTCCATCATCATCCATGAAACGGGTATTGCATCCATTCAATTGCACTCCCTGTGCCATTGGCCATCCTATGCAATGAGTCTATCAATCCTTGATAGTCTCCTTTCCTTGGTATTGGCTCTCTTTCATCCTGAAAGACCTATATCCCTATCTTTCCTTAAGTCACATTCCTTAGTCACTGTTCGATCATCCTGATCGCCAACATCCTGTTGCCCGTAACTCCTTCTACAAGATGAATTCTACGCCAACCAACAAAAGTACTCATTGCGGATTATTTAAAATGTTAACGAAGATGGTGAGTTCAATTGACAGAAAATATACTAACATACTGATATAAATAAAAATAATAACTAGCCACAAGACATGACCACCCTTTGGGCTTACAAATTACTTACATACTTGTGAGAGATCTCTTACACGGAGGATGGCAATTCGAATCAAAAGTAAGCAAAGCGCTAGATGTTCTCCCCTAAAGGACTTATGCATAAACCGCTATCGCTCAAAATTCGACAAGCATTCGGCGCATGACCAAAACACAGTCAACACAGAGTAAATCATTGGGCAATAAGAGAAGTAGGACTGGTGAACATGCTTTACGGCAAGATGTCTTTAAGCAGCGTTAAGATAAAGTCTGTGTGAATAGCGTTATAGCTTGGCAAAGCCAGATTAATGCTGAAAATGAACCAAAGAAAAGGGCGCAACTAAAGTGCGCCCCATTTATCCTTTGTAAGCCGTCCTGCTCGATTTGTGCTCCCTGCACCATCCATGCGTCTGCTTGCGTCCTGCGTCGTCCCTGTAATCCCTTTTCGTCCCTGTGTATCAAACTTACGTGAGATAACACTCAGTCCCTTGACCTGTAAATCCTTTTTACAGAGCCTGTCACTTCCTATGACGTATTCCTATTGCATCCTGCAAAATTTATTTTCCATAGATTAGTACAAGCTGTTCACCCTTATACTTTATCCTTATCTCGACACATCCTGTTTCGAGTTCATGCTTAATCCTTAAGCGTGTCCTGTATTCTTCCTGAAATTCATCATCCTGACGATACAACTCACTGTCCCTAATCATCCTTGAAAAGCAATCCTGCTTTTCCTTAGCCTATCCGAGGCGAATGACAGTTTTCCTACCGTCAGCGATTTCAACCTTGAAATCTTAATTCGTTGCTTCTTGCGTCCCTTTGGCCTGTTTCGCTTTCCTTGCTATCCATTTGCTTTGGCCATGAGTGAATTCTACGTTAACCCTAACGTTTTTGTTCGGCTCAAAGAACGGACTACAAAATTAATTACGGACCAACCAAAGAAAAATAAATACAAACCAATGATTCTATTTAAAATTAAATATTGTAGGACAAAAAACAATCAAAAAGAAAACATTATGTCCTACAACGTTTGTAAGCGATCTCTCACACGGGCATGGGCATCTCACTCGGGCAGTTTTTTTAATGTTTAAAAAAGCGGCGGATCATCTGCGCAAACATCACCCAATCTGCCATCAAACTGTAAAAAGGATACTGAAATGTCGCGGGTCGATTCTTCTCAAATACGAAGTGTCCCACCCACGCAAAACCATAACCAACAATAGGAATGAACCAACATAGCCACCAGGCTTGTGAAACCAAGGCAATGCCAATCAGCAGCAGAACTAAACAACTGCCAACAAAGTGTAATTGCCGACAAATCGGGTGCTGGTGTTGGGATAAATAGAAAGGATAAAAATCGGCGAAACGTTTATAAGAGTGAGTCATCTTGTTGAACCGAATAGAATAAAAGTTGGCCATGAATACTGCCAATACTCAGCTCGCCTATGGATACAAAGTCATGCTGAGTAAACAGTTGCAAGTGGTTCTCCTGAGCGATAAACACACCAATGCCATCCAAATCAGGCTGCTCATCACACCAACTCACCACAGCTTGTACTAACTTATGTCCAAGTCCTTTGTGCTGTTCATTTGGTGCAAGAGCAATAAACTGCAAAATACCGCAGTGCTTACTGGGTAAAAGTTCAATAATACTGGACTCTTTGTTCATTAGTGCTTGAGTCGATTGCCAACCTGTACCTAACAACATCTTTAAGCGCCAATGCCAATAACGCCCTTCCCCTAAAGGCACTTCTTGAGTAACTACACAGGCTAACCCAAAGAGTCTTTCATGGTCGAATAAACCAATGAGGGCTTGTTTTTGTTGCCATAACGTATTGAGTTCTTCCCTGATTGCGGCGCGCAATTTTTGCTCATAAGCGGCTTTGTCTGAGGTAAAGAGTGAATCGACAAAAAAAGGATCATCATGGTAAGCGTTATAGAGAATAGAAGCGGCAATGCGTAAGTCTTCCGCGGTCAAATAGACTGCGCGGCAGTCCTCCAGAATTTCATTGTCCATCGTTAGCATTCCTTGACTTAGCTCACACTTTTTTATGCGTAACTGTTAATCTACCAAGGAAACTAAAAAGTGCAAATTTTAATCATAGATTGCATTTTTCAATCAGGCGCTTACTCTAAACGAAGGCACTATACTGAAAAGGAAATAATGATGGATACAACTCCAGTAGACTTAAGCCACTTGTTTGAGCAACTCGGTTTAGACAGTAGCGACGAGGCCATAGCGCAGTTTATTGCAACCCATGATATCGACCATCACATCCATTTAAGCCAAGCGCCCTTTTGGACCCCTGCCCAAAAGAGCTTTATCATTGAAGGTTTAGAAGCCGATGCCCTCTGGACTGAGCCCATTGAGCAATTAGACACTCAGCTACGTAAACGATAAGACTCGTTGGTTCAGATTTTACCGTAAGCCGTTTCACCCCAACCCACTAAGGCATTGTTGCTCAGCACGATAGGCGTGCATTCATCCTTAGTGGTTTTTCCATCGCCATTATTACGCTGGGTACGATAAAACAACACTAAGACTTCTTTATTGGCTTCACCTTGTTGAGCACTTTGTTGAATATAGGCTTCACTAAAATCAGCGGTGCCCATTAAGATCATCACTTGGTCTTTGGGCATCCCTAAGCTCAGTTTGGTTAAGTTAGTGCGATTTTTATCCTGCACTTTCTCCCATGATTCGCTGCTATCCCAACCCGATTCTCCATCACCGACATTGACCACGCAGCCGCTAAGACCTAAGCTTGCGAGCCCTAAAAAAGTGATGGCGATAAGTTTGTTATTCAATTTATGGTTCATCATGTGACATCCTGTGTAATTATTATTGAAGCTTAATAAATGGTATTTCGGCTGGACAATAAGCAAAATAAATGCCACAAGACAACACACTGTTTTTAAATGAAAAACTTAATTATTATTTTAAAATTGGTTTAAACAATTCAACAAAGTAAGGAATTTTGCTAATTATGAGTCCCCTTGACCAAGTATTAGCGGCCGCACGTTCGCTCGAAGCCTGCGGTAAAGTACCGAGCCTTGCCTTAATTAAAACCCGTTTAGGTAGTAGCCTACCTTTACCTATATTGATCCAAGGCTTACAGCAATTTAAATCTATGCCTAAGGCAGATCGCGAGCGTTTAGCTGAGTTGCAAACTATCAGCCCTACAACTGACGTTCCCGCAACTAACGATACCTTAACCCTTGCAGTGCTCGCCGAGCGCCTGCAGATGCAACAGGCGTATTTTGAACGTCATGCTGAGCAGCAAAAAACAGAAATAATGCAATTAAAAAACGAACTGCTTGAACTTAAACAACGCATCAACTTATTAGAAATCCAAGGAAAAACAGCTTAATGTTTGTCACTGAACTGCGCTTCGAATGCTTCGCCGACACCACGATATCTGCCGCCGAGAAGGCCATTAATCAGCTCCTTGAAGCCTATCGAGCTAATGGCCAAATCATAGGACGAGAATTTGCGGTCGCCTTTAATGACGGTGAGTTTAGAGTGCGTTTATTGATGCCAGAGAAAAGCAGTTTAGCGCACAAATATCACAGCCCTTGGGTCAAAAAAGCCTTAGTAGAATTAACCGACGCTAAACTACTCGCGCCGCGGGAAAAGTTTATTGGTCAGGATATCAATTCTGAAGTAAGTAATACCGAAACACCCAGCTGGCAACTGCTATACACCAGTTTTGTGCATATGTGCTCGCCCCTACGCAGCGGCGACAATTTATTGCCCATTCCCCTGTACCGTATACCCGCAACCTTTAATGGCGATCATAAACGTATTATCCGTTGGCAGAGCGAATGGCAAGCCTGCGACGAGCTGCAAATGGCAGCGGCCACCAAGGCAGAATTTGCCGCGCTAGAGGAATTATCGAGTTCTGACAGTGATTTATTTCGCAGAGGTTGGGATTTGCGCGGTCGTATCGAATATCTCACTCAGATCCCGACCTATTACTACTTATATCGCGTTGGCGGCCAAGATTTAGCCACAGAAAAAACGCGACCTTGCCCACGTTGTGGCAGTCATGATTGGAAACTCGATGAACCTTTATTGGATATGTTTCATTTTCGCTGCGAGCCTTGCCGCATAGTGTCGAATCTGTCTTGGGATCATCAATAATATCTGTTTACCCCTTGCAGAACTCAACCTAAGATAAGCCACGCTTAGGTTGAGAGTTAACACTTAGGTTGAGAATAAAAATGTCGATCACAGAAGTTAACGTTTACCGAAAAGGTTTTGCCACATACGTTTAAAACTGGCGAAAATACCAGGATGTTCTAATGCGGGCATAGGTAGTTCTTCATGTTTAACGGGTGGTGCTATCCGTGGCGATAATGCTTCAATAAACGCAGTCAAACTCGAGGACAATTGCTCAGATTGCACTTCACCAGGGATTTCAATCCATACGCTACCATCACTGTTATTGATGGTGAGCATTTTATCTCCCTCATCTAACAGACCGATAAACCAAGTCGGTGACTGCTTCAGTTTTTTCTTCATCATCAGATGACCAATCAAGTTTTGTTGCAGGCAATTAAAATCGTCATCATTCCAGACTTGCAGTAACTCCCCTGTGCCCCACTTAGAGTCAAATAATACTGGGGCGGAGAAATAATGACCGTAAAAATCATTGATCTCTGGCCATAAAGTTAACTCCAGTGCATGCTCTACATTGGCGAAACTGCCTTCAACTTTGCGTTTCACTGGCTGCCAAGAAACGGCCTGTTCAAGATCCGGTTGAAATTCGCCTTGAATACACACAGAAGGCTCACCCTGTGGGTAATAACGCGGTAGTTCACCTAAACTCGTTAAGTAAGCTTGATGATAGTTTTGCAAAAATTTATCGAGTGCGGGCAGACAAGACACTTAAGCACAATCCAATTTCAGGTATAATGTGCGCCTATTTTGACATGGAAACAGTATTGATGACACAGAATCACGATCCCTATAGTGATGCGCAAGCGCTTGTTGGCCTGACTTTAGGTAAAGCCACCGACTACCAAGCCGAGTATGATGCGTCGCTGCTGCAAGGGGTTCCACGCTCACTAAACCGTAATGCTATTGCACTCACTGGGACGTTACCGTTTCATGGTGCCGATATCTGGACGGGTTATGAGCTGTCTTGGTTAAATGCCAAAGGTAAGCCTATGGTGGCCATAGCTGAATTTCATTTAAGCTATGAAAGCCTGAATCTGATTGAGTCGAAATCGTTCAAACTGTATCTCAATAGCTTTAATCAAACCAAGTTTGATAGCCTAGATTCACTGCAAAAAACCTTAGTGCAAGACTTAAGTCAGTGTGCTCAAGGTGATGTTAGCGTTAAGATTATCGAGCCAAAAAGCTTTGGTATTCAGCGTATTATTGAGTTACCTGGCACTTGTATTGACGATCTCGATATTGAAGTCAGCGATTATAGTTTTAATCCTGATTACTTAGTTAACAGTACAGACGATAAGCAAACGGTCGCGGAAACGCTTAATTCAAACCTGCTGAAATCCAACTGTTTGATCACTTCGCAACCCGATTGGGGCAGCGTGATGATCCGTTATCAAGGCCCTAAAATCGATCGCGAGAAACTGCTGCGCTATTTGATTTCTTTCCGCCAACATAACGAATTCCACGAGCAATGTGTCGAGCGAATTTTCGTCGATTTAAAACGTTTTTGCCATTGCACTAAATTGACAGTTTACGCCCGCTACACGCGTCGCGGTGGTTTAGATATCAACCCTTATCGCAGTGACTTCGAGCAACCTGGTGAAAGCCACAGACTCGCAAGACAGTAATGACCTTCTTAGGCTATTAGATTAACAATCTGAGATAGAAAATAAAATTTAAAAACTGCAACAAAGCTCTGAATCGCTAGCCCTAGCTGCTCGCTAGATTCAGAGCTTTTTCATTCACAGTGTTTGCACTCGCATTAAGCAATAAACGCCGTAGCCATTGGTGGCTCGGGTTTTGGGTATATTTACTGCTCCACACCATATACAAATCAATTGGCCTTGTTTTCAGGGGCATAGGTAAAATCTGTAAGCCGAACATCTCAGCGTACTGACTGGCGTACCGCAAAGGCGCTATGCCTATCGCCTCACTTTTGCCGACAGTTGCAAACATACTCAATAAAGATGATTGCTCACTGTACATTTTGCGCCTTGGTAACACGCCTTCGGTAAACAAATCCCCTGCAGTCAAATTAAAACGCCGCATATTTAAAAAGACGTGTTTCTCCTCAAAATACTGCCCATGGGTGATAGCACCTTGAATACGAGGATGCTGCAAACTGACGATACAAACGAGGGTTTCGGTGAAGAGTAATTTGCTCGAGAGCAAACTTTGCTGCGCGGGCTTAATGTCTATGGCAACGGCGACCCGCTCAAGCAAAATATCGCGATATAGCTCATCCTCCTGCGGCGGCGACTCGCGGAAAATGACTTCAATATCCGCATTCTGTAATAAAGCCTGCACGCCTGATTGCAGCGCTTCGATAACCGACTCATTAGCATATACATAAAAGCGCCGCTGGCTCGAGTTGGGATCAAAATGCTCAAACCCCAGTAATACGGTTTCAATATCCGCCATGGGCTGCTCAAATTTACGGTACATCTCCCGTGCCACCGATGTAGGCTCAATTCCCCGTCCAACTCGATTAAACAGCGACTCCCCGACCCAAGCCCTGAACCGGCTTATCGCATTGCTCACGGAAGACTGAGTTAAATCTAACTCCTGCGCCGCTTGGGTGAATGAACGAGTACGGTAAACCACCATAAACACGCGTAATAAATTTAAATCTAATGGCTTTCGTGTCGGCATAAGGGAGCGCACTCATTCACTATATGAATATTACAACCCAAGCTAACTCGAGTTATCTAAATACACAAGCTGGCTATACTCAAACCATCAACGACACTATCCCACTTTTTGGTAGGTAAAATAATGCAAAAATCTTTGATGACAATGAGTATTATCGCCAGCTTCTCTTTAAGCGCCGTGGCCGCGGAACACGAGCATGAACATATTAGCCTGCACTATCAGGGAAAGCCTGCGACCCAGCAAACCGCTGAGGTCAACAAGGCCACAGCAGCCACTCTAAATTACACCGATAAAAAAGCCTTTGAAGAGTTTTCTAAAAATCTCATCGCCGAACTCGATGAACCAACTGCCGCCATTTTACGCACCGAATTCAGCTTTATCGGCGACAAAACCCCAGACACAGTCAACCCATCACTCTATCGCCAAGCCCAGTTGAATATGGTGTCTAACGGCTTATACAAGGTCACAGATGGCATTTATCAAGTGCGTGGCACAGACTTATCGAACTTAACCCTTATCCGCGGTAAAACGGGCTGGATCCTTTATGACGTACTGCTCACCAAAGAGTCAGCAAAGCAATCCCTTGAGTTTGCGCTTAAACACTTGCCCGAGGGCAATGACTTACCCGTAGTCGCAATGATTTATTCCCACAGTCATGGAGATCATTTTGGCGGCTCCCGCGCCATCAAAGATATGTTCCCAAACGTCAAAGTCTATGGTTCCAATAACATCACCAAAGAAATTGTCGACGAAAACGTGCTTGCCGGTAATGCCATGAGCCGCCGTGCCGCCTATCAATACGGCGCCACATTAGAGCAAAACGATCAAGGCATTGTCGATGCCGCACTTGCTAAGGGATTATCCAAAGGCGAAGTGACTTACGTTAAACCCGATGTCACCTTAAATGCCAAAGATAAGTGGGAAACACTCACCATTGATGGCATCGACATGGTGTTTATGGATGCATCAGGCACAGAAGCCGCCTCGGAAATGGCCACCTATATTCCCTCAATGAAAGCATTGTGGACCGCTGAGCTCACCTACCACGGCATGCACAACATTTATACCTTACGCGGGGCAAAAGTTCGAGATGCGATAAAATGGTCTAAGGATATCAACGAATTACTGACTCATTTTGGTAATGATGCACAGGTTATATTCACTGCCCACTCAGCCCCCGTATTTGGCAATACTGATATAAACCAATACTTAAGAATGCAAAGGGATAACTATGGCCTAGTGCATAATCAAACCCTGCGTTTAGCCAATAATGGCGTGGGTATTCAAGATATTGGCGATGCGATTCAAACCACTATCCCTAAGGCTGTGCGCGATACTTGGTACACCAATGGTTACCATGGCACCTACAGCCATAATGCCAAAGCCGTGTACAACATGTACCTTGGCTATTTCGATATGAATCCCGCCAACTTAAACCCACTACCGACAAAAGATGAAGCGACGAAATTTGTGGAGTATATGGGCGGAGCTAAAGCCGTAGTGAAACACGCCAAAGCCGACTATGCCCAAGGCGAATACCGTTTTGTGGCCACCGCACTCAATAAGGTCGTGATGGCAGAACCTAATAATAAAGAGGCAAGACAATTACTTGCCGATACCTATGAGCAACTGGGTTATCAAGCCGAAGGGGCTGGCTGGCGTAACATTTACCTCACTGGCGCCCAAGAGTTACGCGTAGGCATTCAACCCGGCGCGCCTAAATCGGCCTCAGCAGATATTTTAGGAGAAATGGAAATATCGACCCTATTTGACTTCCTCGCCGTAAAAGTCGATAGCCTCAAAGCTGCTGAACTTGGGCTAATCAGGCTTAATGTGATTAACCCCGACACCCAAGAAACGCTCTATGTTGAACTAAGTAACGGTAACTTAAGCAATATTAAGGTTGATAAACCGATGGAGGCCGATGCCAATCTTTATATTGATAAACGCTATATTACGGGGATTTTACTCGGAAAAGTCACACTTAAAGAGTTACTGGCTAAGGGTACTGCCAAGTTAGAGGGTGATAAAGATGCCTTCGGTAAGATAGCGTCGACCTTAGTAAAGTTCGATGAAAGCTTTGAAATCGTCCCACTACCAAGCGCGAAATAACCAAATCAACGCCCTGAATCTTCAGGGCGTTTTATGGAAAAATTACACTCGCACTAACCATTCTGACACTTGGCGAGTCGTGTTCTGTAAGCAAAAGAGTGAAGTACGGATAGTCATTTGCACGGCATGTTCTCTCGTGCAATCTTTAAAGGCTAGATTAAAGTAAGAGAATTAATTCGCAGACTCTGGCGTTGGGACTGAAGTTTTGCACTCAAGCAATAACTGCTGAAAATGCCCGCCTAAGTCTTGCTGGGCAAATTGCTCGCTCGCGGTCACCATTTGCTTAAGGCTTTGTAAGGCTTGATCTAAACCTTGTTGCTCGATAAGACTTTTAGCATAAGCCGCCGCATCGACGCCCTTTTGTAGCAAGCTCGCGACCTGATCAAAACTGATGTCTTGCTCCATTACTTTCTGTAAGTCCCCCAGCAGCTCTGCCACCTTAGCAGACTCCACCAGCGAGCCTTCAACATTGACTAACTTACCCAGCGGATCTTGGCTGAGTTTTTCAGCCACACAGGCCGAAACTGTGCCAGCTGCCGCGCTTTGCGCCACAACATCTAAGCCATTGGCACGAATTTGCTCAACCACTTGCTGCAACTGTGGATCTTGGGCTAACCAAGCCTGCTCCAATTGCTGCTTTTCATCGCCACCAAAATAACCACAACCAGATAGCAACACCATCATAGTGGCAGGTATTAGGCACTTAATCCGTTTCATTGTTAAACCTCATTTATTTCATTCAAATTCAAAATATTATGGGCGTGACTATACCCAGCAATGTTTAACCGAAGATGAATAAGACCAGTTAACCACAATTGGCAAGTAAGGCTTCTATGCTGCTCAGTTGCGCCGTTAGCATTATGGAAATCTCGGTGTTACCAGCATGCCCTAAGCTCACGGCAAAACGGTACTCCTCGGTCAAACGCCCAAAATAGGTTTGCCAATACAATGAACTTGCATCAATGGTTTGCAGCGGGATATTAGGATAGACACTCAGCAAAGGCGCCACACCATAGAACGGCATCAACGCTGCATCTTGGCATCTAAGCTCAACCGATCCGGCCACCAATTGCTCGAATGGCTTTAGATCAAAGCCGAAGGATTTAAGCGACTGCGCTAAACCTAGGCCAGTCGCCTTAATATAGGATTCCTTTAACGCCCATAAATCGAAAAAGCGCTGCCGCTGACTCGCTTCATCGACAAGGGTCAACAAAGCCGCAGTTTCTTGGGCGGAAAAATAATGATTTAGGATTGGATAGATATCCGTCTTCGGCCGCGATCTTTCAATATCGACCCCAAATAGACCAGACTCAACACCATGAAACTGAGTCACACCAATCAATAACCAATCGCCGCTATGGCTTAAGTTAAACTCAAGCCCCGTTTGCTGTTGCAATTTTGCCGTTAAACTCGGCTTACCCTTAGCGCCATATTCAAAACACCACTCGTGTGGCAATAAATCCGCATAGCGAGATAACACGGCCCGCAACGCTGCCCTGACCTGTAATCCCTTCATTTGCGCCTTGGGATCGCGATAACGCGCGACCTTAGCGAGTTCATCATCACTTAACCAAGACTGAGCGAGTGATATTTGCGGCAATGAAATATCGCTCAGTGGAATAAAAAATAGATCCACATTCACGCCGTTTTTGCTAGATGTTCTGGAGTCGGTCATTTGAGGGCCTTGCAGGACAAAGCCTTGCGGCTGATGGTTATCATTGTCTGGCTTTTTGGAGAGCACTTAGCAACATTCTTATCTCGGTATTGTCTAGGTTCATCGTTATCTGAGTTCATTATGCATCTTAAATAGTTTCAACTAAGCCCGAGTTCAATTCTGAGCAACTCTCTAATTAGAGCAATTCTTAGAACGACTCTGAACGCCATCCTAAGCGCAAATTTTTGCTGCAATTGCACCAAGATTTTGCGCCCAAATTAACAGGTTTAGCCGCACAGTCTCATTCATGACGAAAGGGCCAGTAAGCCAATATTGGGCTATTTTACCCCGCGAACTCAAAAAAGCGGTCTTTATCGCCCCTAAAAATTTAACTCTTCCACTATCAAAGTATTAAAAAGCCCAAGCGGTCAACGAAAACCCAACATAACGCACAGAAAATACCATTACTCAACGAAAGCCAATAAATTCCAGTCCCAGATGATTGTATCGACCCGAAACCTCAGGTAATCTGCATCCCCATTAAGTGACACAGATGATAAGCACAGGTTTTACGATGAGTGTCACTATGTTCTTCAAGAGTGCCACAGCTGACTCAGCCAAAATGGCTTCTCAGTCCCAATAGATTATGTCGGATGATAATTATTATTAATGGCAGCTCGCGACTCTCAATCTAAAGCGCCGTCTTACGCCCCTAAGAGCACAACTCAAGCGGCGAAAAAAGACAGCGCACCTCGGCATCGAAACGCCACCACCACGCCTGAAATGCGACTCTTTATCCAGCAATCGGATCTGAGCGTCAGCCAGCTGGCAAAAATTTTAAATATTACTGAGGCAACAGTCCGTAAATGGCGGAAGCGTGAGTCCATTAGTAACAGTTCGAACACGCCCCATCACCTCAATACCACGCTCACGCCGATGGAAGAATATGTGGTGGTGGGATTACGCTATCAACTCAAACTCACCTTAGATAGATTACTTCAGGTTACCCAAACCTTTATTAATCCCAATGTGTCGCGCTCCGGCCTTGCCCGTTGCTTAAAGCGCTACGGCATATCGCGGCTCGATGAATTTGAAGCACCGCAAGTCCCCGAACGCTATTTTAATCAATTGCCTGTGACTCAAGGCAGCGATATCCAAACCTATACGGTCAATCCAGAAACCTTGGCTAAGGCGCTCGCATTGCCGAGTACCGACGGCAATACTGTGGTGCAAGTGGTGTCACTCACCATACCGCCGCAGCTCACTGAGCAAGCTCCAAGCTCAGTACTATTAGGCGTAGACACAGCAAGTGATTGGATTTACCTCGATATTTATCAAGACAGCAATACCCAAGCGACCAATAGATATATCGCCTATGTCCTCAAACATGGGCCGTTTCATTTACGAAAGTTGCTCGTTCGCAACTATCACACCTTCTTAGCCCGTTTTCCCGGTGCCCATGGCACGCCAAAGACAAGCGCGGCTAAATCCCAAAACAAGGTCACCGTATCCAGGTCGACCCGTGGAGACTCTTTATGAGCCATACCCCTTCTGTACCTAATTCTGCGACTGAGTCAAAAAAAGATAAACGACTCAACAAACGTTTAAAAGATATGCCCGTTGCCATCGTAGGCATGGCCAGCATCTTCGCTAACTCGCGTTATTTAAATAAATTTTGGGATTTGATCAGCGAAAAAATCGATGCCATTACTGACATCCCAGACACCCATTGGCGCGCCGAAGATTACTACGATGCCGACAAAAGCAAAGCCGATAAAAGCTACTGTAAACGCGGTGGTTTTTTACCAGAAGTCGACTTCAATCCAATGGAATTCGGTCTGCCGCCCAATATTCTTGAGCTGACAGATACCTCGCAACTGCTGTCGCTGATTGTCGCCAAAGAAGTGCTTGCCGACGCCAATCTGCCCACCGATTACGATCGTGATCGTATCGGCATTACCCTAGGGGTTGGCGGTGGTCAAAAAATCAGTCAGAGCTTGAACTCGCGCCTGCAATATCCAGTGCTTAAAAAAGTATTCAAAAGCAGCGGCCTGAGCGATGAAGACAGCGAAATGCTGATCAAAAAGTTCCAAGACCAATATATCCACTGGGAAGAGAACTCTTTCCCTGGGTCCTTAGGCAACGTGATTGCAGGCCGTATCGCCAACCGTTTTGATTTTGGCGGCATGAACTGTGTGGTCGATGCTGCCTGTGCGGGCTCGCTCGCTGCTATGCGTATGGCGTTGACGGAACTGACCGAAGGTCGCAGCGACATGATGTTAACCGGCGGTGTCTGTACCGACAACTCGCCGTCCATGTACATGAGCTTCTCAAAAACGCCTGCCTTCACCACCAATGAAACCATTCAACCCTTTGATATCGATTCAAAAGGCATGATGATCGGCGAAGGGATCGGCATGGTCGCGCTTAAACGCCTTGAAGATGCCGAGCGCGATGGCGACCGAATTTATGCCGTCATCAAAGGCGTTGGCGCCTCATCTGACGGTAAGTTTAAGAGTATTTATGCGCCGCGCCCTGAGGGCCAAGCTAAAGCTCTCGAACGCGCTTACGACGATGCAGGTTTTGCCCCGCACAGCATTGGCTTAGTTGAAGCCCATGGCACGGGTACTGCCGCAGGTGATGTGGCTGAATTCAATGGCTTAAAATCGGTATTTGCCCAAGGCAACGACACCAATCAACATATCGCGTTAGGTTCAGTGAAATCCCAAGTGGGCCACACTAAATCCACTGCGGGCACTGCGGGGGTGATCAAAGCCGCGCTAGCGCTGCACCACAAGGTATTACCTGCGACCATTAACGTTAGCAAGCCTAATCCAAAACTGAATATCGAAAGTTCGCCATTCTATTTAAATACCGAAACTCGCCCATGGTTCCAGCGCGCCGATGCAACGCCGCGCCGTGCAGGTGTAAGCTCCTTTGGTTTTGGCGGCACGAACTTCCATCTTGTATTAGAAGAATACAAACCTGAGCACAGCCGTGACGAGCAATATCGTCAGCGCAGTGTGCCGCAGACACTATTGTTTGCCGCCGCCAGTAAAGCCGCGCTACTGAGCGAGTTAAAAGCTGCGCTGAGCCAAAGCGTGAACACGAGCGCAAACGCGAATAAGAGCAGCGCTGCGAGCCTGAACGCTATCGCTCAGCAATATCCGCTGCGCCCGCTGGCAGACACAGATGCCCGTTTAGGTTTTGTGGCTAAGGATATCGCTCAGCTACAAGCTCAGCTAAATCAATCGATTGCGCATTTAGAAAGCGGGCACCTAGAAACCAGTGCAAGCGAGGCGTGGCAATTACCTTCTGGTATCAGCTACCGCTCCCATGCCTTGGTCGCTAAAAATGAATCAAAGAAAGTAGCTGCCCTGTTTGCTGGTCAAGGTTCACAGTACCTGAACATGGGTCGCGAACTCGCCTGCCATTTCCCGGAAATGCGCCAACAAGTGACGGCCAGCGATAAAGTATTTGCTCACCACGGTCAAACACCGTTATCGAACATCCTCTACCCTATTCCAGCATTCGATGCCGATGCGGTGAAAGCCCAAGAAGCGGCGCTGACCAATACCCTGTTCGCCCAAAGCGCCATAGGCGCGGTTTCAATGGCGCAATATTCGCTATTAACGCAAGCGGGTTTTGCCCCCGATATGGTGGCGGGTCATAGCTTTGGTGAATTGTCAGCCCTTTGCGCGGCAGGCGTGATTTCCAATGAGGATTACGTCGAACTGGCCTTCGCCCGCGGACATGCCATGGCGCAAGTGCCGAGCGATACTGGGACTCAAGTTGATTTAGGAACCATGTTCGCGATTATTCTTAAGCAAAAGAATGATATCGATGCGATCAATAGCTGTTTAGCCCAGTTTGATGGCGTTAAAATTGCCAACTACAACGCGCCGACGCAATTAGTCATCGCAGGTGGCACAGAGCAAACTCAGCTGGCCGCGAAAGCCATTAGCGAACTGGGCTTTAAAGCAATTGCCCTGTCTGTCTCAGGCGCGTTCCATACCCCATTGGTTGGACACGCACAAAAACCCTTTGCCAAAGCCATTGATAAAGCAAAATTTAGCGCACCAAAAGTAATGCTTTATGCCAACAGCACAGGTCAATTGCACCCAAGCGATGGCAAAGCGATTAAAGCAGAATTCAAACAACACATGCTGCAATCAGTTCGCTTTAGCGAACAACTGCAGGCCATGTATGACGCTGGCGCCCGTGTGTTTGTTGAGTTTGGCCCTAAGAACATACTGCAAAAGTTAGTTGAAAATACCTTAGGCGAACACTTAAATGAGCTTTGCCTTGTCAGCATGAACCCGAATCCTAAGGGCGACAGTGACAGTCAATTACGCTTAGCCGCAGTGCAACTCGCGGTAGCCGGTGTGGCGTTAACTAAGGTTGACCCCTATCAAGCCGTCACCTCACAAGAGATTGCCGAGCGTGAAGCGCCATCGGCGATGAACATCAAACTCACAGCCACTAACCATATTAGTGCTGCGACCAAAGCTAAGATGGCCAAATCCCTCGCCACAGGCTGCGTGACTAGCCAAGTGCAATATGTGGATCGCATCGTTGAAACGGTTGTCGAAAAAGAAGTCGAAAAAATCGTTGAGAGAGAAGTCATCGTCGAAAAAGTGGTTGAAAAAATAATAGAAGTGGAAGCGAATCAAGTGGCAACTGTTGAAATGAAACAAACATCCCCAAGCGTGACGCAAGGCTTAAGCAATCACCAGCAACAAGCGACGGCGCAGTTGAGCCCAAGCGTCAGCGGCGATGCATTAACGGCATTTTTCAGCGCACAATCTCAAGCGGCGCAGTTGCATCAACAGTTTTTAGCTATCCCACAGCAATATGGCGATACCTTCACGACACTGATGACTGAACAAGCCAAGATGGCAAGCCTTGGCATTGCAATCCCTGAAAGCCTGCAACGCTCGATGGAAATGTTCCACCAGCATCAAGCACAAACCCTGCAAAGCCACGCCGAATTTATGCAACTGCAAAGCAGTAGCAGCCAAGCGGCCTTGGCCATGCTAAACAATGCGCCGATTAACTTTACCCCAGCGGTTGCAAGTCAGCCACGAGCAACTGCGCCGGCTCCTGCACCTGTTGCTCCAGCGCCTGTTGTTGCAACGTCAGGGGCACACAATGCCGCACCAGTGGCTCAAGCTGTTGCGACGAGACCCGCGGTTAGCACACCTGTTGCGCCTGTTGTGCAAACCGCTCCCGTTGCTTATTCACCTACTGTGACTGTACAAGTTGCGCCAGCAGCTCCTGCCGCTCCTGCATTAGTCGTGCCTGCTGTAGTGATGCCAGAAGTGACACCTGCGGCAACAGCAACGAGCGGTTTAAGCGCTGCATTAGTGCAACAAACCATGATGGCTGTGGTGGCCGATAAAACAGGCTACCCCACTGAAATGCTGGAACTTGGCATGGATATGGAAGCCGATTTAGGTATCGATTCCATCAAGCGCGTTGAAATCTTAGGCACAGTGCAAGACGAGCTGCCGGGCTTACCTGAACTCAGCCCAGAAGATTTGGCAGAGTGTCGTACCTTAGGTGAAATCGTTGACTATATGCAAAGTAAGCTTACACAAAATGACAAGCTTCCAGCAGTGGGTTCAATTATCGTAGCGCCGATTACTGCTGCAAATGTGGCAACTCAAGTGGCAACAGCCGCACCTGCCGTTAACGGTTTAAGCGCTGCGTTAGTACAACAAACCATGATGGCTGTGGTGGCTGACAAGACAGGCTATCCGACTGAAATGCTGGAGCTCAGCATGGATATGGAAGCCGATCTCGGTATCGATTCCATTAAGCGCGTTGAAATCTTAGGTACAGTACAAGACGAACTGCCGGGTTTACCAGAGCTCAGCCCAGAAGATTTGGCTGAGTGCCGTACCTTAGGTGAAATCGTTGACTACATGAACAGCAAATTGCCAGCGGCTGACCAAGTTGTCGTTTCTACAACAGCGCCAACAACTCCTGCAGCCAGCGGTTTAAGCGCTGCGTTAGTGCAACAAACTATGATGGCAGTGGTAGCCGACAAGACGGGCTACCCCACTGAAATGCTGGAGCTCAGCATGGATATGGAAGCCGATCTCGGTATCGATTCCATCAAGCGCGTTGAAATCTTAGGTACAGTGCAAGACGAACTGCCCGGCTTACCTGAACTCAGCCCAGAAGATCTGGCCGAGTGTCGTACCTTGGGTGAAATCGTTGACTATATGAACAGCAAACTGCTAGCTGCGGGATCAGTTATCGTAGCAACTCATGTGACAACTGCCGCGCCTGCCGCCAGCGGTTTAAGCGCTGCGTTAGTGCAACAAACCATGATGGCTGTGGTGGCCGACAAGACAGGCTACCCCACTGAAATGCTGGAACTGAGCATGGATATGGAAGCTGATCTAGGTATCGATTCCATCAAGCGCGTTGAAATTTTAGGCACAGTGCAAGACGAACTGCCGGGCTTACCTGAACTCAATCCTGAAGATCTAGCCGAGTGTCGTACCCTAGGCGAAATCGTTGACTACATGAACAGCAAACTACCTGCGGTTGGCTCGGTTTCAGCTACAACAGCAGCGCAAGTCACTGTTACCACTACAACAAATAACGGCTTAAGTGCTGCACTTGTCCAACAAACCATGATGTCAGTAGTGGCCGACAAGACAGGCTACCCCACTGAAATGCTGGAACTCAGCATGGATATGGAAGCCGATTTAGGCATAGATTCCATCAAGCGCGTTGAAATTTTAGGCACAGTGCAAGACGAGCTACCGGGCTTGCCTGAACTCAATCCTGAAGATCTGGCCGAGTGTCGCACCTTAGGTGAAATCGTTAGCTATATGCAAAGCAAGCTAGGCCAAAACGCGGTAAGCCAGAATGCCGCGCCAGTTAGCGCTGTCGTTCAGCCTGAACCTACTATCGATTTACCGCCACACAGTGAGGTGGTGCTAAAAAAGTTGCCAGCGGCGGCTGAGCTAGCGCAACTATCGCCACAGCAATCGTCAAAGCAATCAGCGCAACAAGGCCTGCCACGCGTTTTTGCTAAAGATGCCTGCATTATCATTAGCGATGATGGTCACAATGCTGGCGTACTTGCTGAAAAATTGCATGCTCAAGGTCTAACGGTTGCGGTTGTGCGCTCGCCAGAAAACCTTGTAGCCAGTGCATCACCGCTCAATAGCCACATTGCCAGCTTCACATTGGCGGCGATTGACGATGCCAGCATTGGTGCAGTAATTAATGAGATCAAAAGCTTAGGTACAGTTGCAGGCTTTATTCATCTGCAACCACAACATAAAACCTCAGCCGATGCGAAAGGTTTAGTGTTGTCCAGTGCCGCCAAGGCATCCGTCGAGCAAGCGTTCTTGTTCGCCAAGCACTTACAACCGTTTTTAACAACAGCAGCGACCGCCAATACTGGTAGTAGTTTTATCAGCGTCAGTCGTATCGACGGTGGTTTTGGTTATCTTAACCACAGCCAAATTGCCCGCAGCGAGTTAAACCAAGCAGCATTGGCAGGTCTAACGAAAACCTTGAGCCACGAGTGGCCAAGCGTGCATTGCCGCGCCTTAGATATCGCGCCAGCACTTGATGCCAAGCAACTGGCCAATGCAGTGATCGCTGAGCTCTTTGCAACCGATAACGTATTGGAAGTCGGTGTTAGCCAAGGCGCAGCCCAAGCACTTGAGCGTGTGACCTTAGTTGCTGGCAAGGCTGATACCCGCCACGGCGCGGCAAACTTGACGAGTGCAGATAAAATACTGGTGACCGGTGGCGCAAAAGGCGTGACCTTTGAATGTGCGCTAAGTTTAGCCAAACGCAGCAAGGCGCACTTTATCCTTGCTGGCAGAAGCAGCCAACAAGCCATTCCCGCTTGGGCACAGGGTAAGAATAACAGTCAACTTAAAGCCACAGCTATTGCCCACATTCAAAGCTTGGGCGAGAAACCCACGCCAAAACAAGTGGATGCCTTAGTATGGCCAGTTCAAAGCAGCCTAGAAATTGCAGCCGCACTAGAAGCCTTTACCGCTGTGGGCGCGAGCGCCGAGTACTTAAGTCTCGATGTTAACAATCCAGATGCGATCGCCAGCACGATAGTGCCGATCACCGAGTTGTCGCCTATTACTGGCATCATCCATGGTGCGGGCGTACTCGCCGATAAACACATCCAAGACAAAACCTTAGATGAGTTAGCACGGGTGTATGGCACTAAGGTCACAGGTATAAGCAATCTACTTGCCGCACTGGATTTAGATAAATTAAAACTGATTGCCCTATTCTCTTCGGCGGCGGGTTTTTACGGCAATACTGGCCAAAGCGATTACGCCATGTCCAACGACATACTCAACAAAGCCTCACTGCAACTGGCGCAGCAACTGCCAAATGCCAAAGTGATGAGCTTCGATTGGGGTCCGTGGGACGGCGGCATGGTGAATCCTGCGCTGAAAAAGATGTTTATGGATCGCGGTGTTTATGTGATCCCGTTAAAAGCGGGTGCTGAGTTATTTGCGAGCCAATTACTGAGCAACACAGGCGCACAATTGCTGGTTGGTACTGATATGCAAGGCACAGTTCCAAGTGACGAGCAAGCAACTCAAGGTAGCAATCTAAAAAAGCCTGAAGCGGATCTGACCACTGACGCGTCGGATCCGCATGCTTTGGCATCAACACTTGCTGCAATCGCTTTCACGCGACCGCTAACACTGCAGCGCGCACTGGACCCTAAGGCAATGATCTTTATTGAAGATCACTGCATTAATGGTAATCCCGTATTACCCACTGTGTGCGCGATTCAGTGGATGCGTGAAGCCGCCTTTGATGTGCTCAAGCAGCCTGTCAAAGTGCAAAGCTACAAGCTGTTGAAGGGCATTATTTTCGACACTGCCGTGTTACAAAATGGAGTGTTAGAAAGTGCAGCCCCTATTACGCTGGAACTTGAACTTGCACCGATTGCGTTAACGGATAAAGCCGCGAAAGATACTGACGAGTGCTTGAGTGGACAATTCAGTGCATTAATCAGCTTTGAAGGTCGTCCGCAATATCAAGCTATCCTAGTCGTTGATGATGCTGTTGATGACGCGGCTAACGATTACTTAGCCACTAACAGCAAAGCAACCGCCTTTGACGCGCACAGTTTGGCAGGACTTTCTGTCATCACAACCGCGAGCAGCCTTTACAGCGACGGCACGCTTTTCCACGGCCCAAGACTGCAAGGTATTGAGTCTGTGGTGAAGTTTGACGATGCGAGCTTAATCGCCAAGGTGAGCCTACCCCATGTTGCGTTAGCGGACTGCGGGAGTTTTGTGCCCAATCTGGCCCCTAAAGGCTCACAAGCTTTTGCGGAAGATTTGTTGCTACAGGCGATGCTGGTGTGGGCGAGACTCAAATATGGCGCGGCGAGTTTGCCATCAAGCATTGGTGAGTTTATCTCCCATGCGCCGTTTGCCTTTGGCGATAAAGGTCATTTAGTGCTCGAGGTGGTGAAACACTCTGGCCGTGCCCTTGAAGCCAATATTGCTCTGTATCATCAAGATGGCCGCTTAAGCTGCGAGATGAACAACGCCAAAGTCACCATCAGCAAAAACCTTAACGGTGCATTCTTAGCCAATAAAGTTGCTACTAATCAAACCTCTGCGAATAAAGCCATTGAAAGCGTGGAGGCAAAAGTCGAGTGAATTTAGCCCACACTTTAGCAACGACCCATAGCGGCCCAGCTGAAACGGCAATAGCTGACACGGCTATGACTGAAAAGCTTGCCAAGCCACTGCGTATTGCAGTGTTGCTTGGCGATGCCGTCAACCTTGACTCTCACTCAGCCCAAATATTAGGGACGTTTGCGGAACGTGAAAGAGTTCAGATTTGCGCTGCCGATGCCAACCAATCAACAGTACATGTGCCGACAGCTCATGAACCAAGAGGGCATAAACCGTCAGTGCATGAGCAAAGGTCGCTCACTGCGTTATTAAGCCAAGCAACAACAGCCATTGAGCAAGGCAAGCTCGTTGAACTTAAATTCAATGATGGCAATCTGCCCCAGTCTCTGTATTTGCTTGATGGTTTACGCGCCGCCAAACTGCGTCTTCACGCCCACGCGTTTATTGCTGGTTTTGCCGCTGGCAATGAGACTACAGGTGTTGTAAATGCAGGTGTTGCTAATGCAGCGGCTGTTGCAAATGCGGCGTTAGTGGCGGCAAAACGCAGCCCTGCACAAACCGTTCAGCATCAGCTCGTCGCCAACACTCTCAACGAGGCCTTTGTTGCGCTGCGCCAAGGCGTAACCGCCCTCGCTGCGCGAACACAAGCGCCGCTTAAAGGCACTACTGATATAAAACAGACAAACGACACCAATCATCAAACTGGCTATTGGTTTAGCGACCAACATCAAGCGCGGGTTTTATGTCTAAATCTTGTAGCAAAGAATCTAGCGACAACAAGATCAAACCCAGCAGATACCTTGCTGGATTCAGGCCAAGATATTTGCCAAAGCCTAGTACTGACCCAAGGCACACAAGTTATCGCGCCCAAAGCTCTTGTTGATGAAAACCGGCTGTTTGTGCCGATAAGTGCTGACAATATTGATTCACTCATCGCGCAAGTATTGCAACTAGTTAACACTCTGGAAAATGGCGTAGGCTTTCACGCAGAATATCTCAAACCTTGCTTTGAACGCTATGATGCCAACGCGCCTCTGGCATTAGTCTTGATGGCGGCATCAAGTGACGATCTTAAACTTGAAGCCAAAGCTATGCTTGCGGCGCTTGAAAATGATGCGGTTCGACATCATGGTCAACACTTTAAGACGCCAGCGGGTAGCTGTTTCACCGCTAAGCCGCTAGGGGATGCGGGGCTGACCTTTGTATATCCCGGCGTTGGCACTGTTTACGCCAATATGTTCAATAACTTGCATGAGTATTTCCCCGCGCTGTATCACCAGCTAGAACGTGAAGGCGATTTAAGCGCCATGCTGCAATCACCGCAGATTTATGCCGAGAATATTAAAACCGCAGCAAGCATGAGCTTAAGCCAGCAAGCGATTAGTGGCGTGGGTGCCAGTTATCTATTCACTAAGCTGTTGACCCAAGTCTTTAATATTAATCCAAAAATGGCGCTGGGTTACTCAATGGGCGAAGCCGCCATGTGGGCCAGCCTAGATGTGTGGCAAACACCCCATGCTATGATCAACGCTACCGAAAATAGCGATATTTTCAACCATGCCATTTCTGGCGAGCTAACCGCAGTGCGCCGAGCGTGGCAGCTTAAGGATAATGAATCCATAGTGTGGAACAGCTTTGTGGTGCGCGCCGATAGCAATGAAATCAAGGCATTATTGCCAGAGTTTCCTCGCGCTTATTTAGCCATCACCCAGGGTGATACTTGCGTCATTGCAGGCTGCGAAACAAGCTGCAAAGCCCTGCTTGCCAAGCTAGGCAAACGCGGGATTGCCGCCAATCGCGTCACGGCCATGCATACCGCGCCAGCCATGTTAGTCCATGGGCAAGTACAAGATTTCTATACTCAAGCACTTAAGCCTGAGGCACTGAAACCTAAGGCGCTGGAAGCGGCAGCACATGGCTCGCCTATTCGCTTTATTAGCTCAGCGCAAACTGCGCCAGTAACCGTTGATAGTCACAGCATTGGCCGCGCGATTGCCGATACCTTTTGTTCGCCACTCGACTTTAGTGCGCTCATTCAAAATGCCACTGAGCAAGGCGCAAGACTGTTTGTCGAAGTGGGCGCCGATAGGCAAACCAGCACACTCATAGATAAAATCAGCCACGCCTATGCAGGCCAAAGCACGGCGAACGAGGCAACCGTCGCCATTGCTTGCAATGCCAAGGGTGCCGATGCGATTACCAGCTTACTCAAGTGCTTAGCTCAGCTGATAAGCCACAGAGTGCCGCTGTCGCTCGCGCCGCTTATTCAGCCATTAAGTGCTAATGCAGCCCCTTTATCATCAGCTGTATCACCAAAAGGAGAACCCCTGTGAGTTCTCAGCATTCCCCTACGATTGATAAAACTACCGTGCCTACCATTGCGTCAAACCGCGCATCAAAAAGTGCGTCAAAAATTGCGATTGTCGGTCTTGCGACTCAGTATCCTGACGCCGATAATCCCCAAACCTTCTGGCAAAATCTGCTGGATAAAAAAGACTCTCGCACCCAAATTAACCGTGAAAAGCTCAATGCCAATCCCGCCGATTACCAAGGTGTTCAGGGGCAATCTGACCGTTTTTACTGTGATAAGGGCGGCTACATCCAACACTTCCAGTTTGATGCCAAGGGCTATCAACTGCCTGAGTCCGCCTTTGACAGTTTAGATGAAAGCTTTTTATGGGCACTCGATTGCAGTCGTAAAGCCCTGCAAGACGCAGGGATTGCCCCAAGCGATGCCGTACTGGCGCGCACAGGTATTGTAATGGGAACCTTGTCGTTCCCCACCGCCCGCTCCAACGAACTGTTTTTGCCTCTGTATCATCAAACTGTTGAAAAGGCGCTGCAAAACAAACTTAACCAAAGCGCATTTCAGCTGGCTGACTTTGGCAACTCAGTTAACGATCTCAATGCCAATAGCCAAGCCTTAAACGTCGCCAATGGCGCCGTTGCTCACACAGCCTCAAAGCTAGTCAGCGATGCACTCGGTTTGGGTGGCACCCAGTTGAGTCTGGACGCCGCCTGCGCCAGCTCGGTTTATGCACTCAAACTCGCCTGCGATTACCTAACAACTGGCAAAGCCGATATGATGCTTGCGGGCGCAGTATCGGGCGCCGATCCCTTTTTTATCAACATGGGATTCTCAATTTTCCACGCCTATCCAGATCATGGTATCTCGGCGCCCTTTGATAGCAACAGCAAGGGCTTATTCGCTGGAGAAGGCGCTGGGGTATTAGTCTTAAAACGCTTAGAAGATGCCGAGCGCGATGGCGATAACATCTATGCCGTCGTTAGCGGCATTGGTTTGTCGAACGACGGTAAAGGCCAGTTTGTATTAAGCCCCAACAGCAAGGGCCAAGTGCAAGCCTTCGAGCGCGCCTATAGTGCCGCAAACACACTGCCTGCCAATATCGAAGTGATTGAATGCCATGCCACAGGCACGCCGCTTGGGGATAAGGTCGAACTCGCTTCGATGGAACGCTTTTTTGAGGACAAACTCGCGGGCTCTGCGGTGCCGCTGATCGGTTCGGCAAAATCCAACTTAGGCCATTTACTCACAGCCGCGGGCATGCCGGGGATCATGAAGATGATTTTTGCCATGCGCTCGGGTCGACTGCCGCCAAGTATTAACTTATCAGCGCCGATATCCTCGCCTAAGGGCTTATTTAGCGCTAAAAATCTGCCAACAGAATTGCATGCTTGGCCAGATAAAGCCGGCAATGACCGCCGCCACGCGGGTGTTTCCGTGTTCGGTTTTGGCGGCTGTAACGCGCATTTATTGCTGGAATCCTATGTTGCCAATACAAACAAGAAGAATGAACAAGCCGCAGCCGCAGTAAGTTACCAGCACACGCCATTAAATATCATTGGCTTAGCATCGCACTTTGGGCCTTTAACCTCCATTAATGCACTGGATAACACGATTCATGCTCGGCAACATGCCTTTATCCCGCTGCCCGCTAAACGCTGGAAAGGCTTAGATAAACACCCTGAGATCTTAGCTAACTTTGGTTTGCCTGCTGTACCGCAAGGCGCGTATATCGACCAGTTCGATTTTGACTTCCTGCGCTTTAAAGTGCCGCCCAATGAGGATGATCGCCTGATCTCCCAGCAACTGCTGCTGATCAAAGTGGCCGATGAAGCGATCCGTGATGCCAACTTAAAACCCGGTGGCAAGGTTGCTGTATTAGTAGCGATGGAAACCGAACTGGAATTACACCAGTTCCGTGGCCGCGTAAATCTGCACACTCAACTGGCAGACAGTCTTAAAAAACAAGGGATAACACTCACACAAGCCGAGTATCTCGCCCTTGAAAAGATCGCCATGGACAGTGTGCTCGATGCCGCCAAACTGAACCAATACACCAGTTTTATTGGCAACATCATGGCGTCACGTATCGCATCCCTTTGGGACTTTAACGGCCCTGCCTTTACCATTTCGGCGGCGGAGCAATCGGTCGCCCGCTGTATCGATGTGGCCGAAAATCTGTTGTCCCAAGAATCCTTAGATGCCGTAGTGATCGCCGCCGTCGATTTAAGTGGCAGTTTAGAGCAAGTGATCCTTAAAAACGCCGTATCGCCAGTGGCATTTACTGCCACTGACACAGGCTGGAAAGTCGGTGAAGGTGCTGGCGCGTTAGTGCTCACAACAGCGCAATCAAGTGCAGCCCAGCCAAGTAATGCCGCTGACAATGCTAATGCCAATAGCAGCTATGGCGACAGTTATGGTCACATCAGCGGCCAAGTATTTGGCGCGATTTGTGACATACAAGGTAATAGCAACACTGCGCGTATTTGCGATGACTTGCTAACCCAAGCCAAGGTGAATAGCAGCCAGATTAACTTGATTGAAACCAGTATTGCGGTTGAGCAACTTGCCGATTCAGAGCAGGTACTCAATACCCTGCTGCCGAGTGTGAGTGAGCGCAGCCAAGCCGCTGATACCCTTGGCCACAACTTTGCCGCTGCGGGTATGGCGAGTATTTTGAGCGCGCTGCTTCAGCTTAAAAATCAGGTGCAGCTTAAAAATCAAGCGCAACTTAAAAACCAAGCACAGCAACAAGCTAATCAAGTACAGCACGCGCTCGTTGCCACGTTTAGCCAAGGTAAATGCTCGCAGTTACTGCTCAGCCAAAGTGCCACGCAAGCATACAATTTGCAGCAAAGGCTTGAACAAGACTTAACGCTTTCAGAGCAAAAACACTTAATAAAACAAGTAACGCTTGGTGGCCGCGATATCTATCAGCATATCCTGGATACGCCGCTCGCAGGTCTTGATGCTATACAACAAAAAGCCCAAGCCATGACAGCACTGCCAGCGCGCAGCCAACGCAAACATTTGGCCCAAATAGCGAGCAAAGACACGAGTCGCTTTGCAACAAGCAGCCCAACCACGGCTCAACAAAAAGAGACATTAAGCAGCATGCCAATTAATGCCCTAAGCACCAATAAAAACGCCACTCAAGCAGAGCTAAAAGACGCGGCATTTTTAAGCAATCAGCAACTCGCCCGTGAAGCCCATTTAGCCTTTTTACAAAGCCGTGCTGAAGGCTTGAAACTGGCCGATGCCTTGATGAAAGCCCAGCTTGCCAGCGAGTTAGCCGTCAATGGCCGAGCTGCGCCAGTACAACAGCAAGCCATTGTTCAGGCATCTGCGACAGCGGTTCTTCCACATCCAGTGCTTTATCCCAATCATGCAAAAGTGCCTGAGTACACGCCGCCAACACCGATAAGCAAGCCTTGCATTTGGGATTATGCGGATTTAGTCGAGTACGCCGAAGGGGATATTGCTAAAGTATTTGGCCCAGATTACGCCATTATCGACAGCTATTCGCGCCGTGTACGTCTGCCAACCACAGACTATTTGCTGGTATCTCGGGTAACGAAATTAAACGCCCAGATGAACCAATATCAGCCTTGCACTATGACCACGGAATACGACATTCCTGTGGACGCACCGTATTTGGTCGATGGCCAAATCCCTTGGGCCGTGGCGGTCGAATCGGGTCAATGCGACTTGATGCTGATCAGCTACTTAGGTATCGACTTTGAAAACAAGGGCGAGCGCGTTTATCGCCTGCTCGATTGCACCCTGACCTTCCTTGGCGACTTACCGCGCGGTGGCGACACCCTGCGCTACGATATTTCCATCAATCACTTTGCCCGCAATGGCGATACCTTGTTGTTCTTCTTCTCCTACGAATGTTTCGTGGGCGACAAGCTGATCCTTAAAATGGATGGCGGCTGTGCCGGTTTCTTCACCGACAAAGAACTGGCCGACGGCAAAGGCGTTATTCACACCGAAGCCGAAATCAAAGCGCGCAACCTCGCGCTCAATAATCCCAATAAGCCGCGCTTTAATCCGCTGCTTAACTGCGCACAAAACCAATTTGATTACAGTCAAATCCATAAATTGCTCGGCGCCGATATCGGTGGCTGTTTTGGCGGCGCCCATGCGGCGCATCAAGCCCAATATGGTTTGCAGCCCTCTTTATGTTTTGCATCCGAAAAATTCCTGATGATTGAACAAGTCAGCAATCTTGAGGTGCATGGCGGCGCGTGGGGCTTAGGCTCAGTTCAAGGCCATAAGCAGCTCGAAGCTGATCATTGGTATTTCCCGTGTCATTTCAAGGGCGACCAAGTGATGGCGGGGTCGTTAATGGCCGAAGGCTGTGGTCAATTACTGCAATTCTTTATGCTGCATATTGGTATGCACCTCGGCGTTAAAGATGGTCGTTTCCAACCGCTCGAAAACGCGTCACAAAAAGTGCGCTGTCGCGGTCAAGTCTTGCCACAATCAGGCCTGCTCACCTATCGCATGGAAATCACCGAAATCGGTATGAGCCCGCGCCCGTATGCTAAGGCGAATATCGATATTTTGCTCAATGGCAAAGTGGTCGTGGATTTCCAAAACCTTGGGGTGATGATCAAAGAAGAAGCCGAATGCACCCGCTACCTCGCGGATAATGCCAACAGCACAGCTAACAATACGACTAGAAATGTAGCTAAAAATGCTGTTTCGGCTGCGCCGCTTGTTTCGACAACACCAACATCCTTAGCGGCGCCGCTAATGGCGCAGCTGCCTGATTTAACTGCGCCAACCAATAAAGGCGTAGTGCCGCTTAAGCATGTGAGCGCACCAGTCGCGCCTGCGGATTCAAAGTATGCTAACCGCGTGCCCGATACCCTACCGTTCACGCCGTACCACATGTTCGAATTTGCCACTGGCGACATCGAAAACTGCTTCGGCCCTGATTTCAGTATCTATCGCGGCCTAATTCCACCGCGCACGCCTTGCGGTGATTTGCAGCTCACGACTCGCGTCATTGCGATTGACGGCAAACGCGGCGAGCTGAAAAAGCCCTCTTCGTGTATCGCTGAATACGAAGTGCCAGCAAACGCTTGGTATTATGATAAAAACAGCCATCACGCCGTTATGCCCTATTCTGTGCTGATGGAAATATCACTGCAGCCAAACGGCTTTATCTCGGGCTATATGGGCACTACCTTGGGCTTCCCCGGCCAAGAGCTGTTTTTCCGTAACTTAGACGGCAACGGTAAGCTACTGCGCCATGTGGATTTACGTGGCAAAACCATAGTGAACGACTCACGTTTGTTATCGACTGTGATTGCTGGCAGCAACATCATTCAGAATTTCAGTTTTGAATTAAGCTGCGATGGCGAGCCTTTCTACCAAGGTAAAGCGGTATTTGGTTACTTCAAGGGCGATGCGCTGAAAAACCAGTTAGGCATAGACAACGGCAAGACCACTCAGCCTTGGCATGTGCAAAATGGCATAGCAGCCGATAGCCAAATCAATCTGTTAGATAAACAACATCGCAGCTTTAACGCACCAAAAGGTCAACCACATTACCGTTTAGCGGGCGGTCAACTTAACTTTATCGACAAGGCTGAAATCGTGAAAGCCGGCGGTAAGGCGGGCCTTGGCTATTTATACGCCGAGCGCACGATTGACCCGAGTGATTGGTTCTTCCAATTCCATTTCCATCAAGATCCTGTGATGCCAGGCTCATTAGGGGTTGAAGCCATTATCGAGCTGATGCAAACCTATGCGATTAACCAAGACCTTGGTGCGGGTTTTAAGAGTCCTAAATTTGGGCAGATTTTATCGGATATCAAATGGAAATATCGCGGTCAAATTAACCCATTAAACAAGCAGATGTCGCTAGATGTACACATTACCAGCGTGACAGACGACAATGGCAAACGCATCATTATGGGCGATGCCAACTTGAGTAAAGATGGCCTGCGGATTTATGAAGTTAAAGATATCGCCATCTGTATTGAAGAAGCCTAATGAGTTTACGCTATTAGAAAGACGCTAATCTCGAATAACAAATAACGAATAACGAATAACAAATAGTTGCGCCGCCTTGACTATCCACATCGCGCAGGGCGGCACTGATAACATGAGAACACCTATGACTAGCCATACTCTAGATCAATACAATAGCAATAACGAAAAACTCAGCCCTTGGCCGTGGCAAGTCAACGATGCCGCGCTGAGCTTTGATATCGACGCATTAGGCAAAAAACTCAAAGATTTAAGCCAAGCCTGTTACTTAGTGAATCACAGTGAAAAAGGCTTAGGCATAGCGCAAACGGCCGAAGTAACAACAAGCGACAGCCAAGCGCCACTAGGCTCACACCCCGTCAGCGCCTTTGCGCCCGCCCTTGGCACCCAAAGTTTAGGCGACAGTAATTTTCGCCGCGTACACGGGGTTAAATACGCTTACTACGCTGGCGCTATGGCCAACGGTATTGCCTCGGAAGAACTGGTTATCGCGCTAGGTCAAGCGGGCATTTTGTGCTCGTTTGGCGCGGCGGGGTTAATTCCATCCCGCGTTGAAGCGGCCATTACTCGCATTCAGGCGGCGCTGCCTAATGGTCCTTATGCTTTTAACTTAATTCACAGCCCAAGCGAGCCCGCATTAGAGCGCGGCAGTGTTGAGCTGTTCTTAAAACATAAAGTGCGCACGGTCGAAGCCTCGGCATTTTTAGGTTTAACGCCGCAAATCGTCTATTACCGCGCGGCGGGTTTGAGCCGCGACGAACATGGCGACATCGTCATTGGCAACAAAGTCATAGCCAAAATCAGCCGTACCGAAGTCGCGACTAAGTTTATGGAGCCAGCGCCAGCCAAAATCCTCCAGCAATTAGTGAGTGATGGCCTTATCAGCCAAGACCAAATGGCGATGGCATTGCTGGTGCCTATGGCGGACGACATCACGGCCGAAGCCGACTCAGGCGGCCATACCGACAATCGCCCGCTAGTGACGCTATTGCCGACGATTTTGGCGCTTAAAGATGAAATCCAAGCTAAGTATCAATACAAAACGCCTATCCGCGTGGGCGCAGGCGGCGGCGTAGGTACTCCCGATGCAGCATTAGCCACCTTCAACATGGGCGCGGCGTTTATCGTCACAGGTTCTATCAACCAAGCTTGCGTCGAAGCGGGCGCGAGTGAACACACACGTAAGTTACTCGCCACCACAGAAATGGCCGATGTAACTATGGCGCCTGCCGCCGATATGTTCGAAATGGGCGTTAAATTACAAGTGGTTAAGCGCGGAACCCTGTTCCCGATGCGCGCCAATAAGCTGTATGAAATCTATACCCGTTACGATTCGATTGATGCCATCCCTGCGGACGAGCGTAAAAAGCTCGAAGAGCAAGTGTTCCGCTCATCACTCGATGATATTTGGGCGGGCACAGTCGCCCACTTTAACGAGCGCGATCCTAAGCAAATCGAGCGCGCATTGGATAACCCCAAACGTAAGATGGCGCTGATTTTCCGCTGGTATTTGGGTCTTTCGAGCCGCTGGTCGAACACAGGTGAAGTCGGCCGCGAAATGGATTACCAAATTTGGGCAGGCCCAGCACTGGGTGCATTTAACGCTTGGGCAAAAGGCAGTTATTTAGATGACTATAAGGCCCGTAATGCGGTGGATTTAGCCAAACATTTAATGGTGGGCGCAGCATATCAATCCCGCATTAACCTGCTGTTATCCCAAGGTACGAGTATTCCAGTTAGCCTGCAGCGCTGGAAACCATTAAATCGTTTTTAAACGTATTTAGCTCCTATCATCTTGTATTATAAGATCATAATATCTTCAAGCCGACACAAACTCACAGTGTCGGCTTTTATTTGTCTTTACTTATGAACGACATCAGCTCACAGTCTTTGATTCAACGTATTAGGCTGAAACTCTTACCGAAGCTTAGGTAAAAATTGCCTACCCCTCTTTTAATTCACTCACGCCATTTTAAATAAAATGATTTAAATTATATTTAAAATCAATTAACTACTTAAAATTTTTAAAGTTGGCATTAAGATCGCAATCAAGTAAGAGCCATTAGCCGTTACCTTACAAGTGACACAAACGGTCATGAGAAGGATTAATACAAGGGCAGGAGGTTATTATGCTAGGTTGGACATTAGTATTTCTAGTTGTTGCCGTGATTGCCGGGTTGTTAGGATTTGCTGGGATTGCTGGCGCAGCGGCGGGAATAGCGAAAATCATTTTCTTCATATTTATTGTGTTATTAGTGATTTCTCTGCTGATCAATGCCCTTAAGGGTAAATCACCGCGACTATAATTTTTTTAGAAAAGGAGATAGATATGAAACCATTTACCCTGATGACAAGTGCAGCATTCGCATTATTACTCGCCCTAGGTTTAACGGCCTGTAGTGATAACAAAGCCGAAGACGCGGGCGAAAAAATCGATGAAGTAATGACTGATACAGGTAACGCCATCGAAGATGCCTGTGAAGAAGTCAAAGAAGGTGTTAAAGCTAAAGATACTAAGTGCTAAACAAACCTGACTTTAGGGTGGCAATAGACTCGTCTATTGCCACCCTTTTGGTTTAGACTCGCTCATTTCTGCATCTCTCATCTCGACATCTATCCATTCAAGTGCAACGATTTTAACCAAGAACAATGGCATTGGAGGACTTGCATGCTAACGAAGATCCACATCAAATATTTGTACACTGCAGGTGCAGTATTGTTAGCCTATTTTGCAGTAACAGACACTTCTCCCCTGCTCACTTTCATTTGTGCATGGACAAGTCTGTCACTGTTTTTAGTCGGTTCAGCCTATTGGTTTAATCTCGCCAGTATTTTTAGAAAACGCCAAGATGGCACTATTCCTTGGTATATTCGTTGGGGTTTTATTCCCTTTTTATTAGGCAGTCGACTCTATAACCACTGGGCCAGAAAATACGATTCAGTACCACCCATGCAGAGGATTGATGAACATCTGTATCTCGGCTGTAGACTCTTTTCCGCAGATCTGGAAACGATTAAAGCCAATAAGATCACTGCCATTCTGGATGTCACCGCTGAATTTGATGGCTTAGATTGGTCGCAATTTGAAGATCATATCGAGTATTTAAATATTCCCATCCTCGACCATAGCGTACCGACCAGTGCCCAACTCAATCAAGCCGTTAACTGGCTGCACCGCCAAGTGCGCGCCAATAAACAGGTACTCATCCACTGTGCAATGGGTCGTGGCCGCTCAGTGCTGGTACTCGCCGCTTATTTGGTTTGTAAAGATAAACAACAGCACTTCGCCGAAGTACTGCAACAGATAAAGCAAATCCGCAAAACCGCTGGCTTAAACAAATGGCAATTACGCGCGCTCGATCGCATGCTTAGTCAAGGGAAAGTTAACATCCACAAAGTGGCGTGGATTATCGCCAACCCAGTTTCTGGTGGCGGGAAATGGCAAGAATACAGCGAGCAAATCCAAGATGAACTCAAAGCCTATTTTGACCTGACTTTAAAACTCACAACAGCAGACGAAACCGCAAATGTCTTCGCCGAGCAAGCCCGTAATGCAGGCGCTGATATCATTATCGCCTGTGGTGGCGATGGTACAGTGACTGAAGTGGCCTCTCAAATCGTCGATACAGATATCGTCTTAGGCATCATTCCTCTTGGCACAACTAATGCCCTCAGCCATGCCCTCTTTGGTTTAGGCAGTAAGCTTATTCCTATCTCTCAGGCGCTGGATAATATTATTCAAGGGCATTGCCAAGCCATTGATACCGCGCGTTGTAATGAGGCGTTAGTGTTGTTGCTTGTGGGCATAGGGTTTGAGCAACAAATGATTGAATCCGCAAACCGTGAGCGTAAAAATGCTCTCGGCCAGTTTGCCTACCTCGATGGCTTATGGCGCGCAGTGAATGCCGATATCACTTTAACCATCCAGCTCAGCTTAGATGATGCAAAACCCACAACATTAACGACCCATAGCCTAATCGTTGCCAATGCCGCACCATTTACCAGCGTGTTGGCGCAGGGCGATGGCGAGCCAAACATGACCGACGGGTTGCTCGACATTACTTGGCTGGATGCTGGCGATGAACCCAAAGAGCAGTTGCTTAGCCTCGCTGAATTAGCGATTGCGGGATGGGTAAAAGAGGGCAATAAGAGTATGCGAGATCAACAAGCGAGTGCAAGTAAAGTCCATCATGCCCATGCTAAAAAGGTCACTATCAGCAGCCAGCCTAAGTGTAAATATGTGATTGATGGTGAAGTATTTGAGCCAGCGGATCTCACTATTGAAGTCCAGCCAGCATCTCTTAAAGTGTTTGTTCCTTATCAGGAAACCACTGAGCAAGATGAGTGATTGTTGTGGAGGACATCCAGCCTAACTTTTTAGGCTGGATGACTGAGCATTTATAGAACGAACAAAAAATATAAAATATTCAACAAAATAAATATAACCAGCAAAACCAGTACCCGCATGAAATTAAATTCACTACCTTTGGGAAGTGATTTTTGAGTGGTGTTACTAAAATCCTGAAATTTACAGTCTATCGCCTGCGCGCATTGCTGTAGAACTTGTTGTAATTCCTTTCTATCAGTACTGTCACCCAATATCAATTGAGCACCGTTGGGCTGGTGCAATTCTAAATAAGCCAGATAATGTTGGACAGTATCTTCCGCTTGGCGATTGCGGCTGATCTGATGCCAGCGGGTGATTTGCAGCTGATAAAGTTGCACTGCTTTGATGTCCGAAAAGGCATAGGAACGCCACCGCCACAATCCCACATACCTACCATTGAAGAAACCTTTACCGAGCCACAATTGCTGTTGCTCAGCATCTAACCAACACTGTTGCTGAACAAACGCAGTCGGTAACACGGGTAACAATAGAAACAGTGTTACCCAGCCGAGAACGAGCTGTAGTATCGGATCGGGTTGTAAATAGGTTGCTCTGGCGCAGAGTAAACCAAGCAGTAATAACCCAGCAGCAAACAGCCATAATAGAGGTCGGTACTGAGTACTCAGAGTTTGAATATAAAATGCATTTTTAGAAGGTTGATTGAGTTTCACTGAACTTGTTCCTTGTTCCAAAAATTATCTCACCATTCAATATTGACCTGTGCCAGTAACAATAAGAGGCATTGATAGTTTGCACAATCAACACCTAACTCATTTCTAGACGCTTTCGAGTTAAACCAAAGACTCACATCAACGTAAATAAACAGTTGCGATATAACTCATACTGCAAATATAAGCTGCAACTTTGCAGTTGCAGCTAAGGTGTTATTGACCCGCTGCAGTATCCTCACCGGTCCAGAGTCGCATGATACGATAAGGCGGTTTGGCTGTTTCGGCTTTTCCATTAAAGGCTTTTGCTTTATGCAATTGGTTCACTGAAATATATAACCAGCCTGTTTCACCAAATTGCACACTATCTGGAAAATCCAGTAGTGGAGAACTGACCGCTGTTGTTAGTGTGCCTTTGTTATCTAGCATGGAAATGGCATTGTGGTTCAAATTGGTAAAGTAATGATTACCTTCTTTGGACGTTGCTGCGCCATCTGATACAGGCTTGGCTCCGACTAATTTTACCGTGGCGATAATTTTATCATTATTGCCTGTTTGTAAAGCTGCAGTCGATAACTGATACCAGTGAGTGCCATTCATTGCACCATAATAGAGTGTACTTCCATCGGCAGATAAACTAATTGGATTGACCGCTACACTGGCGACTTTGCCATTAAACAATGTTGTTTTGTTATCTATGTTCATTACTGCATCCGTTTCGGCCTGCAGCGAGCTATGACCTGAAAAACGTATTGTATGACCATCGTCGATACGCACCGCTAAGAGGCCAGGGTTGGCGATATCGGCTAAATAAATCCAGCCTTTTTGAGAGTCGACAACCAGATCCTGCATAAAGCTGCCTTTAGGCGCGAGAGCTTGTGGTAGGACGATTTGTTTATATAGACTGCCGTCTTTAATGTTGAATCCCCAAATCCTTGTCTGGCCTAATTCTAACCCCATATCTGCGGTCCAGAGGTGTCCAGCCTTGTCCTGAGCAATTCCTAATAAGGTATCAAATTGAGCAGTATTGGCTGCCGATATTTTTTGCAAATCCATTGAAGGCCAAGCTTTATAAGCATTGGTCTCACGATTAACTTCAATCAATTGCAAACCTGATGGTGTATCAAATGGATGTACTGTGGCAAAAATCCGACCTTGTGCAGTGACGCTGACATTGCCAGGTCGTATTGGCAATTCAGCGACTGTTTCAAGACTTCCTACTGCAGGGGTGGCGTTCACAAAACTACTGGCTGTCAAAGAAAGCCATAATGCTGTTGTTAATAAGTGTTTCATATTCTATCTCCGCTTTTTCTGTTTAAGGGCTGTAGAATAGGAGTTATTATTTACAAAAAAAAGAGTATAAAGTTTAGCTCTGTTTCAATATTAATTTGATAATTAATATTTATTCAGCAGTCGTTTCACCGGTCTCGACTTGCTGCTCGTACTTGCTGAGCTTGTTGTAGAGGGTTTTAACGCTGATCCCCAGTTGTTCGGCGGTATCCGTTTTATTACCCTGAGTGGTTTCTAGTGCTTGATAAATAGCGATTCTCTCTAAATCATCTAAGCGCATGCCTTGGGGGATAACAACTTGTTCACCACCACATAAACCCACTTCATTCGTCTGAGGTAACTGTAAATGGCTGGGTAAAATATCCTGATCGGCCAGAATATAGGCTCGCTCAATTGCATGTTTTAATTCGCGCACATTACCAGACCAAGGGTACTTAGCAATCATCTGAATACAGTCTTCAGCTAAGCTCTTATTCTGCTTTTCGGCCACGTTACGATAGGCAAGAAAATGCTGCGCAAGCCCAATAATATCCTCGCCACGTTCCCGTAAGGGCGGAACGCGAATGGGAAACTGAGCCAAACGAAAGTACAAATCTTCTCGAAATAGCCCTGCCTCTATCGCCACTATGGGATCACGGTTAGTCGCTGCCACAATACGTACGTTTGCACGTTGCACTTTGTCGCCACCCACAGGACGATACTCGCTATTTTCCAACACTCTGAGTAACTTCACTTGATGATCAATCGGCATTTCGGTGACTTCATCGAGAAACAAGGTCCCGCCTTCAGCCTGTTCAAATACGCCTTTGTGGTCGCGATTCGCCCCCGTAAATGCACCTTTGACATGACCAAACAGCTCACTGTCGACCAATTCTGGGCTTAATGCACCACAGTTAATCGCAATAAAAGGCTCGTTCACCCTAGGGCTGGCAAGATGTATGGTATTAGCAACCAGTTCTTTCCCGACCCCACTTTCCCCAATAATCAGCACATTACTGCCTGTCGCAGAGACGCGACGAATTGTACGATATAGCTTGTGCATAGGAGCTGATGAACCAACAAGCAAACCGTATTGGTCTAGCTCGCTAGCAAAAGGATGCAGTCGATTAGGCGATGATGCTAAATACTGTGCAAAATCAGCAAAAATTTCGCTGATTAGCGGCATATCGTAAGGTTTGCGAAAGTGGTAACCCGCAAAATGAGACATTAACTGATCAAGATTGGGGTTTGGCTGACCGTCGGAGAGAAAAATAAACTCAATATTTGACATGGCCGCATTATCTAGCAGCACAAGGTAATCTTCACGACTAAGACTGGATAACTCAATAATGGCAACATCGACGTGATTTGCCCCTAGCTGCTCTATCCAAGGCAAGTCATCAACACTGCGTAGCTTATTAAAGTCTGCAGCGCCAGCAAGTTCGATGATTGCTTGCTCGGCGCCAACATCCTGCAAGTGATAAAAAAGTGTCAGTCGAGCCATGCGTATCTACTCCCTGTATGAAAAACTACTGTATGTCAGCCATGAAATTTTAACAACAGCAACGGTAATAGTTGCCGATGTTCTAAGATGATATCTCGATGAACTGAGAATATCAGTCTAAAAATCAGCCTGTTAAAATATCATTAAAAACGAGAACAGAATATGCATGGTAGCTGAACGAAACAAAATCAGTTTACCCAAGCAGTTAAACAATCTATGTCGAACACTGGCATTAGGAGGCCCATAATGAAGTCTAATGTTGTGCAACATCAGACTGATATCCGCGCCGATATCATGTTGATCGATGAAATCATCAAGCTGAATCAGGAAGGACTCACATTTTACAACCAAGCGAGGAGGTATGTCGAAGACTATAATCTTAAGCGTGTTTTTTCCGCCAAAGCTAACATCCACCAACGAATGTTAACTCGGTTTGAACAGCTGAGAAGTTTGGCTGACGAGCCAATTAATGGCCTAAGTCACACCGTGCCCGTCACTTATACTCAAGCAACAGAATTGTTGCAACAGTGCCAAATTTCGCAGGCTATGACCGCCCTTGTCGACATAGAACAGCAAGTGCTAATCCAAATAAAACAAGCAGTAAGGCAAGCGCATCAGCCACAACTTGCAAACCAACTTGCAGAAGGCGCCGCTTGGCTGCAAATGAGTTACGACGGTACGGGATCGCTCAATCACCATTAATTCCCTGTCGCTAAGTGAGCCATATTTAACCGACTCCCCTCCACTTTTAATACAGACATAATACCGCACTGATGAGTGCGGTTTTTTATGCTCGAATGATGGCTCAGCATGCCAGAAAAAATTACATTTTGTCGGTAAAAAAGACCGACCTAAAGGAAAATGCCAAGGTATAAAAACGCCAGATAAAACAATTTAAACGTTAAAAATCATTACCTTAAAAACATTGGCACGATTGGCGCATTATCTAGCTTCGAGAAAACAACGGAGGATATGATTATGAAAACTACAACAGCATCAGTACTAGTGGCTTTACTTGTCGGTTCAATCAGTTTAAATGTGGCTGCCGCCCAAGATTGGAAAGGCGGAACCAAGGATGCGTGGATCGATGGTAAAGCAGAAACCACTTTACTGCTCAACACGAATCTCAATTCCTTCGACATCATTACAGATGTCAAAGATGGTAAAGTGACGTTAACAGGTAAAGTGGAAAGCAGTGTGGATAAAGCCCTCGCCACAGAGCTCATCAAGAGCTTAGATGGGGTGAAAGATGTCGATAACCAACTCACTGTGATGAATGAAAAAGAAGGCACCAGTGAAGTTGTTGCCACCTTAACTGACTCTAAAGTTGCAACAGTCATCAAAACGCGTTTACTGTTTTCAACTGACGTATCCGGCACCCAAATTAATGTGGATGTTGCCAATGGCATAGTGACATTGAAAGGTGAAGTTGCCAGCGATGCCGAACGTCAACTAGCACTGAAAATTGCCGAAAATACCGACGATGTGAAAAAGGTCGTTGATAAAATTAAAGTTGTTAAAAAAGTGTCTTAACTCTCGTGACAACGGCATTTTTTAAATTAAACGTATTTTAAGTAACAGCACGCCGATCTAGACTCAAGGTTCGATAGTGCTTTATGAAAAAAGAATCAAAAAAACCAGCCTCAGCTGGTTTTTTTATGCCCATTTTCAGACCCAATCGAAAAGACCTACTCGCTTAAATTAAAAAGGGTGAATTCAGATGACTCGAATGATCATAAAGGAGAAGAGTTACAGAAAACTGAGCTAAAACACAGGCGTTATTCAAGCTTCAAAGCCAAACTAAGCTTCAAAGTCAAACTAAGCTTCAAAGCCAAACTGGAATGCATAAAAATGTTGGCCATTCTCAATATTGATGGTCATAGTGCCAGTTAACCCCTGCAACTCCCCCGCCCCAGAATGGGGTACCACTTCTAAGATCAGACGATTTTGTCCATCGGTCATAATTCCAAAATGTTGTAATACAAAACTGCCCTGCTTACCACACAAGTTACCAACCACTTGTTCAATGGCCACATAGCCAGCTGAGCCCTTGACTGACGTCATAGCACTGAGCATTTCCCCTTTGCTGCGCCCCTCAAGCTCACCATAAAAGGTTTTATCTAAGCCCATACGTCCTAACGTCACACCACCAATGCCAGTAGCATAGGGGCTATCAGGAGTGAGCTTAACATCAAATTTCCCAGTGATTTTGCTAACTTGCATGACACTCTCCTTGTCGAAATCTTATGCTGACCTATTACCTGCTAACGCTTGCTATTGAAGCAAACATCACCCACTTACCGAAAAACAACTTAGCATAAGCCTGCGTAGATCCATAATGGCATTTACACGCTACTTATGTATGCTGGTCTCACTCACTACCATCTCTATGGTTTTGACTATTTCAGGGCTTTCAGACATAGGTTGGTCAGACGCTCTATCGCGATAAGTCACAGCAATTTTGAATGGGGCTTCAAAAGGATAAACAGGTTCAATACTATCCACTTCGATTCGATCGCCAAGCATGACACTGCCTAAGTGTTTCAAGCTATTGTGTTTAAAATCCAGATTAAACAATCCAAGATACCAAAATACGCCTGAACCTTGAGTCGTCACAATAAAGGGCGCCACAAAGGGCATAGTTTGCATTTTAGGATCATCTTGAATCGGTGCGTCACTTTGGGTGTCCGGCTCTAGAGCGGGATCGAAATTTAACGGTGTAATGCGCAAGTAATCGAGTAATGCTCGACCTTTTACCTCACCATCTTGGTAGTCGCCCATAGCAAACTCTGTTTGCTTGATCTTAATAAAATGTGTCAGTGCAACGGACTTGCCGCCCTCAGGCAGCGTTATTTCAACAGGATTGGCGGTATTTAAGCTAAAGAGTTTGAGCATCACTTCCGATGCATTCGCCACAGGCTTTACCTCAAAAGGTGTCACAGTTTCGATCTCATTCACCTGAGCCTGAGTTTTTTCATGCGCCATGGCTTCATCGTATTGCATCACCTGTCCATCTTCCATCACCATATAAATATCATCATTGGTCATGTTGAAACGGTAAATACCCGCAGCAAGTAAGGCTAATACCACTAAGGTTGCCGCTATGGTTAATTTTACAAACGTACTCATCTTCTCTCCCCAATCGCGCTCGTTATGCGCTACTTTTCTAACACCGATAAACTTCAAATCAATGTCGGAGCAGTATTACAGATACTGAGTTAAAGCGAAGTGGGTAAAGTGTAAAAAATGCCGCTATTTTGAATTTTGTCAGGCTAAGTTCAGCAACATGCCTTTTACTCGACCAATATGATGGGCCGAGTAAATACTCAGCCCAATACATCACTACTTTTCGTTTTTCCACAAGGCAGGGGTCTGGCTTGGTTGCCAATTGCTTTGGGAGAAATGCGCTTGCACTAAGGAATAGATTTTATCTTGATAGGACACAAACTCAGGTAGTTGATAATTATGCTGATCCTGCCAAGCAGGGGCATAATTATCTAGCGTATCAAAACGATACCCTTGACGCTGAGCTTCTTCAACAAAACGCTTAATTTTAGGCAAGTTGATGGTTGCACCTTGTCCGCGGTGCGCATTCTCAAACAGGAAGTCGTGGGTCAAGATAACCACTTTCCCGTTATGTAAACCATCACTACAATCTAAGTTCTGCGTACGACTGTTAAGCGGATTCATCGTCGTTCCTGCGCAGGTGTTAATCACTTGATTGACTTTTGCCACCAGCTCAACCCCATCGGCCATAGATTCAGCAGGAAAGGCAACCCCCCAATCCTCTGGTCCCCAGTCTAGATCCCAGCCAAATATTTTATAGTCACTCTCGGCGAGCATGTTTTGAATTTGCACCGCAACTTGCGAACTGTTGGTCGAGGTTTCTGCGGTACAAGCAAAAGCGGGGTCCCAAGGCGGCACTGTATCGGATGTCGCACACAAGCCGTCGCCTTTGAGTTTACTGGTCACTCGCCAACCATTGGTGTAAGGCAAACGTGCCAACTTAGTCATCTTGTTATTGGGATAACTGGAGGCATTAGGAATAAGTTCAACCACTTTGGCCGTGTTCGTCACAAAATAGGTGAAATCGGTGGCCGCATCTTGATAGGATTTTACAGGCCAGAGTCCAACTTGATTACAATATGCCGCCCCAGATTGCACGCCATCAGTGCAGTTATGCAGCATATGATCGTAACTGTGGTTTGCCAGAATATGACCATCGTCTAGCAAACGTTGTAGGGCGACAGCCGCTAATGCCTCGTTTTCATCTCCTTCGCCATACATATGAAACGCATTAATAAAGAACGTCGCCTTAATATTGGCATCCTTTAACGCATCTAACAGCCCTAAGGTCGCGTCAATTGGACCATCATCAAAGGTAAGGTAAATGGTTTTATCGCTGGCGTAGGCCGCACTTAAGCCAGTACTCAAGCTCGCAACACAAAGCCCAACTGCAACGGCTATCGATTTCAGTTTCATGATTTCATCCTATAAATAATGTTTAAAGATGAATAAGTTAGTTCTCTTTACGCACTGGTTAATTCATAACCTGTAGACAGCGAGTTCACTCATCCGTTTAGCTTATCTATAGTGAGTAATCCCGCCGGCATTAGTTATACCATCCTAGCAACAAGCCATACTTTTCTACGCTAAGTCGATAAATCCTGCCTTTGCCCCAGTTATACCAATCACATTAAATATCTAATCAGTTCAGAGCCTCACAGGCATTTCAATCCAAGGCGCATTGACGCAGAAATGGTCATTCCCTTTTAAGTCAATGCAACACCGGAGTGGAATGCCTGTGTGGCTCCCAAAGGGCGGGTTTCAACGCGCTTTATACTGCGTTTAAGGCTTTCGACAGAGCACCACTATGCCTTCAAGCCTTCGCCTTGTCTAAAGCGCGTTGAATTCCCGCTGAATGAACAGATATTTAATACGATTGGTATTAACCATCCCCTTACCCAAGGCTTCAAAGACAATAGAAAAATACCAATCCTAGTGTGAAAAGTACCGCATCAACAATTCGATAACAGGTAAGTTAACTGGAGAAAAAAACAACATAAAAGCACTACAGGGATGCAATAACATGTCAGAAGGTCAACTATTTAAGAGCTCTTTGCTCGCATTATGTATCGCTAACGCCTTGTTCGGGATGAGCTCAACCGCAGTCGCGGCGGAGCAACAAGAGGCAACCGCAGAAAATATTGAGGTGATCCAAGTACGCGGCATACGTCGCTCGATTGAAGCCTCAATGAATACCAAACGCTTCGCCGACTCCACGGTCGATGCCATCACCTCGGAAGATATCGGTAAGTTTCCCGATAAAAACATTGGTGATGCACTGCAACGAATTTCTGGGGTAACGGTCGATAGGCAATACGGTGAAGTGAGCGGGGTCACCATTCGCGGTACCGCGCCAGAACAGAGTCGTATTTTGCTGAACGGTCAAACCGTTGCGAGCACCTCTTGGTATGATCTTGGTCCTGCCACTCGTACCTTCAACATGGAATTATTGTCAGCCGAGCAAGTCAGTGCGGTTGAAGTCCACAAAACGCCAACCGCTAGCCTTGAAGAAGGTGCGCTGGGCGGCACTGTCGATCTCAAAACCCGTAAGCCCTTAGATCTCGATGCTCACACTTATCAAGTGGCGGGTGAGTTGAGCCAAAGCAGCCTGTACGATGAAACAGATCCGAGTGGATCTTTCGTCGGAAGCTGGAAAAATGACGATGAAAAATTTGGTATTTTAGGCGCTTACTCAGTAGAAAAACTCACCAGTGGTCGGCATGTATTAGAATCGCTCAGCGGTTACTATGAGTACTTTTCCGCTGATCCTGCACAAAACCAAGAATCAACTGTAGGGGCGTGGGGGATTGGCTCACAAGCATTTAGGGCCGAACGTGAAAGGACCAGTGCCCAAGTTACACTGCAATTTGTACCGACTGAAAAAACAGAGTTCACCTTAGATTACTTTAATTTTGAACTCGATATCCCCCACGTAAACCATAACTTCTTAACCGTTGGCGCCCGCGGTTCGGGCTCCACCAACGTAGTAAATAACGCCCAAGGCGGCACAGCATCGGCAACGATTCTGCCAGCGTATGCGTCGATTATTTATAACCCTGTGGTACGCCACGCGGTCAATATGAAGTCTGACGTACTCAACTTAACCGGAAAATACGTCGGGGACAGTTTCACCCTTAGCGGCGTCATTGGCCAATCGACCTCAGATGGCGGCACCCAAGGTGGCTCATCTTCTTGGTGGATCCCTGCGACGGACCAAGGCGGCAAAATTGGCGATCCCGCCTTCCCTAATGGTCAAGGCAGTGTCGATGGTGGCTTTAGTTACGATGCCACAGGTCCCTATCAAGTGGTGCTCACGAGCCTAGATGCCAACGATGCTAGCCAGTTCAAGCATGCGCAGGAAGCCAACTACGAAACCACAGTGCAAGATCATAAAGTCACCTACGCACAGTCTGACTTCGAATATCAACTCGATCATGATTTTATTAATAAAATTGCGGTCGGGATTAAGTACAACACCAGTGATTTCGAGCGTAATGCCTTCAATCGTAACCCCGCAGAAATCCTAGGTTTCGTGCCCAATGGCAACCTAGCCAACTGGAGCGATGGCGTACTGTCTGGCCTGCATTCCCAGAGTGGCGGCAATGTACTCGACTCCTATGCCAAGTTAGATGAAGACAAATGGTGGGCGTTTATCAGCGAGAAATACGCCAATGGCGAGTTAGTGGAAGTCGCCGATCTCGGTAACACCTTCTCTGTCGAAGAGGATATGTTGGCCCTGTACGCCCAAGCGGATTTTAGCGGCGAATTCTATCGTGGCAACTTTGGTTTGCGTTACGTTAACACAGACCAAACCTCAACCGGTTTTGCCGATGGCAAGCCCTACAATGAATCCGTTAATTACGATAATTGGTTACCGAGTATCAACGTCGCCTTTGATCTACAAGAAGATCTAATCCTACGTGCCTCGGCCTCTGCTGTGATGGCGCGTAACAACTACAGCGATCTTAAACCTGGCTTAGCCATAGCGAAAAACTTTGGTACTGCGACCGGCGGTAATCCGAATTTGAAACCCTATAAGGCGAACCAAGCCGACCTTGGCATCGAATGGTACTTCACTGAATCTTCTATGCTGTCGGCGGCCTTGTTCTACAAAGATATTGATAACGTAGTGTTTGTCACTGAGTCGACTCAGTATATTGAAGGTTGCGGCGCGTCAGAATCTGAGTGGGATAAATGCCGCGTCACAGCTCCTGCCAACGGCGGCAGCGGCTCAGTGACTGGGCTTGAAATCCAGCTACAGCATAACTTTGAAAGCGGTTTTGGCTTCTTAACTAACTACACCTATGTTGACAGTAAGAGCACGCGCCCCGATGGCACAGAGCAGATGATTGAAGGTGTGTCAGAAAACTCCTTCAACGGTTCACTCTTCTACGAAGATGATCTGTTCAGCGCCCGTATCGCCTATAACTGGCGTTCAGAATACTTAGGCGTGGGTAATATTCAAAACGTGTTAAACGACAGCTATCAACAAGTCGATGCCTCGATTATTTGGCATGCAATGGAGAACTTAGATATCTCACTCGAAGGGGTTAACTTAACCAATGAAGTGGTGCAATCCTATGATGTTAAATACGGATTAACCCAAAACACCATCGAATTTGGTTCACGCTATTTCGTCGGTGCCAGCTACAAATTTTAAACTATAAGTCACACCATAGCCGACCTTAGGGTCGGCTTTTTGCGTTGATAATGCAGCGGGGATAAGCCATGAAAGTAAAGCAAGCAATCAGAAAAATCATTATCTTAGGTGGCGGCACCGCAGGTTGGATGGCCGCGGCCGCCCTCGCGAATAACCCCGTATTTGCCGCCATTGAACTCTGTTTAGTGGAATCGGACAACATAGGCACCATTGGCGTTGGCGAAGGTTCAACGCCACACTTAAAACGCTTTATGGACAACTTAGGCATTAGCGAAAAAGATTGGATGGAACAATGCCACGCCAGCTATAAAACCGGCATCGATTTCATCAACTGGAATGGCGACGAGCAGCAATACTTTCACCCCTTCTATTGTCAAATGGATGTGAAACCCGCTGAAGTTTTCTTTATCAACGCCAATGCAAGACGCCGAGGGCATGGTCATGCAGTAAAACCCGATGCGTTTTTCTCGAGTGGTGTATTGGCGAAACGCAATCTCAGCCCAAGGCCGAATAAAGCATTACCCTACGCTAACGAATACGGCTATCATTTCGATGCTACTGAACTTGCCAACTACTTAAAAGAATACGCTTGCCAACGCGGCGTAAAACACCTCATCGGCGATGTCATTGAAGTTTCAACAACCCAAAATCAACATATAGACGCCTTGATGCTGGCGAATGGCGAACGACTTAACGCCGACTTTTTTATCGATGCCAGCGGCTTTAGCGCTAAGTTAATTCATAAAACCCTAGGCGTACCCTTTCAATCCTTCGCCAATGAACTGCTCAACGACAGCGCCGTCACTGTTCCTGTACCAGCATTAATGGACACCACTCAAACACAGCAAACCCATGATCTACAAAACCATGCACTGCAAACCCAAGCACAGCAAGCCAAGTACCATACCCGCGCAACGGCGCTCAGTGCGGGCTGGCTATGGCAAATCCCCCTCACCCACAGGCTTGGCAATGGCTATGTTTATAGCAGTCGCCACCTCAGTGCCAATGCCGCGGCCAAAGAATTATTGCACAGTGTTGATCTGCCTGAATCAACCCAAGTACGGTTTCTCAAGATGCGGGTCGGTGTCAGTGACAAGGCTTGGCACAACAATGTACTGGCGATAGGACTCGCGCAAAGTTTTATCGAACCGCTCGAAGCCACGTCGATCATGATGACCCAATTCACCCTTGAAAAATTTATGTCGTTATTCGAGCGCTATCAATTGAATAAGCAGGCAGAGACCTTAAGTCGACAAACACTCAATCAGGCGGTCATGCAGTTAGTGCTCGGCATAAAGGATTATATTCAGGCCCATTATGTCACCAGCCAGCGCAGCGAACCCTATTGGTTGGCGGCGAGAAAAGTCACCATTTCCCAAAGGCTGACGCAACTATTGCAAGCTTGGTATCAAGGGGAAGACTTTGATTTACTGCTTTACCAATACGATCAGCAACTCGCCTACTTTCGCCCTTCTTGGTATGCGCTGTTAGCGGGAATGGATTACCACGACCCAAAACTGAAGCGCCCATTTGAGCCGATTTCAGCGGAGATCACGGCGCAAGCGATACACTACAGCCAAACCTTAGTGGAGCAGTATTTTCAGCCTAAGCATCCATGATAAGAATGGTTAAATTGCCCTTTGTTTACTGCTAAAGCACTGACGAAAACGACTCGGCGTGACACCTTTAAATTGAATAAAGCGCCGATTAAAATTGGATAAGTTATTGAAACCACACTGATCGCTGATGGTTGATATCGGACTTTGATTTGACAGCAGTAACTTGCACGCCTTAGCGATCCTGAGTTGATTGATAAACTCAGTTAAGGTTTTCTCGGTGCGTTTTTTAAAGAAGCGATGGAAGTGATTGGTGCTCATATGCGCCAACTTTGCCAAATCCTGTGCCGACAAGGCCTGAGTGTAATTGTCATAGATATGCTCGATCACTTTATCGAGTTTTTTCACGGTAAAGTCGAGTTTACTACCGTGGGTAAACAAGGTGCTCGACAAGAGTTCTTGCTGACTATCCTGTTGTAATAACGCTAATAATTCCAATAACAAAATATAGCGTCTAAAAGGATTGGCCGTCTCCATCGCGATAAACACACTATGGGCCTTACGCGCCGTTTCCTCACTAAACAACACACCTCGTTTGGCATGGGTCAAAAGTGAATGCAAAGACGCTAACTCACGTTGCTCATTCACAATTTGGTGTAGCCAGACCGCTGGAATTTGTGCCACATAAACGACTTCCTGCACCCTCGCATTCGAAGTGCCGTCTTTTAGCGCGTTGCCATTTGATATCTCGTCAGTTGAAACACCAAGGTTCGCCTCGGATTGCCAGCCGTGGGGCATGTCGGGACCTATGATCACTAAATCATAATCGCCATAGCGGGCAATATGGTCGCCCACATAACGCATACCATAACTGTTGAGGGTTAAGCAGATTTCGTACTCGGGGTGATAATGCCAATTGAGATCCATGTGGTCCCATTCATAACGAAAGTAACGCCAAGAGCTATTTTCATCGGGGATCACTTTTTCACACAGAGGTTTCATCCATTAAACTCCAGTTGCTCATTCCTTTTCCTTAGCTTCAATCAGCCCTTACACAACAACGCATTCACTCAAGCTAGCGGTTATTCCACCCTGTTTAATTATTCAACCACTTAGTCCTTATTTTTAAATGCCAGCTGTGACCTATTTGAGCCGAGAAATAGCAGTGCCACGCGCACTATTGTCTATAGCAAGTCAGCCTTGCAGTGATACTAAAATCCGCCACTCCGATACTATTCTACCCAATGTTAATTAAAGGTAACTATTTTACAAGTAAACACTTTATCAGCAGAGGCTAAAACATGGTTTTCTCTATGCTCATCCGCAGCAGCTATCTGCTGCCCACTATCTACAGCAAGTATTTACAGCACCTGATGTAAATCAGCCCAATCAGCGCGAACACGATTTGACTATGTGAGAAAAGTATCGACAGAGGCACCATTCGTATCACCACCAAGGCGAGCGTCAAGCCACAATGAATTTCACTTAATTCAATTGGCTAAGCACATGAAACACAAACTCATCATTCTGTTTGTTCTCTGCACTTTCTTTGTGATTTCTTTGATGACCAACAGCATGGGGCCGATTTTCCCTGCGTTAATTGACAGTTATGCTATCGGCCTGACGTTGGCGGGGTTATTTCCCTTTGCGTTTTTTATCGCCTACGGCGTGACATCGATTCCTGCGGGGATTTTGGTGGACAAGTACGGTGAAAAGCGGGTGATCATCTTAGCCTTTAGCCTAGCGTTTATCGGCGCCGTGACTTTTGTGTGTCTGCCAACCTTTAGCATCGCCATGTTTAGCCTGTTTTGTATTGGCACTGGCATGAGTTTATTGCAGGTAGCAGTGAATCCCTTATTGCGACAAGCTGCGGGGGCAGAGCATTTTGCCTTTTTCTCCGTACTGGCCCAACTTGCCTTTGGCGGCGCCGCGACCTTAGCGCCGCTGGTGTATCAGCATTTTGTCGCCTTAGATCAAGCCAGTGTTGCATCAGCCAACTATGTGCAACAGCTATTGCCAGAGAACATGAGTTGGCTCGCCATGTATTGGTTATTCGCCGTGGTCGCGCTCGCCATGGTGCTCTTTGCCAGCCTAGTGAAGATGCCCAAAGTGAATAAACTGGCAGATGAGTCGGCAGGTGCCCTCGAGACCCATTTACGCCTTTTCAAAGATAAAACCGTTTTGAAATTCTTCTTCGCTATCGCCGCCTACGTTGCGCTTGAGCAAGGGCTTGCTAACAGTATCTCAGTCTTTTTGCTGCAATATCATGATCTTGATACCTTAAGTGTCGGCGCCAATGTGGTTAGCGATTTTTGGTTTTACATGACGCTCGGCTGCCTACTCGGTTTACTGCTACTTAAACTTATCGACAGTCAGATCTTGCTGCTCAGTTTTTCCCTTAGTTCACTGGTTTGTTTTCTGGTGGCGATTTGGGGACCGAGCCAACTAGCATTAATTTGTTTCCCATTGGTTGGCTTTTTCATTTCTATCATGTGGTCGGTGATCTTCTCGTTGGCGCTCAATTCGCGCACTCAAGATCATGGCTCATTCGCCGGCATTCTCTGTACTGGCATTATCGGCGGTGCGTTTATCTCGCCGATCATTGGTGTTATCAGTGAGCTATCCGGCGAGTTACGGCTCGGGATGTTAGTGCTGTTAATCCCTATGGCTTACATAGGTTATGTGGCCCTAACGGCTCGTCCCTTGATTAAAAACACCACATTATTTTCAACAAAAGCGGCCTCAAAGAATAACGAGTCGATGGCAACAAACAACACGAGAGGCAACAAGCTATTATGAGCGTCCTATGTTTAGATCTTGGGGGAACTAAACTGATGTTGGCACAGGTGGAAGGTAAAACCTTACTCGACACTTGGCGGTATCCTGTTCCCGCCGATGGCAATTTTGAACAATTATTAGATTTCCTCGTGACCTGTATCCACAGCCACCTCACATCTGAAACCTGTGGTATTTCCATCGGGATACCCGGCATGGTGGATATGCAGAGCGGCACTTTACTCGAAGTGCTCAACATCCCTGCGCTGACAGCAACGCAGTTAGCCCAGCAACTGCAAAATACCTTTGAAATGGATGTTGTTGTGAATAACGACGCTAACCTCTTTGCCCTTGGCGAAGCTGTGCTCAACAGCAATCAAGACATGCTCGGGATTACCTTAGGCACAGGCGTAGGCGCTGGGGTGATTTTTAATGGTCAGTTGTATTCGGGTAAACATTGCGCCGCAGGAGAAATCGGCAGTTTGAGCTATCGCGATGGCATTATTGAGCACTACTGCTCGGGGCAATACTTCACCACTCATCACCAGATTAGTGGTGAGCATTTGTACCAAAAAGCCTGTGAAGGTGACAGCCAAGCGCTACAAGCCTTCGCCCATTTTGGCGAACACTTGGCGCACATGATCGCCCAAACCTTACTAGTATACGATCCCAAAGATATCATCCTTGGCGGCTCAGTCAGCCAAAGCTTTCCCTTTTTTATTGAAGCGCTTAAACAGAAATTGCAAAGTTTAGTCTATGGCCCGCAACTGACAGACTTGACGATTTCAGCCAGCCAACATCACAATGCAGCCCTCATAGGTGCCGCGCAATGGTTTTTACAACAAAAGGACTTAGCTAAGTGAAAGGACTAACGAAAGGGAAAATAAAGTGGCAGAGGATTAAGACGGCCTTAATCAGCGGCGTAATGGCCGTGCTTCCCGCGATGCCTGTGCTTTCAATACTTGTTATGCCATCAGTACAGGCCGCCAATGCCGTGCAGGAGGCAAATCATGTCGCGCTGAATCAATTGGCCGATAAGCTCCAATTAAATTATCAGTTAACCGCCAGTTATCTTGAAACCTGTCCCGCTAAAGAAACCCAGTGCTATCACTCCGCCATTGAGCTGACCTTGCCCGCTCAGTTATCCAACGACAAGTTATCTAATGAAGAGTTAAATCATGGCGATTGGCAAATTTATTTCAGCCAGTTATCGCCCGTTTATTTCGTCGATGCGGGTGACTTTAGCATTGAGCATATCAATGGCGATTTACACAAAATCACTCCTAAAGCCAGCTTTAAGGGCTTCGTCGCCGATCAGGTTTATCGTATTGAGTTTTATAGCCAAGGTAGCCAAATCACCCGTTCCGAGTTTATGTCAAACTTCTTTGTCGCTATGGGCGATAAGGCGCAGGTCATAAAGAGCACTCAAACAAGGCGCGATAAAGAAACAGGTTTAGCCGAGCAAGACTACCTGGCGCCTTTTAATGCAGAGAAACAATTCTTACTGGCAAAAAACGATGCAACCCCCTTTGCCGATGGCAAGTATTTAGCAGAGCAATATCAAGCTTTAGCCGCAGACAAAGCACCTGACATTAGCGGCAAACTCATCCCCACGCCACTTCATAGCCAAAGCCTAAACTCGGCGCCTTTATCCCTTGCCAAAGGTTATCGACTCACGGCTGCGACTGTCGATTTTAAAGGACGGCAAGCGGCATTTGATTACCTCGATTCTTTAGGCTTTTCGGCCAAGGACAAAGGCACGCCGCTATTATTGCAACTCGATACTCAAGCTCCTAAAGTCGCAAGCACTGAAGCCTATGATAGTGAAATTAAAAACAGCGAAGCCTATCGGTTAACCATAACGGCTGAGCAAATCAGTATTCGAGCGAGCAGTGAAGCGGGACTCTTTTATGGCCTACAGAGCCTAGCTGGGCTGATCAGTTTAAGTGACGATCAACTCGTCGCCATCGAGATCCAAGACCAACCTCGCTACGCCTTTCGCGGCCTGCATATCGATTTAGCCCGTAACTTTCACTCGCTCGATTTTATTAAACGCATTATCCCACAGCTCGCCGCCTATAAAATCAATAAGCTGCATTTGCACTTAGCCGACGATGAAGGCTGGCGTTTAGCCATCCCCGGCTTACCTGAACTGACCGATGTGGGCGCAAAACGCTGTTTCGATTTAACCGAGCAAACCTGTTTATTGCCACAACTGGGCAGCGGCATAGCGGACGTAAACCCCGTCGATGGCTACTTAACCGTGGCGCAATACCAAGCAATATTACAACTGGCTGATGCTCACCATATCGAAGTGATCCCTTCACTGGACATGCCGGGGCATTCACGCGCCGCAATAAAATCCATGGAGGCGCGTTATCACCATTACCTCGCCAAGGGAGACAAAGCTAAGGCGGAGGAGTTTTTACTGACTGAATTTACAGATAAAACCCAATATTCGTCGATTCAGTATTACCACGACAACACACTCAATGTGTGTCTGCCGAGCACCTATCACTTTATCGATACTGTGATTGATGAAGTTAAAAAGATGCACCAAGCCGTAGGCATTCCTTTAGTGCATTACCACATAGGCGCCGATGAAACCGCGGGCGCTTGGGTAGAATCCCCCGCGTGTATCGCAATGAAAAAACAAAAAGCCGATGAGTTTGCCGGACTGCATTCGCTCAATGGTTACTTTATCGAGCGAGTTGCGAACATGTTGGCAGAGAAAGGAATTATTGCCGCTGGTTGGAATGATGGCATGGGTGAAGTGCGCCCCGAAAACATGCCCGCCCAAGTGCAATCTAACGCTTGGTCGCAGATTTCAAACAACGGCCATCAAATCGCCCATAAGCAAGCAAATCTTAGATGGAAGGTCGTTATCTCAACGCCAGAAGTCACCTATTTCGATTTCCCCTACGCTAGCCATCCAGATGAGCGCGGCAATCATTGGGCCTCGAGGGCAATAGACAGTTTTAAGGTGTTTAGCTTTATGCCCGATAATCTGCCCGCACATGCCGAGCGCTGGCACAATAGCTTAAATCAGCCATTTGTGTCGGACGATAGCCGCAGCCAGCTCAAACCGGGACACCGTTTTTACGGCTTGCAGGGACATCTTTGGAGCGAAATGGTGCAATCGGACGAGCAAGCAGAATACATGTTATTCCCGCGCATGGTCGCCCTTGCCGAACGGGCATGGCATAAGGCTCCATGGGAATTAGCCTATGATTATCAAGGTAAAATCTATAGCCAGCAAACTCAACATTTTGCCCGCCAACTCAATGGCCAAGTCGAGCAAGTGCTCAAACAGGATTGGCAAATATTCGCTGCGGTTTACGCCAATAAAGTACAACCTAAGTTAGCAAAAGCGGGAATTTTCTATCGCATATCACCGCCTGGGATACGTGTTGAACATCAGCAGTTAGTGCTCAATAGCTTATATCCCAATGCCGAGTTGGAATACCAACTCGACTCAGGACCTTGGCTAAGCTACCGCCAAGCGTTCAAGCTTAATGATGTCAAACACATCCGCGCTAGAGTCAAAGATGGCGCACGTTACTCTCGCCCATCGACTTGGCAAAACACCCTCTAGTCGTTTCTCGCACAATGTCGGCCATCATATGTGATGGTCGATGCGTTAATTGACTATTAATACCACTGGTCGATGGGTTAAGCATGAGCTTACATTGAGGCTTTTCAATAACAGCGCAACTCAGGCTATAATCTCGCTATTCGCGATGACACTCTCGTGATAATACTTTATCAAGCCTAAGGATCCGCCAACCGATGACAACTGCTTCTACTAGCCCCTTTGCCGTGTTAAACCAAACCACAGCGACCTCGTTTAATGAACAGAAAAATCTGATTAAACGGGTATTTAAAGGTAAGCCAGTGCAATGTCCTAGCTGTAAACAGACACTTAAAGTCATATTGCCTGAGCAGGCAAAGGCAGAACAAGCCGCAGGAATTTACTGTGCTAAAGGCTGCACAGATATCGAACTCGATATGGAAGCCGTCGCGGGACTCTAATCATTCCAGATCCAACCCACACTGGCATTAGCTTCACATCGACGGCCAAGCGACGATTACAACAGTCACTGTAATTCGCCGTTATAAAGTAAATATCTTTCTAATTATCAATGAGATTATTTAAACTGATCACGGCAGTTGCTTAAGCTGCCCACGAAAATAGTGTCGATAATAGCCCACCAAATTACTGCCAATAAAGAGTACCTCCATTAACACTGCCACAGGCGATCCCACTAAGGCATTGTGAACGAGCCAAAAACTGGTTCCGACTATCATAAGCAGTCTGAGATCTTTATCCCTTTGACAGAATGCGGCGCGGGTTTGAAACAAGGTGCCTATACAACTGATCACAGTCGTTACCCCATTAAAGGTCACAATGCTCATCACAAGTGCAGCAATAGAGAAACACCATAGGGCTACTTTTGAGGTGGTAAAAATACTGGTGAGATAACGCACTGTGGCTATGCCCATTAAGCCTGCGGCAGTCCATTGCTCCAGCAAACAAAAATGAATTGAAATCAAGATGCCAGACACAAAAAGGCAGGCGACTATCCGCTCCCGCGCTTTAAATTGAAACGAAATCAGATCGAAGATAATGGCTATCGCCACCAAAATTTGAGACAAAGTAAACGCAGTCAACTTATTAAGCTCCTTCGCTTTAAGCAATAATGCGCACTCAGATTGAAAGCCTTATAGACTTGAGAGCGCAACTTAAGGCGCAGCATCATGGGAATCGCGCTTTAGCGCATTAACTTAAGTTAACTGGGAGCAAAAACCATTAAAGAGAGTCTTGAAGTCGTCGACGCATACGCGACAAACTGATTGCCGTAATGCCAATATAATTAGCTAGCTGACCTTGGCTTAACCGCTCAAGCCAAAGTGGTGAATGTTCGCGTAAATACAGATAACGTTGCTCAGGTGTGTGCAGCAGTAAAAAGGCTTCCTTTTGTTCTTTATACAATAATTGCTGTTTAAGTAACCCAAGTTGCACTGACTGCAGCGAAGTATCATCCAACACAGATAACGGCATTTGGATAAGTTTACAGGTGCTTAAAGCTTCTAATTGGTAACGAGCGGGAATTTGCTTAAGCCAACTGACATACAAAAAACACAGTTCACCCTCGAAATAAAACTCCTTACAGCGCTCTGTGCCCTCCTGTGTATAATGGCAAGCGCGCACGATACCATCCACAACAAAATATGCCTGTGACTGCTCATTTCCTTGGCCAAGAAGCACCTCTCCCGCCGGCACGTTCAACGCTTTAAACTGTGGTAAGTAACGTTCAACAGCAGCTTGACTCGCCCCTAACGCAATCAAATATTGTTGCAGTGGCTGGCAAGTTGGCACCTGCAATACAGCAGTCTTTTTTACGTCATCAGGTTCAATCATGCGAGCAACTCAGCGATTTATCACTAAACACTTAACCACTGCCATTCGAGTAAGGGTTCAGCACTCGCTTGCAAGCCACGGCTCAGCGTGACGTTAAATACACTTTTAGCGGGAATGCTTCCCACGCCCTTAGGCGTGCCTGTCATTACAATATCGCCCTCATCGAGACTGATAAATGCCTGTAGCTCGGACAATATGGTCTGAGGTTTGTAAATCATTAAATCGATATGTCCCTCTTGGACTAGCTTGTCATTGATACTCAAGGTGAAATGCAGCTGTGCCTCTGCATCATCAATCGCCACAAACGGACTGAATAACGCTGCACCATCAAAGGCTTTTGCTCGCTCCCAAGGCAATCCCTTAGCTTTTAACTTAGTTTGCAAATCACGTTTTGTGAGATCTAAACCGACGGCGACGCTACTGAAACGGCCATTTTGAAACATAAAACACAGCTCGGTTTCATAATGCAAGGTTTCCCCTTGATGCTCAGAATGAAGCACAGTCGAAATGGCCGAATTGGGCTTTAAAAATACCACCATATCCTCGGGAATTTCGTTACCTAATTCATGGATATGCTCAACATAGTTACGCCCAATGCAGAGAATTTTTGTCGGTACGATAAGGTTTTCACCTAACACGACTGATTTCATCTTTAATCCTTTTCAAGATAGGGTTGAAATTATTTTAAATAATAAAACCAACTATTTAACCTAAATTAAATCTAAACGTTCAATTGAACTAATCACTGTACTTATGACGAACTCTGCTACACTTAAATCAATATTTCAACGAAAACAGCGATCTAACCATTAATAAACCCATTTTACAGGGACAGTCATAGAAGAGGTTTTCGCACTATGTTAACGCTTACCATAAAACAAAAAATCATCTTTAGTTTTAGTGCAATTGGCGCGCTGCTCATCGCTGGCAGTAGCTTTTTCTACTATTCACTCTCCCAAGTACAAACCGCCTATCAAAATATTGAAACCTTAGCCGTACCCGTGCAAAAGCAGAGTAATAGCTTACAACTAGTGCTATTAAAAATGTCACGCCTTGCCACCTTGGCCCATAGTCAGCAAGACACTGCCGCCTTAACCAAAAGTCAGCAAGCATTTACCGCGCTGCAGAAGAAATATCAAAGTATCGAAAATGAGTTAATTGAGCGAGTTGCAGATCAACCTAAGATGCAAACATCCCTAAACGAAGCGCAGGCAAGATATCAAGCCTATTTGCAGCAAAGCCAAGCCATGTTTAGCGCTAAACTCGCCAATGAACAAGCAAAACGGCAGTACCTGCAACTCTTTGAGCGCTTTAACCATGCCAAGACCAACGCCAGTAATGCGATGATTGATCTCGAAACTCTTTCCATCCCCGATAATCCCACTTTACTCGAAGAAATTGTCGGCACAGGTACTCGCATTGACGACATGCTCTATACGCTAGCCAACACTATGGGGGAACTGATCCGCACTCAAAGTTTGGATGTTATTCAATCGCACCAACAGGATGTCGGTATTTTACTGGGAAATCTCACCACTAACTTTACCTTTTTAAAACAACAAACTGATGGGCTTGATACCTTAGGCCTACTGCAAACATTCGAGCAAGAATATGCGATTATCAATACCTTACTCGCAGCGCCTGCCGAACTTTATAAAGTGCAGGAAGCCGTAGTTGAGGCACAACGACAAGCAGAGCAACATTACCTCGATGCCGATAAAGAGTTTAATGCGAATAATCTCGCCTTAGATAAGTTAATCAACTTAGCCGACCGCCGATTTACCAGCCTGCAAACCATCGCCAGTAATGATATTCAACAGGGTCAAACCTTAGCGATTGTACTAGCACTGGTATTTATCATCATGGTGAGTTTTATCTCCTTCTTCACCTCCAAGGCCATGCTCAATCCCTTGGCCTTAGTGAACGGCGCACTCGCCAGTATCGCCCGAGGGGATTTATCTAAACGCATTCATAAACGTCATAACGATGAATTTGGTGCCCTAATCGATAACATGAATACCTTGAGTGACGATCTTGCCAAGCTGTTAACCAATATCAGCCAAAATGCCCATTCATTGGACAGCTCTGCCACCCAAACCAATGAGCAAGGCCAGCGCATCGCCAATGCCGCAACGGCGCAAATCAGTCGAGTCGATGAAACTAAAGCCTTGGCAGAACAGATGTTTACTAGCTCAAATCTAGTGACAGAACAGGCCAGTGAGTCGGCGAGACAAATCAGTCAAGCCTCGAAATACGGTAATCAAGTGAAGCAAATTGCCGATGATAATCGCAATAAAATTGCCGAACTGAGCGCCCGTTTAAGTAGCTCAGTTGAAGTCATGTCTCGCTTGAGCATTCAAAGCGATAATATTGGCAGCATTTTAACCACCATTAGCAGCATTGCCGAACAAACCAATTTGCTGGCACTGAACGCCGCCATTGAAGCCGCCAGAGCGGGGGAACATGGACGTGGTTTTGCCGTCGTGGCCGATGAAGTGCGATCACTTGCCTCACGCACCCAAGCCGCCACCGCCGAAATTCAAACCATGATCACGGCCCTGCAAAAAGAAACGTCCACGGCAGCCGATGCAATTACTACGGGGCAAAATCAAGCAAATGAGTGTGTCGGACAAAGCCAAACCCTGCAGGATGCTATCGCTCACATAGAAAGCACCTTACATACCCTCAATAAAATGAGTCTAGAGATCACCCACGCCGCCCACGAGCAGTTAAATTACAGCCAGCGGATTGAGTCGAGCATGAGTGAGGCGGCACAATCTGCAGACCAAAATGCCAATGAAGCTATGGACATGGCCAAACGCAGTAACGAAGTCACTCTGCTTGCCCATTCACTCACCAGCTCAGTGGAGCGGTTTAAACTGTAGAGGTGATGGGACCTAGAATCTAGGCATATTCCATCAGGAATTCATCGAGCTGTTCGTTGGCAATTTCAATCTCGTCACCTTCGAACTGGGCGATATGAAACATACCCTCACCTTCGTTAGTCACAGGGATATTACTTATTCCTATGATAATACCGTCGGTTGGCGCGCGAATGGCCACACTGTCACCGCCGTGGGGACTAACGATATGGGCAATGATATAACCCTTAGTCACCCGCTGGCCGAGTTTAAGCTTCATATTCACTAAACCATCGGATTCACTGCGAACCCAATAACTGCGAATAGCACTGACACTCGCGCCTTTGTTACTCACTCGCCCTTTAAGCATATCTAAACTGCGCATCACATTGAGCACACCTTTGAGGCCAGATTTTATCGACAACTCGCTAAAACGTAACGCCTCTCCAGCCTCATATAAAATGCAAGGAATGCCCTGTTGATTAGCATAACCTCGCATAGAAACACTGCGCGCTTTAGAATGCATGATCAGCGGTGCACCAAAGGCATTCGCCATGGCCAGCATAGTCTCATCATTAGTATCACAGCGAATTTGCGGCAAATTATCCCTATGGACGGCCCCAGTATGTAAATCAATCACATGGGTTGCATGAACTAATAACTGAGTGGCAAACAGATTAGCTAAACGGCTTGCGAGCGCCCCTTTGCTAGAACCTGGAAAGCAACGATTTAAATCGCGCCGATCGGGTAAATAACGGGATTGCTGAATAAAACCAAACACATTCACTATTGGCACCACAATTAATGTGCCCGTCAGATTCTTTGGATTCACTCTGGCTAATAAACGCCGACAAATTTCGATACCATTGAGTTCATCCCCATGAATGGCGGCACAAACCAATAAAGTCGGGCCAGGTTTGGCTCCGTGAAACACTTCCACATGAATATCGAGTTGCGTATCGGTATACAACTTAGCGGCTGGCAGCTTGATCCCTAATTGCGTCCCAGCTGTGACTCGTTTTCCCGCTAATTCAAATGCTTCACGTCTTTTTACCATGGCAACTCCCTTGTTCTATAAAATGTTATCCCGCGCGGTTGGCTCATGTTTACCGCATTTTGCCAAAGTGATCCGCTATTACATATCAGCCTACTTTAAAGACTAAAGTGGGATTTTAAACGAATTATTGCGGCTCAAATTGGTTCAGCCAAGATTTTAAAATCTGCAGTAATACAGGCCTATCTTCAACGCTCACGCCCGCGAACAACGCACTTTGACATTGAATATGCTGAGGTAATGCCTTATCAATGAGCGCCTTACCCTCAGCAGTTAACGAAACATGGACGGCGCGGCGATCTTCCTTACTGTGCTCCCGCTCAATCAGCCCCTTATTTTCGAGTCTGTCTAAACGACTGGTCATAGCGCCAGAACTTAGCATCATGCTCTGATAAAGTTGCGAAGGCGAGAGTGTGAACGGCTCTCCCGAGCGCCTTAACGTCGCGAGCACATCGAACTCCCCCTGACCTAAGCCAAATTCGGCGTGGCATTGCAGCAGTACCACTTCGATATATTTCGTTAAACGAGCGATTCGCCCGAGCACAGCCATAGGGATCAAATCCTCACTCACCCCTTGCTGTTGCCACTGTTCAACAATTCTATCGAGGCCATCTTCTTTGGTATTCGAATCCGCTTTCTTTTTATCCGTAGAACTCGCGTTAGTATCCGCAGGACTGGCATTAGTTAGCGTCATTTTAGCTGTCATAGGTTTATCTCAATATAAAGATTCTTTACATCATTCTTTACATCTTAGTCATTTTCTCGCAGAATTAAAATATCTTTATATCAAGATACATCTGAAAGAGATTCTTTTTGAATTGTAGTGATGTAGTTTCAACCTACTGTTGTTGAAAGGAAATCATCATGAGTATGCTAAATGCTGCTACAAATCACTTTTTCAGCAAATCAAACTCAGCTTATTTTTGGAGACAATCCATGCGATCCCCCCAGACAGAGAAAGCGAATTTATTGCTGCTCGGACTCGCGTTCATCCTTATTGGTCTAAATCTACGGCCCATTCTCGCCTCGGTTGGGCCTTTACTGCCCAGCATACAAAAGGATATCAGTTTAAGTTTTACCTTAGCGTCTATGCTGACATTGCTGCCCGTGCTCGCAATGGGACTGGGCTGTTTTGCAGGCTTTAGTATCGCCAAACGTTTAGGATTCAATACCGTAATGACAGGATCATTGCTACTGCTGATCGGCGCAACTGCAATGCGCTTTTGGGCGATAGATGCCAATTGGCTTATCTGCTCGGCATTACTGGCAGGGGTCGCAATCGCCCTCATTCAAACCATAATGCCCGCCATGATTAAGCTTAATTTCGGTGAACGGGTCCCCTTAATGATGGGGCTTTACGTCACCGCCATTATGGGTGGCGCCGCATTAGCGGCGAGTAGCGCGCCTTTTATCGGGATGAACTTAGGTTGGCGCGCGGGTCTAGGCCATTGGACTTGGCTAGGCATATTCGCACTCGTGCTGTGGCTCCTGATTAAACATAAAGCCGCATTACCGAGCCAAGCAAAAGAGCAAGCTTTGCAACTTAACTTTTGGCGTTTTCGTCGCAGTTGGCTATTGGCGATATTTTTTGCATTAGGCACAAGTTGTTATGTCTGCGTACTTGCATGGTTAGCCCCCTACGCAGTCGAGCTAGGTTATAGCCAAACTCAATCTGGATTAGTGTTAGGTTTCTTAACCAGCATGGAAGTGATCGCGGGCTTAGTGTTTCCTTGGCTTGCCAGCAAGTCGACGGACAGACGCGCCATCATAGCCCTACTCTGCTTACTACAACTCATTGGCTTTATGGGACTGGCACTCGCCCCTCAAGTATCACTATTTTTATGGGCGGGACTTGCAGGATTAGGTATTGGCGGGATTTTTCCACTCGGGCTGATTGTCACTATGGATCATCAACAAAATCCTATGTTAGCAGGTAAATTAACTGCCTTCGTGCAGGGTGTGGGATATACCATAGCGGCTATCTCGCCTTGGATTGCCGGATTAATTCGCGATAATTTCAACAGCTTTAACAGTGCTTGGTTATTACTCGGTGGCTTAAGTGTGATCGCGTGGATATTATCTTGGCAATTTAATCCGCAGGGCTATGCACGCCAATATCAAACCACCCGCTGCGTATCTTAACTACCTAACTCAACATAAAAAAACCGCCATGTCGGCTAACGATCATGGCGGTTTTTTTTGTGTTGAGCTAAATAAATCGCGCTCACACTAAGCGAAACTTAAGACTTTTTAACGAAGCACGTCAGAATCACAATACGAGTACCGTTAACGCGGCCTTCGATATGCTCTGGGTTGTTGGTCAAAGCAATGTTACGCACAGCTGTGCCACGCTTAGCCACAAAGCTAGTGCCTTTCACGTTTAAGTCTTTGATGATGACCACAGTATCGCCAGCATTGAGCACTGCACCATTACTGTCTAACGTTGGCATAGCATCGTCACCTGCTGCGGCAACTTCGGCATCACCCCACGCTTTTAAATCGTCTTCAAGATAAAGCATATCCAGCAAATCTTGCGCCCAGCTTTCGCCATTTAAGCGCTTAAGCATACGATATGACATCACTTGAACTGCCGGTACAGGACTCCACATGCTGTCATTCAGACAACGCCAGTGGTTCATGTCCATGGTATCTGGTGCCGCAATTTGGCCACTGCAGGTTTCACAAATCATGATCTCATTGTCACGGCCATCGGAGGCTGGCAGATCATAAATAGAGAGTTCAAGCTCGCTGCCACACAGTTCACACTTGCCGCCACAGCGACTTAGCAATTCATTTTCAGTCATTTTTCTGTTCTATATGCCTAGTAAAACGCGGATTATGCCATAAACTGGCATTTTTCGGCAGGGGGCTGAGGCAATATAACCCTATTTTTTATGAGCTATATATACCTAGTCCACACAGCCTTGGTGATTAGTCTTTAAAATTCATAGGCTAAACTCAAACGGACATCACGCCCAGCGGCGGGTATCCCATCGGAGAGAAACGGCACCACTTGCAGATCCGTAAGATTTTTTACCATCAAACGCACACTTAATCCCTTTAAGATGGCTTGAGGTTCATAGGCGAGATACACATTCTGTAGGAAATAATTCTCGCTGGGAGACTCGGCATTAAAGATATCACCGTGGGGAACATTGGTTTGCGCATCATACCAAGCGCCCTGCCAAGCGATAGAAATGTCATCTGTGATATACATGCCTAAACGCAGACGAATATCGAGCGGGGCTATGTTAGCTAAATATTCATCGTCATCTTGGCTATCTCTGAGTGACCCATTGTGCTGTCCTTGCAGCCATGAAACCGCAAGATCACTGAACACATCTTGATAGCGATATTGGGCTTCAAAATCGGCGCCGTAAATATGGTAACCATCAAGATTTGTGTAACCACTTTGAATTAAATGGGTTTTATCAGACTTAGCTCCGCGGCGCTGGGCAATATCATCACGACCTAAATTGGCAAACAGGGTGATTTGCGTCGACAAGGCATCCTCATTGGCAAGTACATGCTGATGCTGCGTCATTAGGCCTAATTTGAAGGCATGTAAGCGTTCGACATCAATGTCGCGACTCGTGCCGGTAATGCTGGCTTTGGCGTATTGCACGGCATAAATCTCATCCACCACAGGGGCTTGCAGACTATAGGCGTAATCAAAGTTTAACCGAGCGTGATTTGTCAGTTGATAATCTATGCCTAATCTGGGTGAGAACCCCGAATGATGGGTTGAGCTATAGTCATGGCCCGCAGCAATATCATTGTAATCTGGTGCAATATTTGGTCGACCTATGCTGTAGATAAAGTCATATCGCAGCGAGGGAGTCACAGTTAAGTCATTAGTAAGATGAATTGCATCGCGAATATAGGCAGCATAGGTATCTTGACGGCCTTCAGGTTGGTAGTAAGGTGTGTACCAGCCAAAGTTTTTCTCGGGATTTGTTTCATAACTTTTGTTAAACACGAGCGAAGTGCGGTCGAGACTACGGTACTGTAATCCTGTGGTGATCTCATGGTCACCAATCAAGCTCAAGTTGTTAATATCAATGTAGTCACGTTTATAGTCTAGCCAAGATTCGTGACCGAAGTTGCCTACGGAAACCGTCATTTTCTCCCACGCGATATCGGGTCTTACCCAGTGGCGTGCATTCGCCGAATGGGAAATCACCACTTGGGTATCGATCAGGGGATTACTCGGCGAATAGCGATAATTTGCCGACCAAGTGTTGTCTTCATAGGTGTTGTAGGCGGTTGTGGCATACAGAGCCTGCTCGTAGGAACCGTACTTTTTAATGTTGTAGTCCGAAATTGCAGGCATAGGGCCACGGCGGTTAGCCCAAGGTTTGCGGCCCTCATCAAGATAATGGGTCACGCTCAAGGCTAATTGGTGATCGCCCTGCGCGTAATCCATCTTACCTAGGTAGTTATTTTGCTCATAACCTGAATATTCAAACTCTTCACCATTGGCTAAAGTGACATCCCCAGCATCGCGACGCGTAAGATGCAGCAAGCCAGATAGATGTGAATTCACGCGGCCATAAACTGTCCCCGTATAACCCATAGCGTCATTATTGCTGGCGTAGCTGGTTTTGGCTCTCGCGCCAAGTGATTGATTATGTTTAAGAAAATCATCGGCCGATTTAGTGACCACATACATGGCCCCACCAAAACCCCCATTGCCCGAGCGCACATCATGGGCACCCTTAATCACTTCCACTCGCTTGATGAGGTCAGGATCGAGGAAAAATGAGCCGTAGCGATACTGCTCAAATCCTACCGGAGCATTATCCACATAAACGTTAAAATCTTCAGTCTCGCCAAAGCCCCAAATATTAATCCGCTCACCGCCACTGCGGGTACCGCCATCGATATGCGCCCCAGCCATATCATCGATCACTTCGGCGAAAGTTGTCGCCTGCATCTCCTCGATTTGATCCATGGAAATAATCGCTTCACCTGGTTTAGCGACTGTGATGGCCCTGCGATATTGCTGCCCATGAACCTGCAGGATCTCAATCGGCTCAACCTTAGGCTCGCCCAATACCTCAGCGGCGTACAACGGCATTGAGGGCAATATACATAATCCCATGAGCGACAGATTTCTATTCGCTTTCCACTTCTCACACTTAGGCAGGCAACCCATTCAACGTCATCCTATTAACAAACCAATCTAAAAATAGGGCGGCATTATAGGCACTAACGAACAAGATAAGAATAGTTCTCACTTAGCTTTACGTGTAAATAACCGACTTATTGAAAACAAGGTAGAAACGGCACAATGCAAAAATTTAAGTGAAGATCTTGCCGAAGGATGGCAGTATTGGCACCCAACTTGGCAGTCTTAACTATCGTGTTTTAACTATCGTGAGTAAGAACGGGCGGGCGATATGGAAGGATATGTCAGCAACTCACCTTGCTCCTCAATCGGCATTAATACTGCTTATGCTCGGTTTATCTGCATTAATAAGGTTCCCTGATAATGGCCACTCTAACAACTAAAATCCCCATCGCGACTGGTGCAACATTCAGCACGGCAAGCCTGCAATTTTTAAATCAACTGGCACAAAACAACTCCCGCGACTGGTTTAAAGCCCATCAGGCGGAATACGAAGAAACAGTGCGAACGCCTGCGCTGCAGTTTATCGAACAAATGCAGCCCAGTATTCTCGCCCTCTCACCTCGGCTGACTGCAGTACCAAAAAAAGTCGGCGGCAGCTTGATGCGTCCCCAGCGAGACAGCCGTTTTAGCAAAGATAAAACGCCCTATAAAACCAATGTTGGCATTCAATTTCGCCATTTTCAGGGCAAAGACGTGCATGCGCCGGGACTATATTTACACATTGCCGAAGATGGCTGTTTTATTGCCGCAGGGATTTGGCACCCAGAATCGAAAGCCTTAAATGCCATTCGCACTTGCATCGATGAGAATCCCAACGGCTATAAAAAGGCGCTACAAACCTTACAAAGTCATGGATTTAATATGGATGGCGATAGCTTAACTCGACCACCAAAGGGATTTGATAAAAACCACCCTATGCTGATAGAGCTAAAACGAAAAGATTTTATCGCAGTTAAAAATATCGCCTTTGAGGAACTCTGCCGCCCAGATGCAGCCAGTTTTTGTGCCGAGCAATTTGCACACTGTACTCAACTGATGGCCTATCTGTGTTTTGCGCTGGACTTGGACTTTTAGAAATAGACTTTTAAAAATAAACTTTTAAAAAATAGATTTCTAAAAAACATGGCCTAGGCAAAAACCTAGGCCAATCAAACTATGTCATTTGCAGTTATGCCGTCTGATTAGCACTCAAACTACGTAAATAGTCTTGCAATACAACAAACGCATTGTCTAACAACTCATATTCGCCCGCCTTGCCTAACACTCTAATCCCTTGTAATTGCAGCACTAAAAAAGCAGCAACTTGATGTGGTTGCACATGGGCTAATAGCTCTCCACGCGCTTGGCAAACTTGTAACACTTGGGTGAATGAGGTCTGTAATCGACAAAATAATCGCTGACATTCCTGCAGCACACTTTCATCGTTAAGGCTCTTTTCGAGCACAGCATTTTGCATAAAACAGCCATACTTTTGCTCCCGCTGCAAAGCAACAAAGCGCGCTAAATAAGCTTCTATTTCAGCTAAGCCCGCTTTTTCATGCAGCAGGGTATCTGAAGCGCCAAAAGAGTAGTTATCAAGGTAGAAACTGAGGCACTCGCGGTAAAGATTCTGCTTGTCGCCAAAACTGTTATAGAGACTAAATCGATTAATGCCTAAATGGCCGACAAGATCGGAAATCGAGGTTTCGGCAAAGCCCTTTTGCCAAAAAAGCTCCATCGCCAATATGAGTTTTTCTTGCCGATCAAAATTACAACTCCGTGCCATAGCCTGCGACCTAATCTCTTGAATACGCGTTCACGATCAGCTTCACCATTCCTCTTCACCACACTCTTCTTTACTACAGAAAGTTGAGGGGTAAATCATTCTTGACTGTTCGTTTAGATATGGCGTAAATTCTATCCTAACCGATCGTTCCGTTAAAGCCTTATATGCCCGAATCGAGCATAAAGCACTGATAAAAACTACAGGACTTTAGATGAAACTCTACGAATTAGCTCCGACTCCCAGCGCACGCCGCGTCAGTATTTTTCTTGCGGAAAAAGGCATAGAAGTGCCAAGAGTGAACGTCGATATCCGCGGAGGAGAAAATTTAAGCGCTGAGTTTAAAGCCAAAAGTGCAAATGGCCGCATTCCACTGCTCGAACTCGATGATGGCAGCTACCTGTGTGAATCTGTTGCCATTTGCCGCTATTTAGACGAAATCCACCCGAGTGAACGTTCACTGTTTGGTAATACACCGCTTGAGCGCGCCAAAGTAGAAATGTGGCAACGCATCATAGAGTTACAAGGATTAATGGTCGGGTTTCAAGCCTTTCGTAATTTAAGCGGTGTCTATAAAGACAGGGAAAATTGTGTCGAGTCTTGGGGCGCAGAATCACGCCAAAGGGTCATTGACTTCCTACCAAGCTTAGACCAACAATTGAGCAAGTCACCCTTTGTGGCAGGCGATGCATTCAGCATTGCCGATATTTCGGCTTACGTTTTTATCAGCTTTATTAAGAATTTAGATATTGAAGTCACTGACAGCTTGCCGCATCTCAAGGCTTGGTTCATCACTATGGCGCAGCGTCCTGCCATAGTATTGTTAACCCCTACAAAATAGCGGCACGAATGCCTGAATAGGCCCTAAAGTGAGTAGCTATAAGCGTTATAACCTAAAGGAATCATCATGATAGATTTATACACAGCCGCGACCCCTAACGGTTTTAAAATTTCCATCGCACTGGAAGAAATGGGACTTGAATATCGCGTCCATAAATTAGATTTCAGCACCAGTGAGCAAAAACAGCCCGAGTTTATCGCCATCAATCCCAATGGTCGCATTCCCGCCATTATCGACCGCGATAACGAGGATTTTGTGGTATTCGAATCGGGTGCGATTCTGCTGTATCTCGCCGAAAAAACAGGTAAATTCCTGCCAGCCGATCCGAAAAAGCGCTCACAGGTCATCCAATGGTTAATGTTCCAAATGAGCGGCGTCGGCCCCATGATGGGACAAGCAAACGTATTCTTTAGGTACTTCCCTGAAAAAATCCCCGCAGCCATTGACAGGTATCAAAAAGAAGGTCGACGTTTATTCGAGGTTATGAATACTCAACTAGCTACAAATCAATACCTTGCTGGTGACGAATACACGATTGCCGACATCGCAACTTGGCCTTGGGTGCGGATCCACGAGTGGAGCGGCATCAATATGGAAGGTCTGACACATTTGCAACGTTGGTTAGATGAGTTAACACTCAGACCCGCGTGCCAAAAAGGCATAATCACGCCACCACCGGTAGAAATAAGTGATGAAGAACGGGCTAAGCAAATCCAAAAGATGGTGACGAAATAATCACCTTCCAAGCGGTAATTGAGCGATAGCCTGCAAATAACTCTTTGGTACTGAATGCACTATGAGTCTCAGTGACTCAACCACAAAAAAAGCCCTGCAAGTTGATACTACTTTGGGGCTTTTTTTCTGCCTGTTATCGGGCAAAACTGCTACACTCTGCGCCACTTATTTTTCCCCTCTGTTCGCTACACCTCTTACATAAGGCGCAGTCACAGAAGCATGATCTAGGCTAAATTTATGGGTAATCCAAGCAGCTTCTCTTCCGGTAAAGCATCCAACTCAAACACATCGTCAGCGTTAAATGCAGAGGCGAGCACTCCAGCGCAAAAACGTGCACTCAGTTACGCCAGTACAATTAAGCAATTATTCGATGAAATTCAAAGCAGTAAAATGCCCGCCGACCGTATTCTGGCCAACTACTTTAGAGAACATAAAAAACACGGCTCGAAGGATCGTAAAGTCATTCGTGAATCTTTGTTTGGTCTGTTTCGCTGGTGGGGTTGGTTTCAGCGATTAGGCGATCAACAAGAATCAGCGACTTATTTTGCCAGCCTAAGTGCCAGTGCGTTATTAGAAGCCCATGCTTGGCAAGATATCGCCACTGCTTGGCATGAGTTATCGCAGTCACCTATCGATTATCAGCAGGCTCAAGCACTTGCCGTTAAAAGCCTCGACGACAAACTCACGCTAATGCAGCATTTATTTCCCGCGGCTGAGTTTAAACCACAGGACTTATTACCCGAGTGGTTCTGGCAAGTGTGCCCTGTAGATGCGGCGCAGCAAACCCAATTAATTGCTGCTATGTCCAGTCGCCCGCCGATTTGGGGACGCGCACAGGGGATCACTAGCCAAGATGCGGCGACACAACTGCAAGCGCTCGGTATAGAAGCGAGTTATGGTCATTACTTTAGCGATGCCATCAATCTTGGCAGCAAGAGTATGAATCTTAATGAAATCGCCCTGTATAAAGACGGTAACATTGAGATCCAAGATTTGGCTTCACAGGTCATAGGGCAAATTTGCGCGCCAGAACCCGATGCCCATTGGTGGGATGCCTGCAGTGGTGCAGGCGGCAAAACCCTGCAGCTGCGGTCTTTGATGTTGACCAAGGCTGCTGATAATAAAACACCCTCTACGGGCAGCATTATATCGTCAGATATTCGCTCCAATGCCCTAGAAGAACTGACTAAACGTGCCCAAAGAGCCCACTTTAACGGCATTAGCGTTGCCCGTTGGAAGAGCGATGCCCTGCCGGTACCAGCGGATCATTTCGACGGTGTGTTAGTCGATGCCCCGTGCAGTTGCACTGGCACTTGGCGACGTAATCCCGATATGCGTTGGTTGGATGGTGTTGAAGCCGTGGCCGATAAAGCCGCGTTACAGCTCGATATTTTAAGCCGTAGTAGCAGCGCAGTTAAAGCGGGCGGCATCCTCGTTTACGCCACGTGTTCCTTGTCGCCGCTCGAGAACCAAGACGTGGTGACAGCGTTTTTACAGCAACATCCAGAGTTCACGCTCACGCCAATACGCCATCCTTTTACGGGTGAACAAACAGAAATGTTGACCGTATGGCCCTTTGAAGCGAATAGTGATGGTATGTTTGTCGCGCGTATGCTGCGCGTCAAGTAACACTAACTCATTATTTTGTATCAAAACTTGGCGCCTTTCATTCTGGGTGCCAGTTTCAATCATATAATATAATTTCCGATGATAATCAAACTTATCCTTTAATTATCATAAAGATAACCCACGCATCCCCCATTAAAATCTCAGATACGGCCATTTCAGTGGCAAGATATAGCCTTTGGACAAAACTTTTCACCATCAGTGATGAAATATTTCGCTTTAGCTTCATCTCTCCTTTGGGTAAAAAGATCGGGTGCTGCGAATGGCACAGGTATTTTTGGAATTTTGACCATGTCACACTCCTATGAATTTGACGACGATGATGCGCCATGGGGCGATAACGTCAAAGGTAAGCAAAAGAATAAACGCGTGAAACAGCGCCGCAGAGATACTAAGCGACGTTACTCGGACGATAATACAGAGGTGGATTTCTACCAAAATAAATCGAAGTAACTAAATCTAAGTACCCTTGCTCTCCGGGTTTGTTTTACAAATTCGTTCTGTGCTAAACCTGCCAAATCTGAGCAAGTTGGATAATATCCAACTTGCTACTCAACCCCCTTATCCCCTCTCAAATACTTAATCATTCCAGTGTAAAATCAATGGGCTTAATTGCTTATTTGCCCTATGCTTTTTGGGCTATAACTCCCAAATCATTGGACTTACACTGAAATTTAAGGATGAACGCCATGGAAAAACAGCGCCCCGACTTTATTTATCCCCAAGGCAGTATGTTGATGCACTCGCCCTTAGTGCTAAATAAAGCCGATATGTACGGTTTTTTTCTTAAGGGGAAACAGGAAAACCTGCAACGATCTATTGATAAAACTCTGAATCAAGTTGCCGGCAGCGCAATGTATTTTAAGGTGCTGTCTCCCTACGTACTGACAACCTTCACTCAAATTGAAAAAGCCTACTCCGCTTATCCAAAGGACAGAGCTAAGGGCTGGATCCAAGAAACGGACATCATCACTTGGGTCATGGTCGGGCGCCAAGATAGCAGCAACAGTAAACAAATCAGCCAAGTGTATTTTCAGCCACTACATATTTGGGTGAACGATGCCATGGCCTTAATTAATGGCAGAGAACTCTTTGGTTATCCTAAATATTTATGTGAATACACTATGCCAGCGGTTGGCGAGCCTCTGACGCGATTATCCTTTGAGACCAAAAGTTTTTTACATTTCTCACCCGAAACCGAACTTGCCCTGCATCCATTAATTGAAGTGAATTGCGATGCCAAACCCGAGGCACAGCTTTCAACCCTTGAAGCGATAGCTCAAACTTGGCAACTCTTTAAAGAACAAACCGATTTTATTCCAGAACTTGACCAGCTTGGCGAAGAGCAGCTATTTCATCTGTTATTTAAACCCGCTATCGATCAAGTATTTCTAAAACAGTTCCCCGACTCGTCAGGGCAAAAAGCCATTTATCAAGCCATCGTTGCCGCGCCAGCCCAAGTGAATAAAGTGCACAGTGTTGCCCTGCTAAAAAATGATTTTGTCGCGACCATTTTTGATAATGCCAGCTTCCCGTTAAAAGATACGCTTGGGGTCGAGATTGGTGAGCAGCACGTTTTACTCCCTTACCATGTGAACTTCGATTTTGAAGTGCCGCCCGGCGAAGTATTAGTCGATAACTCCGAAATCAAAAAACAGAAAATAGCCATTCTCGGTGGCGGTGTCGCGGCAATGACAGCAGCCTGTTATCTAACCGATAAACCCGGCTGGCAGAATCAATATGAGATTGATGTCTATCAACTCGGCTGGCGTATCGGTGGTAAAGGGGCTAGTGGCCGCAATGCCGCTATGGGGCAACGCATAGAAGAACATGGTTTACACATCTGGTTTGGTTTCTATCAAAACGCGTTTGCCTTAATGCGCAAAGCGTATGAGGAATTGGATAGGCCAGCAAACGCGCCGCTTGCGACTTTTTTTGATGCCTTTAAACCCCATAACTTCATCGTCTTACAGGAAGAAGTTGATGGCCGTTCTGTAAGTTGGCCAATCACTTTCCCAATGCTACCAGGCATCCCAGGTGATGGCACCGAAACCCTCACCTTCTGGAAAGTTGTTAAAGTCGCCTTTGCGTGGATCAAAGAATGGCTCAAAGACATGGATGACCTGCTCGATGCAGATGAAAAAGCCATGGGAACACCTAAAAACTGGCTCGATAGCAGCTGGTTTGAACGTTTAAAAGATAAGCTAGAGGATTCAGTCGAAGATGCCAAAGAATCACTCGACGCGCTCGGTGACAAGCTTGAATGCCATTTTAATCAAATGATTGGCCGCGAGTGCGATGAGCATGTACACAGTGAAAGTGACGATGGTTTTGTAGAATCGGCCGTCGATGCCCTGCATCAAAGACTCGTGAAACGTTTTAGCGGACATTTAGATAATAATGACGAACTGCGCCACTTATATATAGCCGCCGATCTGGGCCTCACGATCCTCAAGGGCATGTTTGCCGACGATGTATTTGAAAAAGGCTTTGACGCCATTAATGGCTATGATTATCGCGAATGGTTAACCAAACACGGCGCCAGCCTTAAGTACACTGTCGACAGTGCGCCAGTGCGTGGTTTTTACGACTTAGTGTTTGCCTATGAGAAAGGGAACTTCGACAAACCCAATGTCGAAGCGGGCACAATTATCCGCGCTATGCTGCGTATTGCCCTGTGCTATCAGGGTGGCGTGATGTGGAAAATGCAGGCGGGCATGGGTGATGTTGTGTTTACACCTTTTTACGAAGTGCTCAAACGCCGCGGAGTCAATTTCCACTACTTCAATCGAGTTGATAATCTCGAATGTCACAATCAAAGTATTCAAGCGATTGAGATCACTGAGCAAGTAGCCATGGCGCCGACTGTCACAAACTACGATCCTTTAGTCGATGTGAAAGGTCTCGCTTGCTGGCCGAGTACGCCCAATTATGAGCAGCTTGAGCCTGAACAAGCGGCACTGCTTAAAGCCCATAATATCAATCTTGAACACTTCTGGAGCGATTGGGACAGCGTGTATGAAACTCACTTTGGCAAAGCCCTGCCGAAAAAGCGCTTAGTCAAAGGCGTAGATTTCGACAAAGTGATCTTCGGTCTATCCATAGGTTCTGTGCCCCATGTGGCGAGTGAAGTCATGGCACAAAGCCCAGCCCTCAAGCTTTGCGTTGATAAGGTGCAAACTGTCGCCACTCAAGCCTATCAACTGTGGATGAACCAAGATCTGAATGGAATAGGCTGGCCTAATTACTCTGAAGATGGCGAGGAACCCGTATTATCGGGCTTCACCGAACCCTTCGATACTTGGGCATCGATGAACCAACTGCTAGACAAAGAAGATTGGCGCGGCTTAGAACCTAAAAATGCCAGTTACTTTTGCTCGGCATTGCCTGTCGAAGCCTATCCACCAAGCTCGGATGTAGATTTCCAACAACAGAAAACCTTAGAAGCTAAAGCGGGTGCTATCCATCAACTCAATACCGAAATCCATAAACTTTGGCAAAATGTCGGTGATAGCTTCCCTTGGGAATGGTTACACGATGAACAAGGCCGTCAAGGAGTTGCCCGCTTCGATAGCCAATATTGGCGCGCAAATGTAGACCCATCCGAGCGTTATGTCTTATCGGTTAAAGACAGCTCGCAGTATCGCATCACGACAGATGGCACAGGGATAGATAACCTGTATATGACGGGCGATTGGATAAAGACAGGCCTTAATGCGGGCTGCGTCGAAGCGGCGACGATGGCGGGAATGCACACATCAAAAGCGATATCAGGTCATCCTGCGGTGATTAAGGGCGAAAAAGACTTCTAAGCTCGTCCTTAAATCTAGCTAAGTCGCAAACTTGGACACTGCTCAGTCCAAGCAAGATGAAGCTAATAAATCTAAGATAAATACATAAACGGCGCAGATAAATTCTGCGCCATTTATGTTTTCTAATGTTCTAATAATACCAATCGTATTAAATATCAGTTCATTCAGCGGGAGTTCAACGCGCTTTAGACAAGGCGAAGGCTTGAAGGCATAGTGGTGCTCTGTCGAAAGCCTTAAACGCAGTATAAAGGGCGTTGCCATGTAGTAAACATCAGCAGCCCTTGGGGAGCCTCACAGGTATCCCACTCCCGTGTTGTATTGACTTAAAAGGGAATAACCATTTCTGCGTCAATGCGCCTTGGATTGAGATGCCTGTGAGGCTCTGAACTGATTAGCTATTTAATGTGATTGGTATAAAACGATTATTTTAACTTTTTCAATAACTAGCTTAAATGTAGCCTCACATCGACACCGCGAGTATCTGCATACTCTTGACGACGCTTATCCATACGCGATTGATATAAGTGAGTGTCAGCAGAACGCAACCACTCATGGGGATCTGCGACCTCAGTGTTTAACGACATCCCAAAACTACACTGGCAATCTTTAAAACCATGGCTTGCTAATTCTTCACCTAAGCCACTCAAAGCACTCTGTAATAACGGGATACCAGCAGAAGGCGTCACAATCACAAACTCGTCACCACTAATCCGATAAACCTTCATGTGCGCTAAGTCTGTTGCTTGCAATAACTGCACTATCAACAGCAATAATCTATCGCCTTCTTGATGGCCGAGTGTTTCATTGACACTTTTCAGACTATCGATATTCAATAGTGCTAACGCCATCGGTTGCACGACTTTATCGGCAAATCCTAATTGTGAGTTCATATATTCGTCAAAGGCATAACGATTACCGACTCGCGTTAATCCATCTAAACGTGCCTTTTCCCATGCAATCGCTAACTCTTCAATATGCGCCTTACGTTCCTCAGCAAGTAATTTCAGCTTATTCGCTAACGCTAAGGACAGTAATAACGCATCAGCCGTACCGCCCATCAGAGTCGCAAGCTCTGCATGTTCAATGAAATCGGGAGTGAGCCCCATATTTCCGGGTAAAATAATCACCGCAGGCAACAGCAAGCAAGTAAAGGCAAGAATAAAATAACGCGCAGGAGCAAAGCCTTTCATCAAACACACATTACCGCAGGTAATTGCTAAAGCAATCCATAGCATGATCAGTACAGAGGCAATAATTGCCGTATAGGACAACAGCCAAATACTGGTCGGCAGAGCCACAATACAGGCAAACATTAAATACTGACTAAGACGCCACAGCCGCGGTGAGTAACTAGGCAACTGCAGGAAGTGCTTGTAAAACATGATATTAAAAATGGGCAAACTGATAAAAAACAGATGATGCAACTCGAGGTAATGGAAATTAAATAAGTGTGCGGGCAAATGGAAAGTCAGTGCCCAGCCACCAAAGTAGGCAAATACGTAAAGGCCATAGTAGAGAAAGGCTTTATCAAGAATAGAGATATAAATCAAAATATTATATAAGGCGATAAACAATAAGCCGCCCAAACACAACAGCACTGCCATTGCGAGACGATCAGACATAAGTTGATGATCCGCCACACTTTGCAATGCTATCTCAGGGGGAGATGAGTAATAACGGCTGCTCAGCTTCACTACCAGCCAATAATCCGTGCCCATATTCAAGGTGACCTTACGGCCATAATCGAATAAAAACTGGTATGGAGCACTGTAGCCACTGTGGGCATGTTGTACGCTGCCATCACTGCCGAGTATCCAATAATCTACGGATTCAATAATCGAATTACTTGCATCCACTACCCAGTTTGATTGACGTTGATTGACCATCACAGGTGTAATCATCCAATAATCGCCACCGGTTAAGCTGACCGAACTAGCTTCGTCGAGTTGCTCCATCCAATGGGGCACGGTTTCAAACCGCTCAGGAGGCTGTTGATCCGCTTTAGCATGGAACAAATACGGGGAGTCCAACGCAATTTCAGCGCTTAATACAGAGGGACTTAATGTCCACAAGAAAAGTAAAAAACACCCAAATAGAGTTTGTTTAAGTTTGTTCATCGGCTTATTTAGTTAAAGGGCCATAGATCATTTTTACAGCTATGAAGAAAATGCTAATGCTGTCAATCTTAGTCGATAGTTGGATTTGTAGGTTAACTTTATGGCTACATTTAGTTTTTTACAATCAGTTAGGCTAAATTAGTCGGATATACCATGCCTTATGATGCTATTTTAGTCTCAAAGTCCAAGCTGCGGCATGAAATTCAAGATACACCTTAATACTGACTTATTTTTGCTGGGATCCTATGCAGCCTCTATTGATGATTTTAGCCGCACAACTACTGATTGCCAGCGGTAACCTATTGGTTAAGTTGCTTGAAACCAATGCGCCTGTTTTTCAACTGGTACTCTACAGGCAATTATTTGCCACCCTGCTTGTACTGCCTTTTGTGTGGCACTTACAGGGTAATCTTAAACTGAGTCCTTTTTACAAAGTGCATCTCGCCCGCGCACTATTGATTGGACTGGGCAACGCCATTTTTATGCTTGCTATTCTGCATCTTCCGCTCGCAACAGTAACAGCAGTGATTTATACCTCACCCTTGTTACTGCTAGTACTATCGGCCATTTTTTTAAATGAACGTATTGGTTATCGACGCACGGTCGCAGGTCTTATCGGCTTTAGCGGCATTTTGCTTATCAGCCAACCAACAGAATTTAACCTGTACATAGGTTTAGCCTTTTTCGGTGCCATGACATCAGCGTTGAATAGTTTGATTTTAAAGGCCTATTCGACCCATGAACATCCTTTTTCCATGCTCTTTTGGTCTAATGCCTTTGCGATGATATTTCTGATACCTGCGACCTTATACGAAGGCGCCGAATTTAGTTTACCAGTGGCGCAAGTGGGGCTGACTTTGGGACTATTTTACATTGCCATGACCTATCTCATCATCCATGCCTATCGACGTGCCGATGCGAGCCAAATGGCACCAGTAGAATATACAGGATTGATTTTTGCAGCCTTGTTAGGCTGGTGGATACTCGATGAAGAACTCAGCCTAGTGATTTTAATCGGGATTGGATTGGTCATTTTCTCATCCATATTACCAAGCTACAGTGAGCTAAAGGCGAAATGGAAAAGCCGGCGAAGTTAACCTCGCCGGCTCTTTAATTCGACATCACGATCGCAATATAGCTAAATCAATAAGCCTTGTGCTTAGAAACGGAATTTACCGCCAATATACATACCATCTTCGAAAGTAAAATTGCGGGCATCATCGTATTCGAAGGCAATCTTGCGATAACCAACATAAAGTGCCATGTTTGGCGTTATACGGTATTGCACTTTTGAGTCTAATTCATAATGACCATCAACATTGCCAAATGACAATACAGACGGTGCATAGTAAGCCGCGGCGTGCAGTGAAATATTGGGTCCCATTGATAGTGCATAACGACCACCAACAGAAACGGCACTGCCATTGGGTGAATAGTCAGACCAAAGCTGGCTTAACTGAGCACCGACCTCAAAGTGATGCACACCCGCATCATGGGTCATGTGCATTGCACCTTGAGCGATATGGCCGCCTTCATCCGCATAGATATAACCCAAAACCGCGTTAGTATCTTTGTTCAATTGCAGTTCTAACTCAGTTGAAACCACATCGTTGTTCAACCCAAGATTAAATTCTGACGCATTCACTTGCAGCGCTGCTGCACTCAATAATAAGACACTTGCTACTCTGAACTTAGCCATAAAAAAACACCTCAATAATGACTGTGGGTAATAGCCGCGGATCATACCGAATAAATAAAGAAAATCAGCCTATTTGCGTATAAAGAGGGATTATTTGCGAGGAATATACAAATGTAAAACAAGATGAAAACACATTAAGATCTAAGTCTTTTCACTTACAACACAATTAGAACGCTGGGGTACGATCGCCAACTAAAGACTGCATTATCGCTTCAGCATCGACATTAACGCTTAAAGCCAAGTAATACCAACCCACAGTATTTCCTGTGCCACGGATACTCAAATAATTACGCCAAAACTGAAAACCTGCCTTCAATAAATTAGCTTGACTCGACGTGTTCTCGGCGCGAATTGTGGCGTATAAAATCAATATCCCTAAAGCCTTAGCCACTTCGATACGTTTTTGCGTTAAACCTTGAGCTATGCCTTGACGCCGATAATGGGGCGACACCACCAGATAACCCAATTCACCGACAGTGCCTTTATCGACAGTGCCTTTACCGGCTTTTATCGCGGCGCAACCGACAATCTCACCCTCGATAGTTTTCGCTAAGATCACCGCACGTGAATGGAAAAAGACCTGATGATCCAACGGATGAGCATTATCATCACGCCCATCAATTAATTGTGCCGCCAGTGCTAATTCTTCCGGCTTTTCACCTATAACAAACTGAATGTTATTCATATCCAGATTAAACCGTTAATGTTCCCAACATACGGTGAATGCACACCAAATTGCCGTGCATTCATCTTCCAAACTCACCCAAGAGCCCACGCTACAGATATAACAACGTCGCCATACCTAAGAAAGTAAAGAAACCCACCACATCGGTCACAGTCGTTAAGATCACTGAACCCGATAACGCCGCGTCTTGATTAAACTTCTGTAACACCATAGGCACTATCACCCCAGCTATGGCAGCAACGGCCATATTAATCAATATCGCACAGCCAATCACTATACCTATCGTCGCTTCACCGAACCACCAGCCAGAGACTAAACCTATCACTATCGCCCACAAAAATCCGTTAACTATGCCAATGCCGAGTTCGTTCTTCATTAGCGAAAACAAGTTACCCGCCGAAATCTGTCCCATGGCCATGCCGCGGATCATTAGCGTTAGAGACTGGCTCCCCGCGATACCGCCCATAGAAGCGACAATCGGCATCAACACCGCTAATGCAACCACTTGCGATAGGACATTTTCAAATAAACCAATGGTCGCTGAGGCAAGGAAAGCCGTCAGTAAATTGATCCCAAGCCATACAGCACGGCGCTGAGCACCTTTCATAATCGGGGCGAACAAGTCGTCGGATTCATCCATACCCGCTGTTGCCATCAACTGCGCCTCATAATGCTCACGCACTAATGCCGTTGCGGTTCGTAGCGTCACTCGGCCGATTAACTCTCCGGACTCATCAATCACAGGCAATTCAATTTCGCGGCTGTGCTCTATCGCTTCGGCCGCTTCCAAAAGACTCGTATCGGCGGACAACGCACGGCAGTCCTCAGACAAAAGTGAAATCAATAACTCATCGGGATTATGTTTAAAAATATCATAACGACGAACAGTACCTTGATACTTATCCAGATCATCAACGATAAACAAATTGTCGTTACAATCGAGCTCTATACGGCGAAAGAAGCGCTGCGCTTGAGCAACTGTCGCCTTATCACTGAGCACCAACATTTGATGATCGGTATAACGGCCGATTTCATTCTCAGAGTACTGATCATAAAGTTCGAATCGTTGCCGCTGACGCTCTCCCATCTGAGCCAAGGCACGATCGGTAAAACTTTCAGGAAGATAATCACTCCACTCAATTAAATCTTCTGGGCTTAATTGTGCAAATAACAGATCCACTTCATTGTCAGGCATCCGCTTCAGGATCCCCATACGTGGATCGGCACGCATTAGGCTCAGCACAGTCACTCTGTCAGCAAATTCAACTTGCTGCCAACGCTCATAACGCTCATCCAAGGGCAAGGACTCAAGCGCTAAGGCTATGGTTCCAGGTTCTGAGTCATTCAGAATTTCACTAAACACTTCAGCCTGTTCTTCGCCTTCAACTTCAGTGAGTTGTTGAACTACTTGCCCCACATCCGCTTGCATGTTTGTTTCGTATTCTGCGTCATTTTCTATCACACAGATGCCCTTTTCTTTAGCCACAAAATTGCTGTAACTATATTGATAATTAAGTAAATTAGCAAACCCACAAAATAAATTGCGCGCAATTATATTGCTGAAAACTATTTTAAGGTTTATGCTGTTTGGCTAAGATCCTACGGAGGTGAACATGACTACGAATATATACAGCCAATCAGCAACAGACATTCAAGGCAACGCGGTAAGTTTAGAGCAGTATCGAGGCAAAGTACTCTTAATCGTCAACACCGCCAGTGAATGTGGATTTACACCGCAATACAAGGGATTAGAAACGCTATATCAAGAATACAAAGATAAAGGATTAGTGATTTTGGGCTTTCCTTGCAATCAATTTGGCGCCCAAGAAAAAGCCGATGAACAAGGCATTCAAGCCTTTTGTGAATTGAATTTTGGCGTGACGTTTCCGCTATTTTCTAAAATAGAAGTGAATGGCGAACATACCCATCCACTTTATCAATACCTTAAGAAAGCCGCTCCCGGCGTATTAGGCACTCAAGGTATCAAATGGAATTTCACTAAATTTTTAGTTAATCGCCAAGGCGAAGCAATCGAAAGATTTGCATCAACGACCAAACCCGAAGCATTAGAAAGTAAAATTGCTGCTTTGCTAAAATAATTTAATCACTATCTATTTGAAATCTTGCAGTTTATAAAAATTTAGATTTATTTTAATTTTTTTATGGAACTTTAACCGTACAAGGCCCCTCAAATGTATTGAACAGTGAATGTCTTTTTCATGTTCATCATCTCCCAGGGGCTTCTAGCGCAGTCCCCTTGACCTAGGAATAGGTCATTAGGCAACCATTAGGTTGCCTTTTTTTATCCCTTCAATTTAGATGTAAAACAAATGTAACAACCAAGTTTGAGCACGCAATATCTCTCAAAAACTTTTTTTGTCTTTTTTCTGATATCGGTGAACTTAATTAAAAATGGCGACTCTGAGTATAGGTAAGGATTAACGGATAAGATTAAATGCACCTTGAGAATGAAATATGTGAAGTCGCAGTTTCATGCACTCAAATGACACAGTTTCTGTTTTATCGCATTGAGTCGAATTGGTTGGTCGTTCATCATCATCTCCCTTTTGGGACGCAATAGAAAACACGCTAGCGCACTGAATTCTATTTGTATCCCGCACTGATTTCCTTGTGGCAACCTTAGGTTGCCATTTTTTTTACTCAAATTTCAACAAGCGCTAACGCTAGCTTATAGATTAATAAACTGACACGCGTTTAATTTTTTATCACCATGATTTTAATGTAGAAAAAATGTAACACTTAAGTGTGAGTACTCAGTATTCCCCAGAAAAATGTCCCATAAAATCTTTTTTAAACTTTTTGGGATTTTTTTCTGATATCAGTGAACTTAATTAAAAATGGTGACTCTGAGTATAGGTAAGGATTAACAGATAAGATTAAATGCACCTTGAGAATGAAATATGTGAAGTCGCAGTTTCATACCCTCAAATGACACAGTTTCTGTTTTATCGCATTGAGTCGAATTGGTTGGTCGTTCATCATCATCTCCCTTTTGGGACACAATAGAAAACACGCTAGCGCATTGAATTCTATTTGTATCCCACACTGATTTCTTTGTGGCAACCAATAGGTTGCCATTTTTTTTACCTAAATTTCTATAAGCTGAGTGATTTGTCCAATTGAACTTGAATCGAAGGATGATAGCCTGCACGAGCCTTTGTATAGATGTCTTTTAATTCAGAGTGATATCCCGCAATTTGTAACTCAGCATAGAGTGGCCGCACAAATTTACCGCGTCCAATACGCACTAAATAGGCACTTAATGCCGGCAACACAGGATCATAATGATTACGAATCGCGACTCGAAACCAATCACAGGCAATTTCTGCATTAGTCGATTGGGTTAATTGGAAGGTTTCATCCAGATCCATCAATTGAACTTGACTAACGACTTCAGGTAATTGGGTCAGAAAATATTGCCAATGGTGCACTCGCCAATCTTTAACGCTTAATCGGCCCGCTGCTGTTCCCTGTAAAAAACACGCCAGCGCATCATCGACTTTATCTAAACTCATGGATGTTGGTCCGCAATAGCCCTCAGGTAAGCCTTCACCATAAATCCACGTTAATAGTTCAGCTTCAGTGATTTTATCTGCATGTAATTGCAGTAAAGTTTGTTTTGCGTACTCGACAAACACTTCGGTGGTAATGGCTTTAAACGCAAAATGATTCACATAAGTGAGTAAAAATTTATCAAATTCTACTCGCCCTAGCCTACGCTCTAAATCATGGACAAACATCGAAGCCTTATCATAAGTAAAACGATTAAAGGCAAGATTAGGATCGTCCTGCTGCACATTAGCGGGTAAAGTTTGCTTATCCTTAGGCAAAGATGCTATTTCTTCTTTTAAGCGACCAAACTCTATTACCCATTCTAATTCTGCCTGTTCTTTGCCGTAGACAGCCTCGACAATACGGTTAGTAAAATAGGTCGTGAAACCTTCGTTTAACCAGAGATCACGCCAAGTCGCATTACTGACCAAATTGCCCGTCCAAGAATGCGCTAACTCATGGGCAACGGTTGACACTAAGCTTTTATCACCAGCAATGAGTGTGGGCGTTAAAAAGGCTAAACGCGGATTTTCCATTCCACCGAATGGGAAACTCGGCGGCAAGATAATCATGTCATAGCGGCCCCATACGTAAGGACCTAACAATGACTCGGCAACATCGAGCATGTGTTCAGTATCTTCAAACTCTTTTGCGGCGGCCGCTAGCATGCTCGGCTCGGTATACACGCCGCATCTTGGACCTATCGCTTGAAAGGCAATATCACCCACAGCCAAGGCCATTAAATGGGTCGGAATAGGCTGTTCCATCTCAAAGTGAAACACACCATTAAGTGGCGTATCGGGATGATTCATCGCGCTCATAACGGCGCGCATGCCTTTGGGCACTTGCACCTTAGCATCAAAAGTGATCCGCGCCTTAGGCGTATCTTGTAATGGGATCCAACTGCGGGCATTGATCGGTTGCGATTGACTAAAGAGGTAAGGTAACTGTTTACCCGCGGTTTGCTCAGGCGCTAGCCACTGTAATCCTTGGGCGGACGGCGAGGTTTGATAGTGAATACAAACCAGCTTGCAAAGAAATGCAGGTAAAGTGATACACAATTTTTGCCCGAGTATGGGGTCAGCTTCATTAAACACAAAGTCGAGCGGTTCTTCATCCATTTCTGTTAATGCATTCACCCCCTCTGTAGCATTAAAACAAGTCACAGCGAGTATGGTTAGATCTCGACTATCAAGCCAAAGCTCTGTTACATCACACTCAAGAAAATCCAAGGACAGCGTCGCTTTAGCGAAAAGACGCTGCGCGTCAAAATCCACCATGACATCCAAAGAGACATGGGTCACTTGCACTTGTTCGGTATTCGCAAAAGAATGGTAATCTCGGGTTAAATCCCAAGGGGCTACATCAGCTAATGTACTCTTAGTTGGTTGCAACACTGTCGCCTCGATATTCAAGTTTTGAGCGGTATGTTCTAAATAGTGAGTTATGAGTTACCTTGCTGTGGTGACGGGCTTGATAACTTATCACTAATCATTGGGAGGTATTATCGACTGCAAATTTACTCAGAGGCAAATCGTAACTGAGCTCTAGAGCTCCTTAGGAACAAGTTTTTTGTAACAGTTCATCTTTGGGTGTAGGTACCGAGTTTGCAATAAGCTATCTCTAGCTTGCTGGATTTATCGGTAGTCACAGTAGAAGCAGCTAAAATTGAGACGTGCAAACTTGGCAAAAATCGAGTCAGTCTCTTTTTATAAAAACAAAATGCAAAATTATTTAAAATATTTCGCACTTTCCCTGAACTAATTTGATGATGCTGAGTCAGATATTATGAACCGAATCTTTGTAATGAGTTTCTTCGTTCATCATCATTCTCCTTTAGATGGTTTCTAGCGCGACCGTCCCAAGATTCCGAATTGGAATTTACAGCAACCTACTTAGGTTGCTTTTTTTATGTCTTTAATTTGGTCTAAACCTGACATCATCACACATTTAAAACCACAAAAACAAAAAGGACCTCCTGAGAGGTCCTTGATTAACAAGCCGTTTGGCTTACAAGCGAATACCTACTTGCTCTAAATCTTTAGCAACTACGCTATTAGGCACAGGTACATAACCGTCTTTTTCTACCACTTGCTGACCTTGCTTAGACAACACATAACGCAGGAATTCTTTTTCCATTGGTGCTAAGTCTTTGTTTGGTTGCTTGTTCACGTAAACGTATAAGTAACGTGATAGTGGGTAAGTACCATTAGCCGCGTTTTCAGCTGTAGCTTCGATAAACTCATTGCCTTTCTTAGCGATGGCAACAGCTTTAACACCTGCAGTTTTGTAACCGATACCTGAGTAGCCAATCGCATTCAGAGATTGAGAAACAGATTGCACAACAGAAGCTGAACCAGGTTGCTCGTTTACGTTAGCTTTAAAGTCACCTTTACAAAGCGCGTGCTCTTTAAAGTAACCGTAAGTGCCCGATACTGAGTTGCGACCGTAAAGTTGAACGTCTTTGGCAGACCAGTTACCGTCTAAGCCTAAATCGCCCCAACGTTGGATGTCACTGCTACCACATTTGTGAGTTGAAGAAAAAATGCCATCAACTTGCTCAACGCTTAAGCCTTTGATTGGGTTATCTTTGTGCACGAATACGGCTAAAGCATCGATAGCTACACGAATCGCAGTTGGCTTATAACCAAAATGCTTTTCGAACGCTTCAACTTCATTAGGCTTCATCTTACGGCTCATAGGACCGAACTGTGAAGTACCTTCAGTCAACGCTGGTGGCGCAGTAGAAGAACCCGCCGCTTGGATCTGAATGTTGACGTTAGGGTACATTTGTTTAAATTCTTCTGCCCAAAGTGTCATCATGTTGGCTAAGGTATCTGACCCTACAGATGATAAGTTGCCAGATACACCGCTCGCTTTTTCATAAGTAGGCAGAGATGGATCAATCGATGCCATCGCAGTGGCAGAGAATACACCAGCGGCTGTTAGAGTAATCGCGCCGACAAGCTTTTTCAGTTTCATTATGTGCTCCAGTAGTAAGCTAACTAATTTGTAACTTAAGTTTCTTCAGACGCAGCCAGTATCAATCGCTACAATGACAATTCTATGTCCGTGATATGACACTTAAATGACAATGCACTATTTATCGCTTTTTTCTGTCATTAATACCAATCACATTAAATATCTAATCAGTTCAGAGCCTCACAGGCATTTCAATCCAAGGCGCATTGACGCAGAAATGGTCATGCCATTTTAAGTCAATGCAACACCAGAGTGGGATGCCTGTGTGGCTCCCGAAGGGCGGCTGATGTTTACTACATGGCAACGCGCTTTATACTGCGTTAAAGGCTTTCGACAGAGCACCACTCTGCCTTCAAGCCTTCGCCTTGTCTAAAGCGCGTTGAATCCCCGCTGAATGAACAGATATTTAATACTATTGGTATAATAAAGACTCAATAAACCTAGAAACAAAAACAGGCCCTAATGGCCTGTTTTTAATATTTATTGTAAATATTTCACTCACACATACTATTTCTTACGTTCGATAAGATGCAAAGGGATAATAAAGCTAAAAGTACTGCCTTTACCGACTTCACTGCTGATTTTAAGCTTACTGTGATGGTGGTTAAGCGCATGTTTTACTATCGCTAAACCTAAACCACTACCACCAGTTTGCCTTGAGCGCGCACTGTCTACCCGATAAAAGCGTTCCGTTAATCGACCAATATGCTGAGCCGCAATACCTTCACCCGTATCCGTTACGCTAAAGATGGCACCCGTAGCCACACTGCACCACTGCACTGTAATTTTCCCGCCAGGTTCTGTGTAACGAATCGCATTAGAAATCAAGTTAGAACAGGCACTTCTCAGCTGCAATTCATTGCCGTGAGAATCAAGTCCAGGCTCACAATAGAAACTCAATTCATACTTATCTTGTGCCAGCGCCTTAGCTTCCTCCTTGAGCACCTCCATCAACTGCGTCATATTCACAGTGTTTTCGAGGTTAATATCCGCCGCATCTTCAATTCGCGATAACATCAATAGCTGTTCGACCATAGATTGCATTCGTCGTGTCTGCTGCTGCATCAATGCTAACGGCTTGACGTTCATCGAATCAGGCTCAGCCATGCTTTGCATCATTTCGAGGTAACCCTGTAGCACAGTGAGCGGCGTTTTTAATTCATGCGACACATTCGCGACAAACTCTTTTCGCATTCCCTCAAGCTGACGTATACGAGTGATATCCCGCGCAATTAACAGTAGCTGCCTGTCACCGTAAGCCATGATACGGATTTCAAGCAAACGCCTATCCGATACTGGCGAAGGTAACTCCAGCGGCTCTTTGTATTGTGCAGATTTAATGTAAGCAGAAAAATCAGGATGACGGATTAAATTATCGATTCGTTGACCATTATCCTGTGGCCACACAAAACCGAGAATGAGTTGCGCTAACTTGTTGCACCATAAAATATTATGCTCTGAATCAAGCACGACAGCGGCATCGGGTAACGCCTCAGCACCTTGACGAAATCGTGCCAGCAGTGCGGCCAGTTGACCGACTCGTCGACGATTCTTCCCTTGAAGGCGATAAATACCGTTAAATACACCTTCCCAGCTCCCACTGCCCTGCGGCGGCGTGAGTTTCCTATCCCGCCATAACCAAAAGTTAAGCCGTGATAATTGTCGGTAATGCCAGCAAACTAACCCTAGTGTGCCGATAAAGAGTATCCAGAGAAGTTTCCCTACCAATAAACCTATTAGCGCGCAAAGCAGTAGATATAAACCTAAGCGCGTAAACAACCGATACCCTGAATAAGAGTCAGACATAAATAAACCCAAACATCAGGCTAAATAAGAGGAGCACAAGATAGCGTAAAAGCTAACTTGTGCCTAACAGTTATTCAGCACTAAATGCGTGTAGAGAAACGATAACCAGCACCACGAACCGTTTGGATCAAGCGATCATGACCAGACTCTTCAACGGCTTTACGAAGGCGTCTGATATGCACGTCAACGGTTCTGTCTTCAACATACACATTGGTGCCCCACACATTATCGAGCAGCTGTTCACGGCTGTAAACACGCTCAGGATGGGTCATGAAAAAGTGTAATAAACGAAATTCGGTTGGGCCCATATCTAATACAGTTTCACCCACACTCACCCTGTGACTCACAGGATCGAGCATTAAGCCCTGTACATCAATGGTTTCTTCTAAACGAGTCGGTGCACTGCGACGCAATACGGCCTTAATACGTGCGACCAGCTCTTTAGGGGAAAAAGGTTTAGTGATGTAATCATCGGCGCCAACTTCGAGGCCTTTGACTTTATCTTCCTCTTCACCGCGGGCGGTTAACATAATGATCGGAATTTGGCGCGTAAACTCATCTTGCTTTAAGCGTTTCGCCAATTGAATACCACTTCCGCCAGGAAACATCCAATCCAATAAAATCAGATCGGGGTAAGGCTCCTTTAGCAGCGCAATGGCCGAATCAAAATCTTCCGCCGCAGAGGTTGTAAACCCATGCTGTTCCATTACAAAAGTCAGCATCTCGCGGATGGCCAACTCGTCTTCTACTATCAATATCCTTGCAGTCATAAGTGATTTTCTGTCAGTGAATGTCAACACGGCTATTATTAGTCATTTTTATTACAGATTTATGAATAAGCACGCCGCTTGAGCTATATAGTAGTAATATTTGTCATAATAAGTTTATATAACTGTTTGTTTATAGCAATAAAAAAGGAGGCTATATGCCTCCTTAATTGAGTTTTAATGCTGGATTTAGAATTTGTGTTCTAAGCCAACACCAATGTATTTGTCATCATCTGTAGACGCTTCTAACGAACGGTTCGTGTAGAAAGCGAATAGTTTAGTTGGCTTACCTAAGCTGTAGTCTGCACCTACCGACCATGAATCACCAAGTTCTTCCATATCTTGGAACTGAGCTTTTAAAGTAACAGCATCGATATCATAGGCAGCGCTTAATAGATAGCCGTTAGCACTTTCTGCAGTGACTTCGACTGGCATCGACGTTGCAGAATCAAATTTATAGGTTTGCTCTTGTTGCTGGTACATACCACCCAGTTTAATACCAGCTAACTTAGCTTGTAAGCTGGCACGAACAATCTCATATCCAGACACATCTGAGTCATAAGCAAGAGATGCATAAACTGGCGTTTTCTTCAGTTTCGCATCACCATACATGGCCGCTAAGCTAAAACCATCTTGAGCAAATTGACCTTTTACATCATTTCCTTCGGCAACATAGGTAACACCAAATACAAAATCACCAAAGGAAGGCGTAAGGTAAGTCGCCGTTTGAGCAGCGCGAACTTCACCCTTGAACAGCTTACCTAAGTCACCTGAAAGGTCGTTAAACTGATCAACATCACCTTGAGAAATTTTCAACAAGGTATCATTACGACCCACAGAGAACGAACCAAATGCGCCTTTCAAACCAACAAATTGGTTACGTGCAGTAAAGTTATCGCTTGATGCTGCACCTGTATCAACTTGATATTCCACTGTGTAGAAAGCTTCCAGCGAGCTAGACAGCGCAAAATCACCCTTCACACCAAAACGAGAAGCATTACTTTGAATAGTTGTTGTAGCATCACCTTTCTCATCATTTGATTGAGCAGTGACATTCAACTTACCATAAACAGTCAGTGGCTCAGCGGCATTAGCTGAAGCCAGAGTTGCAGAAGCTAGCGCAGAAGCAAGTAGAGTTTTACAAAAAACGTTCATCATTTAATCCTTTCGACGTTATGTTCGTCTTGGTTATTGGTTTGGAACGACCGAAAGTTTGCAATGAATGTGTTTCAATTTTATTTCAATTGTGACCATTAACGTTGGTGTGCAAAAAAGCTGACGAGAAGCCAGGCATAAAACCCAGTAAAAATGCAGGCTGCAGCTAAGCTAATTATTATGTTACAGTTTAATGAATTCTGATCCTCAGTTAAAAATCAGCTATTGAACACAGGTTTACCCCGTCCAAACTATGCCGTAAACTGCCACTTTAATTTTCAATGAGCGCCTCTTATGTGGTTTAAAAATCTTACTCTTTATCGTTTCAATAAACCTTTTGCCGTCGAAACCGAAGCGCTAGAAACTGCGTTGGCCGATTTCACTTTCTCCCCCTGCTCAAGCCAAGATGTCAGTAAATTTGGTTTCTCAAATGCGTTAGGCAAAAAAGGCAGTTCTTTGGTCCATAGCGCTGACAATCGTCATCTGATCTGCGTGACTAAAGAAGAGAAAATTCTGCCAGGCCAAGTCATCAAAGAAGCCTTAGAAGAAAAAGTGGCTCTCATTGAAGATGAAGAAAATCGTAAACTGGCGAAAAAAGAAAAAGATGCGCTAAAAGATGAAATCATCACTAGCCTGCTGCCACGCGCTTTCTCGCGCCGAAGCCAAACCCACGCCTTGATTTTGCCTGAGCTAGAAATGATCCTCGTTGATAGTTCAAGTGCCACTAAGGCCGAAGAATTATTAGCGTTATTACGTAAAGCTCTCGGCAGTTTACCTGTGATCCCACTGAGCTTTAAAGCGCCAGTCGAATCCAATTTAACTGAATGGTTAAAACTTGGCAGCGCACCATTACCCTTTGAAATGCAAGACGAAGCCGAGCTTAAATCTGAAGCTGATGAAGGCGGAATTGTGCGCTTTAAACAGCAGGATTTGAAAGAAGACGAAGTGTTAGCTCACTTAGCAACAGGTAAGCAAGTACACAAGTTAGCACTGCATTTCGGCCAATCGATTGCACTATTATTGCAATCAGATGCCAGCGTGAAGCGCCTTAAATTCTCTGAAGAATTTAGAGCAGGGAACGATGAAGTCGGCACTGACGATCCTATGGCTCGTTTAGATGCAGACTTTGCCCTAATGGGCAGCGAGTTAGTCGCCTTGATGCATGCACTCGTGGCCGCCCTTGGTGGACTCGAAGACGCACAAGTTTAAGCAAAACTCGTTAAGCAGACGAGATCTGCAACTCGCTTGTTAGACTGAGCCGTACAAGATAAGAAAAGGCGCCCCCATCAAAATAATGGTTGCGCCTTTTTTATGACGATTTTACTTTAGGTGGCTTTAAAACAAAGGCATTTAGATGCTAAAGATGAAGTCATAACCACATTAAGCTTTAGTCGCTAACTCGCCTTTATTGTCAAACGGCCAATCAATGCCTAACCAAGTCTTGAAGAAAGCTTTTTGCTGTTTAGTCGCTTTTGCATCCCCCTTGAGCACTAGCTTACCGCTTTGCTGCTCGCCAAGGATGAGCTGTACTTGCTTGATTTTATCGTTGCTAAATAATACCACCTCTACACTATCGCCAACCTTAAAGTCTTTGATGCGCTTATAGAAACCCGCAGCAGTCACCTTGAGACCATTAATCGCCAATACTTCATCCCCCGTAACTATGCCCGCTTGCCAAGCAGGACCATTACGCAACACTTGGTCTAACACTAAAGAGCCATGGGTACTGCTCAAGGTCATTCCCGCAAATGCCTCAGCTTTTGAATCTTTACCATAGGACAGATTTAACCCTGCCTGTGATAATAATTCTGGGAAATCTAAACTCATGGGACTATTCACATTGGCTTGCCACCAAGGTGCATAATCTTTGCCGGATAAGTCTTTAAGAATGTACTGAACATCACTAACACCATAGCCTTTTGGTACGCGATGTTCTTGATATAAACGACGGTGCACATCGCGATATGAATACTTAAGCTCGGAGTCTTGCAGCAATGAAAAATCTAAGGCTAAAGAGGTTAAGTAGCCCTCTGAGTAAATATTTACACTGTGGTTAATGGCATAATCGCCACCGATACTGCTCCACTCCCCCGCACTCGCCTCTGCCACAGATTGAGTTTCACGACCTGGATTGAGTTGGTTTTTCTCGACGCGCTTGGCTAAATCTTCGAGGAACTCTTTAACTGTTATGACTCCTGCCCGCAACAGCAACTGATCTTGAAAATAACTGGTAGATCCTTCGGCCATCCACAGTAATTCCGTCATATTTTCATGTTGATAATCGTAGGGAACTAATCCCTCTGGGCGATAAGCCTTCACGTTCCAGGTATGGATAAACTCATGGGATGCCGTGCTAATAAAGCGCAGGTAGTCCTTGCGTTCACGGAAACTAAAGCGCGGCAGCTGAATGACAGTAGAGTTTAAATGTTCAGTCGCACCACTGGCACCACTCGTTGCATGCACCATATAAACATAACGATCAAAAGGATAATCATCCCAAATCACCTTGGCTTGACCGCTTAAGGCTTTAAGATCTTTTACTATTTTATCCGTGTCATAGTTACCTTCACCCCAAAACACCAATTCATAGTTTTTACCATTAGCACTAAATTGTTTATGGGTACTCACACCAGTTTCAATCGGGGAGTCGATCAACACATCATAATTAGGGGCAATAAAGGAATGAGCGGCCTTACCCGATGACATCCCAGAGTAACTTTGCCAATTTTTAGGCACTTTTAATTCTACGGATATTGGTTCAGAGCGAAATTGCGGACTGTACATGAACACACCGCTAGCATCCAAATAGGCATGGCTCGCGTCAATATGGCGCACCCTTTGGCCTAATTCATTAGCGTACAATTGATAACTGACGGTAACACGGGTTGGCTGCGTGAGCGCCACTTGCCATTCACCGCTCGCGGTGCGCTTCCATTGCAGTTCATGACCTTGACTATCTTTAGCACTAAATAAGCGCACACCATCGGCCAAAGGCAATACTTGATATTTGCCCGTCCGCCACACAGGGAGATTCACCGTAAAATCGTTCGTCTTCACTTCAGGAAAAGTGACACTCACTTGGGCAATATGGTGTTCGGGCTTAATAAGGTCGATTTGGTATTTCACATCGGCCAATACTTGACCCGAAAATAATGCGCTCAATATCAAGATTGATAGTCTGTTGGGTTTCACTCTTGCTTCCTTCTGTTATTATGCTTCTTATGATTTTTCCAAGTATAACAAGTCGATGTAGCATCCTCATTAGGCGCTAACAAAAGCTAACAAAATAAGTTCCTTGACTAAAGGAATGAGGAATCACAGTTCAAATGCAAAAACTCACGGTTATTTTATTTACTCTGTTGCTGTCACTGCCTTTTACAGTCCAAAGCCGAGATCTCGAAGCGGATGAGGTTGAGTTAAGAGAATCACCGCAGCAAATGTATGATGCGCTCAACAAAACAATTTCCTTTCCCCTCGCTTTTCAAAACCGTGACCAATTTGAGCGCGCAGCCCAAGAGCAAGGCTACAATCCACTCGAATTTGAACAGATTTTGTATTTACTGGCCCGCCTCAATATGGAGCCAAACGTTAAAACCAAGGTCGATTTTCAAAACGCAAAAAGCTTGATTGAACTCCTATCGACTGCGGCGCAATCGCCCTACGAACTTGCAATGGTCGCCATGTTAAATGGCCGTTACCTTGGCCGTACGGAACAGAAATATCAAGAAGCGATTGGTCTTTATAATGAAGCGCTCACCCGCATCAACGACAGCTATGACATCGAAGCATTAATTCTTAAACACAATATTCATGAACATCTAGGTGGCTTACATTTATTGATCCGCCAGGAAGTGCCAGCACTGATGCACTTCCACACATACCGCGACATTGCCTATAAACTCAGAAACGATTACTTAATCGCGGCGGCTGAAGCGAGGCTTGGCTTTTATTACAATTTTAATCAGCAGCTTACAAAATCATTACAGCATTATAGTGAAGCGATTCGGATCTCTAATCGTTCTAATTACCCTTCAATGAAGACCAATCTGCAATTACAACTTTCTAAGGTATACCGTGACTTAAAGCAGTGGGATGAAGCGCTTAAAAACGCTCATGAAGCCGCGGCTGGCTTTAAAAAAATGGGCAATGACACTTATCTTTCAAGTTGTATGACAGTGATCGCTATGGTCTATGGCGAACAAGGGGATTGGCATAAAGCGATTGATTACTACCTAAATGCCCAGCAATTAGATGCAAAACGCGGTAACTACATCGCACAGGGCCTTAATTTCCATAATTTAGGACAAGCCTACTCAAATATTAAAGACAATGTTAACGCCTTAAAATATTTACTGATGGCCAATCAAATATTCAAAGAAAAACAAAGCCATCACTATCAAGTTTATAACGAACTCTTAATTGGTGAAATCGCCCAAACCAACCAAGATTGGCCGCTGATGATGGCCCATGCCGATATCGCATTAGCACTCGCGGTCGATTTAAAACTGGTCGATGAACAAAAATCCGCACTCACCCTTATCGCCTCGGCGGCGAAGAAATTAGGTGAATTATCAAAAACCATCGATGCCCAAGCCCGTATCATTGAGCTAGGTAAAAAGCCTGCCGAGACTGATAAAGACTCCCCAGTGTCGGCCTCTGCCCTTGCAGAGCAACAGCTTAAACTTGAGCTCAACATGCTACAGGGAAAACTCGTTGAGACAGTGAAAGAAAGCAACAACACTCACACGCTACTGCTCATTTGCAGCCTTATTGCCGGACTCTTGCTGCTCGTGATTATTTTCATGCTACAAAATCGTCGCAAAATAATGGCTAAAAACGCGGCATTAACTCAATTAACGCTGCAGGAACCCTTCACTCACAATTTAGGGTATGCCGCATTATTAGCGCACTTAAGCCATAATCAAAGTCAGAAATCCACAACGGCACTCGCGATTATGGCCTTTCCCACCCAACTTACGGCGGATCTGGACTATGGCCAATATTTTAGTGATGCAGTAACAGCGCAAATTGCCAATCATCTAACGGATGCACTTGCAGCATCTGTTTATGTGGTACGCCAAGGGGTATTTGCGGTTCGGTTCACGCAACCTATTGAGCCGACACAAATACTCAGCCAAGTACGCCTGAAACTCGATGAACAGCAAATCACACATCATTTCCGTCTTGGCTTTGCGCATTTGCCACTTTTAGCGAAATCAGAAATTAAAATGGCCGCGAAATTAAAATTTGAAACAGTGCAGATGGCGCTTGCCTGTGCCCGTAGTTTAAGTGGCAATAACGACTATTATGTCGCTCTCAGAGCCCTCGACTTTGTTCCTTTGAGCTTATTTGCAAATCCGTTATTTTTGCACCTTGAAAAAGGCATTGAGCGTGGATTAATCAGATTAGAGACCAACGGCAATAAAGAGGATATTCGCTGGCCTTGCTGGGAAAATAACCAAGATAGGCAATTACTGGAAAATATTTGATCAATATCGGTAATTAATCACAGAGTCACAGGCAAATCGCATTTGCACTCTACGCCCAGTGTTATAACATTAGTATCATATGAGTTAACAGCTAATCTGGACATAGGATTGTCATGTTTTTTAGCCTTGCAGAGTTAGGACAATACTCAGGATGAAGGATTCAAGCGCTACAGTTTCACAACTTGCCTTGCTGCAACAGAAACTCCATTCGGCCAAACTTGCCCTTGATGAAGTTAATGAAGATAGAAATGCAAAGTTACAGACATTACTCCAATTTATTGGTCACTTAAGCCTCGCCTGTAAAGGGCAAAATCTTGAGCTGGATAATAAACTCGCCAAACTGCGCCATAACTTAAATACGTTTGAGCGAGTCGATGAGGCATTGCCAGAATTAGTTGATGTCGAGCGCCTGCTAAAAGGCCAATATCACCATGTGATGGTACAACTCGAAGAGAGTCGTACTGGTTTGTCACAGGTGATCCGTCAGATCCAACGCGTTAACTCTGCACCTGAAAAGCTCAAAAAAGAAGTCAATTACTTCAAGCAAGATCTGGCTAAACCTTTTCATACTGTGTGGGAATATATACCTAAAGTTAAGCAAATCATTGGCTTCTACGAAACCATATTACAGCTACAATTTAGCGAATCTGAAAAGCTTGATGTCTTACCAAAGCACAGGCAGCTAGCACATGAGCTGGCACAGATGATTTCGGAAATCGAGTTCCGTAAAGATCAACGTGACCAAGTATTAGTGATCAAAGAAGTACTCTCTTCTGAGATTGAAGTTGATAGCTTGCTCGAAGCCTACCAAACCATTTTAGCGTTATTGCTTGATAATATCGCCCGCGAGAAATCGGCATCCCAAGAGTTTTTGTTTGCCCTCAACGATGCCTTAGCCGCGGTACGTGAGGTGGTGAGCGAGTCTTACAATCACAATCAACGTAGCTTCCAATTAAAAACCCAGCTGAATCGTGAGATTAACACCCGCGTCGATAACGCCGGTGAAATCATTATCGATGTGGAAGACGTCGTTGACCTTAAAGCTCAACTAACAGAGCAACTTAACTCTATCCGCTCGGCATTAGCCCGTAAAGAAGCCCTAGAGCAAAGAGAGCAAGCTCTGCTGCGCAAGTCGATGGAGACAATGCGCAAAGAGCTTAATGAGTTAAGTAGTGAGGCTAACACCTACAAAGAGCGTTTGTTTGAACAACAAAAACTCAACTTACTCGACAGCTTAACTCAATTGCCTAACCGTGCTGCATTAGAAGAGCGCATGGAGCTAGAATACCGTAACTATCAACGGCATAAGTCCCCGTTGTGGGTTGCCGTTGCCGATATCGATCACTTCAAAACCATCAACGACAGTTTTGGTCACAGTACAGGTGATAAAACCTTGCAAGTTATAGCAATGGCATTGAAAAACTCCCTGCGAGATACAGAATTTGTAGCCCGCTATGGCGGTGAAGAATTTGTACTGCTATTACCTGATGTGGCCCCTGCTGATATCGCTCAACTTTTAAACAGAGTGCGCGAGAAAGTAAAAAATATTCCATTTAAATTTAAAAATCAGAGAATTACAGTTACAGTATCTATAGGGGCTGCGCAAGTTATGGGAAGTGAACTCATACATGAGACCTTTGAACGCGCCGATGCAGCACTCTACAAAGCGAAACACGAAAGTAGAGACAGGGTTGTGATTGACGTATAATTAAGCCCCACTATACGCCTCCTCTAATCACTCCTGTCATGACGAAGGAGTGGTAAATGATAGTAAAAGTCAGCCCAAAAGGCAGCATGGATCAGCTTTCGCAACTTGAAGTTGATCGACTCAAAAATAGTGCCAAAAGTGCCCTATACCAACTGTACCGCAACTGCTCCTTAGCAGTGCTTGCCGCGGGTTTAAAAACCGACAACTCTAAAGCCCTATTCGAGCAATACCATGATTTCGACATCAACGTTCTACAACGGGAGCGCGGTGTAAAATTAGAACTGATCAATCCCCCCGAACAAGCCTTTGTCGATGGTCAAATTATCACGGGAATTCAAGAGCATCTGTTCTCAGTCTTACGCGATATCCTTTATATCAGTGATAGATATGACTCACTAAAACACATTAATCTGACCAATGCCCACCATATCACCAATGTGGTGTTTGATATTCTGCGTAATGCGCGGGCGATAGCACCAATGAAAGACCCTAATGTGGTCGTCTGTTGGGGCGGACACAGTATTAATGCCATCGAATACCAGTACACACGTGAGGTAGGTTATCAACTTGGCCTGAGGGAATTAGATATTTGTACAGGCTGTGGTCCTGGTGCGATGGAAGGTCCGATGAAAGGTGCGGCGATAGGCCATGCCAAGCAACGGATTAAAAATGCACGATATATTGGTTTAACTGAACCAAGTATTATTGCCGCCGAGCCACCGAATCAAATAGTCAATGAACTGGTGATTTTACCCGATATTGAAAAGCGCCTCGAAGCTTTCGTGCGCTTAGGCCACGGCATTATTATCTTCCCTGGCGGTGCTGGCACGGCTGAAGAATTGCTCTATATATTGGGTATTTTACTTAACGAAGAAAACCAACAAACGCCTTTCCCGCTGATACTCACAGGCCCAACGGAGAGCGCAGATTACTTCATTAAGATTGATGAGTTTATTGCCTCAACCTTAGGACCCGAAGCTCAGAAAAAGTACCAAATTATCATAGATAATCCCACTGAAGTGGCACGCATCATGAAGCAAGGAATGGAGCAAGTAAAAGCCTATCGCCGCTCAACGGGTGATGCTTACCAATATCAGTGGGCACTGAAGATTGAATCTGAGTTTCAGTTACCTTTTATCCCAAGCCACGAAGTGATGGCAAACTTAGATCTACACTTCCAAACCAACAAAGCCGAATTAGCCGCCAACCTGCGTAAAGCGTTTTCGGGTATAGTGGCGGGTAACGTCAAGTCGGAAACAATCAAGCACATAGAGCGTGATGGACCCTTCCAATTAAAAGGCGATCCTAAGCTCATGGATATGATGGATAAACTCTTAAGTGCATTTGTACAACAACAAAGAATGAAGCTTCCAGGAAGCGCCTATATTCCTTGCTATCAAATAGTGAAATAGAGAGCGAAGCAACAACACCCCATGAACAAGTTTTTAATCATCGATGGTCTCAACTTGGTTCGCCGCATCTATGCGGCGATCCCCGATGAATCCGATATGCAAAGCCTCACAGAGCGCGTCAGTTTGACGTGCACTAAACTGCTGCGTGTGCACCGCCCAACCCATGTAGCTATCGTGTGGGATGGGGATGAAGTCTCATGGCGTAAACAGCTTTACCCCGATTATAAGAAAGGCCGTAAACCTATGCCGGAGCCGCTGGCAAAAGGCCTTGCTGCGCTGCAAGATCACTTAACCATGATGAACATTGGCTCTATTTATGCGGCGGCTGAAGCTGATGATGTGATTGCCACTCTAGCGATAAAAACCGCCAAAGCGCAGGGTGAAGCCATTATAGTGTCCACCGACAAAGGGTTTAGTCAGCTTAATCATCGCCAAATCAGCCAGTGGGATCACTTTAATCAGCAGTACTTAGATATCGCTGCATTGGAACAAAAACTCGGTGTCGAACGCAGTCAATTTCTCGACTTGATGGCATTAGCGGGCGACAGCGGTAATAAAATTCCTGGTATTGCGGGCATAGGCCCTAAGTCGGCTGCCGAATTATTGAAAACCTTTAGAAGCTTACCAACCTTGTTTTCATCGCTATCTAACTTAGGCGCTAAACAAGCCAAAAAACTTGCCGAAGGTAAGGAGATGGCAAGACTCAGCTATAAGCTCGCACAGTTACAAACAGACCTGCCACTCAATATTAATTTAAAAGATTTTCGCGTGATGAACTCCTTGCCTGATAATAACTGCCTGCCTGAAAACCCAATCAATCCAGCCTAAACATCTGTTAATATAAAGTTGCAATTAACGCATTTACCTTAGAACAACAAAAGCGTATTTTATGGACGTAATAACGTGACTCATTTAATGAGGTAAAGGAATAACTGTAAATGAAATCAAAAGTTTCGGTAATCATCGGTAGCATTTTCGCCGCCTACGTCGCCTTTGTCGCTGTGGTGGTACTCGTTTATGAACCTACGCCAGATGACATGAGTTGGGAGGACCGACAGTCCTATAACAGCCAAAAAATGAACGAGTTAGCGCTAGGGCAAAATATCGTTTCAGTAAAACAGTTACTAGGTAAAGCTGACTTTTCAGAGGCCAAAGCCGTAAAAGAAACCAAGCTACAGGTGCTCTTTTATCGCACTCACCATGAAAAATCAGACGGTGTGACCACGAAAGAGGAATGTACCCCACTTATTTTTAAAAATGATCAATTGATTGCTTGGGGCCAAGATACCTATAAGCAATATCTCGATGCTGATACTGACACAGCCCTCAGCTCTGCCCAAGAGACATTAACCAGTAAATAAATACGACTGACAGTTAAATAAAAACGCCACCGAATCGGTGGCGTTTTTATTTTGACAATCAACGAATTGACTCAATTGTAAAACAACTAAGCCAATTTCCTATTCATCATCGGCCTTATACTCAACATAGGCTTCACCTTTGCTGAGCCATTCTGGCGCAGGTTTTCCCTTCAGATAATGGTCGAAATATTGCATCATGCGAATGCTGTAATCGAGCTTGTTCGGGTACTTTTTCAAGTGATGCGGCTCATCCTCGTATTGCAAGAACACCACATCTTTACCCGCACGGCGCATGGCTAAGTACATTTCAACACCTTGTTCCCAAGGCACTGCATCGTCCTTATCACCAAACATGATCATCAAAGGCGTTTGAATACGGTCAGCATAAAATACTGGCGAGTTTTCAATGTACTTTTGCGGCGCGGCAAACAAACTTGCGCCAATACGACTCTGTCCGGTTTCATATTGGAACTGACGCGCAATGCCTGTGCCGTGGCGAATACCGCTATAGGCACTGGTCATGTTCGATACTGGAGCACCTGCAACCGCCGCCTTAAACATCTTAGTTTGAGTAATGGCAAACGCCGTTTGATAACCACTCCAAGAATGACCTTGCAAACCAATAGCATCGGGTTCGGCAATACCTATCTCAATCAGCTTTTGCACGCCAGACGTGAGCGCTTGTACTGAGCTCGCCCCTGGGTAACCAATTTCAAAGCGAATGTCCGGTAGAAACACCGCATAGCCATTATTGATGTACCAAGCAAAGTTAGGTCTGTGGTTAATGTTCATCTGCGGGAAGGCATGCAGTCTATCCGTCATAAAGCGATAGTAATAAACCAGTACAGGATAGCGCTTACCCGCTTGATAATTCGTCGGCTTGATCAGCACGCCATCTAACGGTTTACCATCGCCATTTGTCCAGTGAACTAACTCGGATTGGCTCCAGTTAAAGGCTTGACGCTGCTTATCTAAATCGGTTTGCTTAACTGCATTTTGCGGTGCGCTATAGTTAGCCGTATACAAGTCAGGGAATAAGTCAAAACGCTCCTTAGAAAACACGATAGTGTCTGCGTCTTTACTGCGTCCCAATACTGTCAGCTTATACTCACCTTGCATCAACGTCTTCACGCCCGCTTCGCCCAAGGTGGCTTGATAAAAACCATCGGCCTTGGTTTTATCACTATAACCGTGGAGTAAAACCGTAGCGTTATAGGCAAGCTCTGTCGGCTCATCGGGATTATCGACTAAGCCTTCAAGCCGATATTGAATTTTCTGGGTGCGCCCTTTACCTGCGGTTAAGGCAAAACCCGCCTTAGATTCGGTATTAAACTGCCAAACATCGTATTTGTCGTAAACCAAGAAACCCGCATCATTTTTAAGCCAAGGACCAAAACCATATCCTGGAGCACTGGATGGATAATCGTGGTCTTCATCGGCAAAACTGACCTTTAGGGATTTTGTAAGATTAGTACGACGATCCTCTGCAATATCATAGAGATACACATTACCTTGCTGATAATAAGCCACATACTTGCCATTTCCCGACAGTATAGGCTCGGCATCACTCGGCTGTTGTGTCAAAAATGGCACTTTACTGCCAGTATTAATATCGACCAGATAATAATCTTGGTAGAACCCTGCCCACGTCGCCATCTTGCGATAGGGCAAATCTGAACTGGCCAACATAAAACGTTTATGTTGTGAAATAGTCACATCTGGAACAGTTTTATCGCCAAGCTGCACCACGTTATTTGAGCCTAAATGCAATACCGCAAGGTAAGTGCGTTTTTGCTCGTCCTCATATTGCTTGATTTCATTAGGCTTAATACGAGGGTCATCCCCATGCCATACCTTAAGTCCACGCTGTCCGGTGACAATATTTGTATCGAACAGGTCTTTTTCTTCGGTGATCTTCTGCAAACTGAGCTGCTGACTCACCTCTGGTACACGGCCAAAGAACAACCGTTCGCTGTCCAATGAGAAGCTTAAACTTGTGTAGCGATTAAGTTTCCACTCGGGTGACTCAGGGGGGGGACTGATTTTGCCAGACTGCAAATCGACCAGCGATAACTGATAGCTGCGGCCATAAGGTAACTCGCTGTCTTTGCCCTGCGTAAATGCAAGCCAACGACCATTTTTAGCCAGCGCTAACGCACCAATCTGTTGGCTAGGCGAATCAAAGGCAACGGTTTTTTTGTGAGTGTTTAAATCGACTAACTGCAATTGATGCTGTTTATTGGCGATATCATTCACCGCTAGCGCAAGTCTACGGCTTGCCTTATCAAAAACATAGCCAGTAACCTGCTCGACATCAATTCGCTTTGTTTGGTCTTCTAAACTGAGCAACGTAAAACGTCGACCTTGGTCAAACTTATCGACCTTTAGCTTATCGATATTCGCAGGGCTTTGTGTACCTGCTTCAGCGAGTTTTTCGGTAGTTTTAGGCTCAGCATCTTTTTTGGACTCTTCATCAGCCTCAAACCCAATCGCCAGATGCTTACCGTCATCACTGAACACAAATTCCTTCACGCGCTCAAAGCGAGTTTGCGTGCCAGTTTGAGTATCGAGCAACACCATGTCGGACTTGAGTTTTTTCTTCGCCTTGGCATCACTCGTCTCACGCATAAGCAAACTCGGTTTAACCACCACAGCCACATAACGACCATCGTGGTTCACCAAGGGATCTGACCCCCCCGCGATTTGATAGCTTTGCTGCGACAGGACATTTTTCACAATGACGTGACTATCCCCGCGATCGGGCGCAGACTCGACCGCGATGACTTGCCCCTTATCTGAGATAACCGGCTTTTCAAGGGATTCAAAATGCATAATGTCTGTTAGGGTGAGTGGTTTAGTGCTGGTTTCAGCCTGCACTGCTGGCAATATTCCAAGGGATAACAAAACCAGAGATGTGATAGGGATTAACTTCAATGTCTTCCTCTTTTATATATTTGTTAGACTAAAGTAGACTTTTTTAACCATTGGCTCTCCATCATGGTGAGAACCCAGTATTTTTACAAGTTATACCACATAAAAAATCGTGATATTGCTCACTATTTCCTGTGAAGTTTGACCAAAGATGGTTAAAATAATAGGCAGAAAAAATACCAAATTCATAGTCCTGCTATCCAGTTAGCACTGGGGCAGACAATTGCAGTAACGACGAACCGTGGAAGGACTTCTCCATGTCAAAAAGAACGATAACCGTAATTCCAGGTGATGGAATTGGCCCAAGTATTATTGATTCAGCCTTAAAAATTCTTGATAAAGCGGGCTGTGATTTTGAATATGAATTTGCCGATGCCGGCCTGACTGCACTTGAAAAGCAAGGCGAGTTACTGCCAGCACGCACTTTAGAGCTCATTGAAAAAAACCGTATCACGCTGAAAGGGCCGCTGACAACTCCCGTTGGTGAAGGCTTTACTTCTATCAACGTAACCTTGCGTAAGAAATTCGGTCTGTATGCTAACGTACGCCCAGTACTGTCTTTCAAAGGTACTCAAGCCCGTTACGAAAATATCGATATCATCACAGTACGTGAAAACACCGAAGGTATGTATTCTGGCCATGGTCAAAAAGTGTCTGAAGATGGTTTAACGGCAGAAGCGACCAGTATCGTCACTCGCCAAGGTGCCGAGCAAATCGCCACTTTCGCCTATGAACTGGCCCGTAAAGAAAACCGTAAGAAAGTCACTATCGTGCACAAAGCCAACATTATGAAGTCAACGTCAGGCCTGTTCCTGAAAGTGGCCCGTGAAGTGAGCCTACGTTACCCAGACATCAAAACAGAAGAAATGATCGTCGATGCAACGTGCATGAAGTTAGTGATGAACCCAGAAAACTTCGATGTGATCGTGACGACTAACCTGTTCGGTGACATTTTATCGGACCTGTGTGCCGGTTTAGTGGGTGGTTTAGGTATGGCGCCAGGTGCAAACATTGGCCGTGATGCTGCGATTTTCGAAGCCGTTCACGGTAGTGCGCCTGATATTGCTGGCAAAAACCTCGCAAACCCAACCTCAGTGATTTTAGCGTCTATCCAAATGCTGGAATACTTAGGTATGGCTGACAAAGCTGAGCAAATCCGTAAAGCGGTATCTGCAGTGATCGAAGAAGGCGACCGTACGACTCGCGATTTAGGCGGCACTCACGGCACGACTGACTTCACGCAAGCTGTGCTTGAGCGTCTGTGATCTCAATGCTGAGCGCGTTTAAGACGAGCCTATAACGCGCGTGTTCAAGTAAAAGCTTAAAAGAAGCAAGCGCTTGAAACTCGAATGAGTAAACACAAAAAAGCCCCAAAGTTTCCTTTGGGGCTTTTTGTTATCTAGCTTTTAAACCTGTGTGGCTTTAAACCCGCATGACTATTACCATTCTAGCGACAACAAGATCCCCGCAGGGTTAGCGCAGCAATTAATTCCACGCGGTATTAGGACGTAGCCATAAATGCACTGTCACTTCATCACGGTCGTGATAAAGATGCTTACACTGCACTTTAAAATCGGTCACACCATTCTCTTTAAGAATCGTCTGCATGGTCTCAAGGATAGCAGTCACTTCTTTATAACGGCTCTTCATCGGTAATTTAAGGTTAAAAATCGCTTCCTTAAACCAACCGTTAATCGCCCAAGCTTCAATCAGTTCAGCAACGCGCGCAGGTTTCTCAACCATGTCGCACACCAGCCAATAGATATTTTTACGTTGCGGTTCGAAACGGAAACCGTCTTCACGGTAATGTTTCACTTGGCCCGTTTCCATCAGTTTTTCATCCATAGGGCCATTATCAACTGCCGACACAAACATGCCGCGACGCACCAGTTGATAAGTCCAGCCACCAGGGCAAGCGCCCAAATCCACTGAGTTCATGCCACTGCGAATACGTTCTTCCTGCTCTTCTTTAGGCACAAACTGCCCAAAGGCTTCATCGAGTTTCAGACTAGAACGACTCGGTGCATCCGCCGCCATTTTAAGGCGTGGAATGCCCATAAAATGTGGCGAACTGTTATTGCTATAGGAATAACCCACATAGGCACGGCCGGGGCCAATAAAACACACGTGGATAATCGGACGTTTGGGATTTTCCTGCGCGAGCAAGCTACCCGATTTTTTCAAATGCTGGCGTAAAGGCACAGTGAACTTACGGCAAAAAGCCGAGAGCTCTTTCGCTTCGTTAGTGTCAGGTGTTTCAACCCGCACTTCACCCGCTTTGCTGACGTCACTGAGCGCCGCAACGATTGGGCTTATTCTGTCATTTTCAGGCAAGTCGACTAACAAGTCGCTAGCAGCAAACATCTGGCGGGCGAAAATGAGCGAATCCAAAGGTAATTGTTTGACTAACGTATCGGCAGCATCGTCTTCAAAACATTGGTATACAACATAAGCGTCGTTATTGTTGGCCTTAACAAAGCCACCCACATTGAGCTCACCGGCTCGCTGTTGGATTTCTGCAGCGCATTCTTTTTCAAAGCCTGCGCGGCAAAATAAAAATAGGTTTTTCATGGGGATCCCTGAGAAATCCAAGCCAAAGCATTGGCTGACTATCGATTTGGGCGCCAGTATACCAATTTCAATCCACAAATGCCCTATTTGCCTACTGCTGAACCTTGAATTGCGATTAGAGAAATAAAAAAGGCTTAGGTACACCCTAAGCCTGTTAACTCACATAAGCATCAGTGATTAAGACTCATGACCGTCGATAACTTTGTGACGCCATACCGCGGCGGCAAATAATAACCAACCGAGTAAGAAACAACCACCACCCATAGGCGTAATAGGACCTAACCACTTAGTCCCAAACAAAGCCAGTCCATATAGTGAGCCCGAAAATAGTACTATGCCTGCGACAAAGAGATATGCCGACCAGTCCAGTAAACGCGAGGTTAACCATTGGCCCGAGAAGGCAACCATGATGAGGGCAAAGGTATGGTAGAAATGATATTGCACACCTAAGTTAAAGACTTCAATTAAGTTTGGTGGCGCGACCGCTTTTAAACCATGGGCACCAAAAGCCCCTAAGGCGACGGCTAAGAATCCGCTCACGGCGGCGAGTAACAATAAACCTTTACGCATTTAACGCTCCTGCTGGAATGGGATTACTCATTCAACATTTATTCGCTCAACATCAAGCTCACGAATAAAATCACTTGATAAATCAATAGCACGTGCAAGGTTAGCGGCTTCACTGGTGCCTGACGACTTTCTTGGGACAAAACTATGATCGCCGTCGGTTATCCAAGCCAATCCTATCTCAGCTTTCAAGGGCCAGCTTGGGATCTGCGCTTTGCCACCAAACTTATCCCGCTCACCCTGTACGACTAATACTGGGACTTGGCATTCATTCAAAGGTTCCAATCTAGGCTCGCCGCCTTTGAGTGGCACAAAAGGATAACCTAAACAAATCACCCTATCGATGCGCGCCGCTAATGCAGGATCGCAGGCTAATAGGGCCGCCATACGACCGCCCATGGATTTCCCCATTAACACCACACGTTCAACTTGTGGTTGTGAGTGGGCAATATCGAGCATATGTGTAAAACACGCGAGCAATTTAGGCGCACGGTCCGGTGGACGCCGTTTGCCATCGACAGCATTCGCCTGCATATAAGGAAAATTAAAGCGCATCACTCGGAAGCTCTGAGCAACGAATCCCGCCGACATGGCCTGCATAAAATCAGAATCCATGTTAGCACCCGCGCCGTGGGCCAATAAAATCAAAGTACTCGCAGGCTCCCCTTCTAATACATAACTCGGCTTATCCAGGCAACAACTCACTGCGAGACTCCTCGGCAAACATGTCTAACATCCATTCACGAAACGCCACCACTTTACCTAGCTCAGCATGGTTTTGTTGGCAAACTAAGTAGTAAGCATCTTTACTGACCAAGACTTCTTGGAATGGGCACACAAGCCGCCCAGCTTTGATATCGGGGCGTGCCAGCACGCTGTAACCCAGAGCAACCCCTTGACCGTGGGCCGCCGCCTGCAATACCAAAGACGAATGACTGAAAATAGGTCCTTGATTCACATTAATATCGGTAATGCCACATTGCCTAAACCACGCCTGCCAATCGTGACGATTCATATCATGTAATAGCGTGTGATACTTTAAATCGCTCGGTTTTGAGAGTGGTTTAGGACCGTTGAGCAACATGGGCGAACACACGGGAATAAGCACTTCGTTTCTGAGCTTATCTGCACGTAGCCCGGGCCAATTACCTAAGCCATAATAAATAGCCACATCTACATCATCGGTTAAGGAACTCGCTTCGGTATCAACGGCCTTAATTCGCACATCAATATCGGGATTTTTCTCACTGAATTTAGCCAAACGTGGCACTAGCCATTGAATCGCAAAACTGGGTGACATACTGACCGTCAGCGAACCAATCGCACTACGGGCGAGTAATCTGTCGGTAGCATCGGCAAGCTGAATAAAGATATCTTTGATGTCGAGAAAATAGCTCTGCCCTTCTTCGGTTAATAGCAAAGAACGGTTCTTTCGACGAAATAATTTTAATCCGAGGAAATCTTCTAATGCCTTTATTTGATGGCTCACCGCAGCCTGTGTAACAAACAATTCTTCCGCTGCCCGCGTAAAGCTCAAATGCCGCGCGGCTGCCTCAAAAGCTTTAACCGCATTAAGCGGTGGTAATCGTCTCGACATAGTGATCTCAGTCTCGTTTTTTAATTAGTTTTTCTAATCCGTATTGTTACATTTAATCGTTTGTAAAGGCCAGCGTTTTTGGTTAAATTTTGCGCCAATGAAACAGCTTATCAACGAAACACCAATAGCGATGAAACATCCATAGCTATGAAATACCTAAGTTAGACAATCTCAAAGTTGATGATGGGAATGTCTGACAGCGTTAATTTGTCAGCCCGGAGGCGACTATGTTCAATTTAAAATCGGCATTTGCGTTAATATTAGTCTCAGCACTCAGCTTCAATGCCAGTGCAAATGTACTCGTTGACGAAATCGTCATCGACACAAGCGACTTGCAAGCCAATATCACTGCAGATTTAACCGCTGCAATGAATAAAATACACCAAGAAGCGCTGCAAGAAGCCACTCTGTTGATTGCCACAGACGATGTCACATCTCATCAGCAAGTCGTTAAAGCTGAATAACCTAAACGACACTGAAACTCAGGTCGCGCTCAGTAAGAGCAAAGAAAAAGCCGCATTAATATGCGGCTTTTTTGTACTTGAATAGCAAATCAATCCCACTGACGATATACGGCAATGGGCAGGTTTTCGCCCGACTTATGGACGATACACTTTCACGTTCGTGTAACCTTGCTCGATTAAATACAATGCCTGCAATTTACTCATCACCCCACGCTCACAATAGAGCAAATAAGTCTTTTGCTTATCGAGATCGGCAAACTGAGTCGCTAACTTGAAGAATGGGATACGTTTAATCTCAATACCTTCAATTTGCAGCGGTTTGCTTTCCTCTTCTTCAGGGGCACGAATATCAATGACCACTTGGTTAGTATCGATACTGGCAACCGTTTCTGTCTCAGTAATCCGAGTATCCATTTGTTCTGCGATCTCCCTGATATCGATAGTGACAGATTGGGCGATGATCTGATCGATCAAATCCTCAGAGAACTTTTTCTCTTCCGCTTCAACCTTAGCTAATACCGCTTTTACCGTCGGCTTTTGCGAAATCACACCGCAATATTCAGGCATTGATTTAGCAAAATCTTCGGTGCCGATTTTACGGCTCTCGTTGATAATGTCTTGCTTATCCATGGCGATTAAGGGACGTAGAATCAATAACTCAGTACAACGGTCGATGACGTTTAAGTTGGTCAGGGTCTGGCTAGACACTTGGCCTAAACTTTCACCGGTAACTAAGGCTTGAATGCCCATACGCTCGGCTATACGCGCCGCGGTACGCATCATCATGCGTTTCAATACAACGCCCATTTGACCGTTATCGATACGCTCTAAAATCTCAGCAACCACAGGCTCAAAAGGCACAGAGATAAACTTCACTTTGTGGGATTCACCGTAGGTTTTCCACAAATGGTAAGCCACTTGTTTTACACCAATTTCGTGCTGTGCGCCGCCCAGATTGAAGAAGCAGTAATGGGTACGAGCGCCTTTTTTGATAAATTGATAGCTAGATACGCCAGAGTCAAAACCACCCGAAATCAAGGACAATACATCTTCCTGTGTTGCCATCGGAAAACCGCCTAGACCTTCAATACGCTTAGTCACCATATAAAGATTATCGCGCTCAATCTCTAAATTAACGGTAATGTCCGGATTCTTTAAACGCACGCCCAGCGCATCAGTAAACTGGTTTAAGCCACCACCGACATAACGTTCAACTTCAATAGAATTAAAATCATGATCGCCAGTACGCTTTACTCGCACGCAGAAGGTTTTACCCGCGAGTTGGTCACGGTAAACAGGCAAGACTTGCTGATAAATATCATCAACAGATTCAAAGCTGTACTCATCCACTTGCACTACGTGTGCAATGCCAGGAATACACGCCAGACGCTCACCGAAAGCTTGGGCCAATTCAGGCTTATCCTTTGGTACCATCACCATAATGCGGTCCCATTGACGCTGCACTTTTGCATCTTCGTCAACTTTTTTAAGCACATTACGGATGTTAGTTTCGAGCATTTTGGTGAAGCGCATGCGTACAGGCTTGCTCTTCATCATGATTTCTGGATACAGCTTTACAATAAACTTCATGGGATTTCCGCGGGCAATTTTAAAACAGCAAAATTGGTTAAAAGAATAATCGGGGGATTATATACCCAAGCAACCTAGAAAGGCGAGTTTCAGCGCACATAGCCAACAGCGGCACAGGCCATATTTGTGGCGTATTCATTGCGTATTAATGACTAAATCACGGCAGCTAATTAGGCTGAAATAATGTTACTAAAGCCTATTCGAGTGGTTTGAATTGCCCTGCTTAAAATAAGTGATTTGAGATGAATCATTAACAATAAGTCGTTGAGGGATGGTTAAGGAAACTTAGGGATTACACACTCAATGTGATTAACGTAAAGCCCAAATGGATTTAAATCAACCACAGCGATTTGATGCATAACACGTTAACTAAAAAGGGAAAAGTCCACATTAGCTCGATAAAAAAGCCGCAAGATTATTGCGGCTTTTGATTGGGAGTATCTAAACACTTAAGGCGAATTACCGATCTGAATTTCTTCAGACTCCTTCGCTTTACCTTGCTCAATAGCAATTTCAACCCTGCGGTTACGGGCACGATTTTCCGGAGAATCGTTAGGCACAATCGGATTGTTAGACGCCATACCAACCACTTTCATTCGATTAGAATCAAAGCCGCTGACCTGTACTAACTCATGGGCCACTGCCACGGCACGTTTGCTGGATAAATCCCAATTAGAACTATAGAGCTCATCGCTTATTTGCATATCATCCGTGTAACCTGACACTGTGATGACACCTGGCACATCTTTTAACAATTCGCCGACTGAGCGCACCACAGGTTTAAATCGAGGCTGTAGGAAACCTGAGCCAGAAGCAAATGACCCCTTTTCACGTATACGAATAATAATCTGCTGACCTAATGACTCAATTTCAATCGCTCCATCGGTGATCTCTTTATTGAGCTCCTGCGCCATCTTCTTCACTTGCTGATTGATCTTTTCTTGCGCCGCTGCCGCTTCCGCTTTAACCGCATCGGCAACTTCTTGCGCCGTAGCACTCGCTTCGCCACCCCGCTGAGAACCATTTTGCTGCTGCACGCCGCCCGCACTATCGTCTTCACCCGCTTGGAAATCCAATACAGGTTCAGTCATTTCATTCGTTTGCTGGTTAATGATTTCAATCGGAGTCGGATCGGGGCGACCGGGTCTAAATTCTAAGGCAATGACAGAAGTCCCTTTCGGGATATCTTTAACTTCCACCTTATTTTGCACACCAAAGGCATACTTCATTGAGCCCGCGATCTGCTTAAACTTCATCACGTCCATTTCAGAAAATGACAATAACAATACGAAGAAACACATCAACAGCGACATCAAGTCAGCAAATGTTGCCAACCAGAGCGGTGCTCCGGGCGGTGGACAATTGCACTTAGCCATGGGCTACTCTCCGTCCGTTGTATCGATTTTACGATTTTTTTCAGCGAGATAATTTTTCAAAAAGCCTTCAATCACCCGCGGGTTTTGTCCGTCTTGAATCGCCAATACCGCATCCATAATAAGGTTACGATTGAGCATTTCCTCCCCCATCCTAAGCGTTAGCTTATCCGCGATAGGAAGACAAACCATGTTAGCAACCATAGCGCCGTATAATGTGGTTAACAACGCAACCGCCATCGAAGGACCAATAGATTTAGGATCCGCCATATTTGATAACATGGCCACGAGACCAACGAGTGTACCTATCATCCCCATCGCTGGCCCAACATCGCCAAAGGCTCTAAATATGCCAATCCCCGTACGATGACGTTCTTCCGTTAGAGCGATGTCCTTCTCTAGAGCTGCACGCACTACTTCACCATCATGACCATCGACTAACATATCGACAGCCTTTTGCATAAAAGTATTGCTAATTTGCGCTTCTTCTAATGCCAAAAACCCCCCTTTACGGGCAGCATCCGCCATAGTCACTGACTGTTCAATCAAGTCTTCTGGTTTATCAATCTTAAATACAAAAGCTTTCAAAGCAATTTTAACGGCGCTTAAAAACTGTTTAAGAGTGAACTTCATCATTACCACGAAGAAGGACCCACCGAACACAATCAGGATAGAGGGCACATCAACGAAAATCATCAAGCCGCCACTGGTCACCATAGCGCCGAGAATAAAACCAAAGGCTCCCACAATTCCGATTATTGTTGCTAAATCCACAACGGCTCCTCAATTTTCGTAATAAACGACATAATACTTACTCTGGGTAAGCAAGAACACTCAGTTATTCTACCGAATAAGATAATCCCACCGACACACATACGAGCCTTGTTTATCCAGTTAAAAATTACCATACAAATGATGATACTATTGTCAGTTATCGGACACACACTAAGCAAGTTTAGCGACAATTTATATTTTCTGGAAAAATTTCAGTAACAAAGCGTGCTATTGAGCAAATATCTTTAGTCTGAATTTGACCCTTACGCCGCCCTGATATACCTTGTGTCCGCTAAATCAAAGGAAACCTGAACGTGGCGAAGAAACCCGAAAATCTTAGTTTTGAAGAATCCCTTGGCGAACTTGAACGCATCGTTGCCGATCTAGAACAAGGCGATATCTCCCTCGATGACGCGTTAAAACAATTTGAACGTGGCATCAATCTCGTTCGAAATAGCCAAGCAAAACTCGAACAAGCCCAACAAAAAGTGGCCATTTTACTGAAACAAGATGAAAATGCGCCCCTATCCCCCTATGCCGTTGAGGGCGAATAAGCGTGTTAGTCAGTACCATTCAAGAATATCAACAACGAGTTGATAATCAATTAAAACAGCGTTTTAGTACGCTTGAAGATACCGCTCCCCAATTAAAAGCCGCCATGACTTACGGTGCCTTATTGGGAGGTAAGCGCATTCGACCGTTCCTCGTATACAGTGTGGGACGCATGTTTGGGGTCGAACTCGAAAAGTTAGATGCTTGCGCCGCAGCTATTGAATGTATCCATGCTTATTCATTAATCCACGACGATTTACCCGCCATGGACGATGACGAGCTCCGCCGTGGCCAGCCGACAGTGCATATCGCCTTTGATGAAGCGACGGCCATTTTAGCGGGGGATGCTCTGCAAACCTTAGCCTTTGAAATTGTCACCGAAGCCGTACCAGGGATCAGCAGCGAACAACATATTGCTATGGTAAGAGTATTGGCCAAAGCCTCAGGTTATCGTGGTATGTGTGGAGGCCAAGCGATAGACTTAGCCTCGACCGATAAGCATATTGATCTTAAAGCGTTAACTCAGCTACATAATATGAAAACTGGCGCCCTTATCAGCTGCGCCGTTGAGTTAGCTTTAATCGCCGCAAACGCGCCAAAAGATCAGTATGCTGCTATGATGGATTTTGCTCGTGCGGTCGGACTCGCCTTCCAAGTACAAGACGATATCCTTGACATCGTAGCCACCACCGAAGAGCTAGGTAAACCGCAAGGCTCTGATACTGAATCGAATAAGAGTACGTTTCCACAACTACTTGGACTACAAGGTGCACAAGACACCGCCAAACAACTGATCCAAGAGGCACTATCAGCGCTGGCTAAATTGCCATACAATAGCCAGTTAATTGCAGACTTCGCCCGCTATATCATTGAGCGAAGAATATAATAAGAGTCGAAGTATCTCGCTATGAGTTTGGACATTTCTCAGTTTCCCGTGTTGGCGCAGGCCAACACCCCCAATGAGCTCCGCCAGCTTCCTCAGGCACTTTTACCACAAGTAGCCGATGAACTGCGCGAGTTCCTTCTTAAGTCTGTTGGCATGTCCAGCGGACATTTTGCCTCTGGGCTCGGCACAGTAGAACTCACTGTGGCACTGCACTATGTCTACAATACCCCCTTTGATCGACTGATCTGGGACGTAGGCCATCAAGCCTATCCCCATAAAATTCTCACGGGTCGACGTGACAAGATGCACACCATTCGGCAAAAAGATGGCTTACATCCTTTCCCATGGCGTGAAGAAAGTGAATACGACACTTTCAGCGTTGGCCATTCAGGCACGTCGATTAGCGCCGCGCTGGCGATGGCGATAGCTGCAGAAAAAGAACAAGCAGGTCGTAAAGTTGTCGCTGTCATCGGCGATGGCGCTATGACCGGCGGCATGGTGTTTGAAGCCATGAACCACGCGGGCGACTTGCACAATGACATGCTCGTGGTACTGAACGACAACGAAATGTCGATTTCAGAAAATGTCGGCGCCCTCAACAATCATTTAGCACAACTGATGTCAGGCCGTTTCTACACCACACTGCGCGAAGGCGGCAAAAAAGTGTTAAAAGGTATGCCAGTCATCAAAGAAATGGCCAAGCGCACTGAGGAACACCTCAAAGGTATGGTCGTTCCTGGCACTCTATTTGAAGAGTTAGGTTTCAACTACATAGGTCCTATCGATGGCCATGATGTAGACGCTCTGGTCGAGACCATGCGCAATATGCGTAATCTGAAAGGTCCACAGGTGCTGCACATCATGACCAAAAAAGGTCGTGGTTATGAACCTGCTGAAAAAGATCCTATCGGTTGGCATGCTGTGCCTAAGTTTGACCCATCACTCTTTAAAAAGCCGGCCACCAAACCCGGTTTACCGACCTTTTCTCAAGTCTTCGGTAAATGGTTGTGCGACATTGCCGAACAAGATGAGAAAGTGTTAGCGATTACTCCTGCGATGCGTGAGGGTTCTGGCATGGTGGAGTTTTCCCAGCGCTTCCCGAAACAATATTTTGATGCAGCGATTGCTGAGCAGCATGCCGTCACCTTAGCGGCGGGTTTTGCCTGCGAAGGCTTCAAGCCTGTAGTCGCGATTTACTCGACTTTCCTGCAACGCGCCTATGATCAGCTTATTCACGATGTGGCACTACAACAATTGCCCGTGTTATTTGCCATTGACCGTGGCGGTATCGTCGGTGCAGATGGTCCAACCCACCAAGGTGCATTCGATTTAAGTTTTATGCGTTGTATCCCTAATATGGTGATCATGGCGCCGTCCGATGAAAACGAATGTCGTCAAATGCTCTACACTGGCTATTGCTATGATGCGGGCCCAAGTGCGGTGCGTTACCCAAGAGGCAGTGCAACGGGAGCGATGCAAGTCGAGTCCATGACTGCGTTGCCAATTGGTAAAGGTGTCATTAAGCGCATCGGTAAGCGTATTGCCATACTTAACTTTGGTACCTTGCTCGCATCGGCATTAACCGCTGCCGAAAGCTTAGATGCGACGGTTGTCGATATGCGCTTTGTGAAACCACTTGATGTTGATCTGGTAAAAGAAATGGCACTAACCCATGAAGTGTTAGTCACTGTGGAGGAAAATGCCATCATAGGCGGTGCGGGTGCCGGAGTGCTTGAACAGCTTCAAAAGCTAAAAATGCCTAAAGCCGTACTCCAAATTGGTTTGCCAGACGAGTTCATTAAACATGGCTCGCCAGAGGAAGTCATCCACGATTTGCAACTGGATGCCGAAGGCATACTGGCGCAAATCAATGCTTATCTAGCGCAATAGGCTGAACTTGCTTATCTCGTTAAGACGCTAAATTTTATCAATAAAAAATTCCGCCCATAAAAAAAGGACTGCAATTGCAGTCCTTTTTTGTTGCTGTCTGTTATAACAGCGGCTGATCCAATAAAGCTTAAGCTTCGATATCTATCGTTGCGCTTTCTTGGTTAGGGCCACCCTGTGACACCATCACCATAGCAGGGCGCAGCAAGCGACTGTTCAGCTCATAACCCTTTTGCATCACCAACATCACAGTGTTCGCAGGGAACTCGGCACTTGGCTGCATGCCAATCGCTTGATGTTGATCAGGGTTAAATGACTGACCTTGTGGATCAATTTGCTTAACACCAAATTTAGCCACCGCAGTGAGTAAGCTTTTTTGAGTTAACTCAACACCTTGATAAATCGCTTTAGTCGCTTCATCTTCTGGGTTTGTACCCATTAGCGCGCGCTCCATGTTATCAAGCACAGGCAAAAGCTCATTGGCGAACTTTTCCAAGGCAAACTTGTTCGCCTTTTCCACATCCATTGCGGCACGACGGCGAATGTTATCGACCTCGGCTGCGGCGCGGATGACTGAATCCTTCTGCTCTTCAACTTTCGCCAAAGCTTCAGCGAGTAACTGTTCCAGCTCTTCAATACGGAAATTGGCCTGGGTAAGCTCATCGATCAGACTTGCTTCTGCGGTAGATACTTCAGACTCTACACCCTCTTGGATCAGATCCTGTTCTGCTTTAATCGATTCGTTGCTCATTTTCACTCCAGCTAAAAATGCTTTGTTTCTGAAATACTCTGGGCATATTATGGGGATCAATTTTGACGTTTCAAGGCCTAAGGCCAGATCTAGCATAAATATGACCACAAAGTTTCATACTATCGGCCTTATCGGCAAACCTCACCACCAAGGGACCAACCAAACCTTAAAGCGTCTGCATTATTGGCTGACAATGCAGGGCTTTGAAGTCTTAGTGGAAGAGCGTGTTGCTACCGAATTAGGACCCAATATCATAGCGGTCGATTTACTAGAAATTGGCGCGCGTTGCGACTTAGCCATAGTCGTCGGTGGTGACGGTAACATGCTCGGCGCGGCAAGGGTATTAGCCCGCTTCGATTTAGGCGTGATTGGGGTTAACCGCGGCAATTTAGGCTTTTTAACCGATCTGCCGCCCGATGCCTTCGAAGAGGCGCTCGCCAAGGTACTCGATGGAGAGTTCGATACCGAGCATAGATTCTTACTCGAAGCCGAAGTCTATCGCCACGGTATGCTCAAGGCGAGCAACACCGCCGTCAACGAAGCCGTACTCCATCCGGGTAAAATTGCCCACATGATTGAGTTTGAGGTCTATATTGACGATCAGTTCATGTACAGCCAACGTGCCGACGGCATGATAGTGTCAACGCCTACCGGTTCAACGGCCTACGCCCTCTCCGCTGGCGGCGCTATCCTGACGCCTAATTTACAGGCCCTAATCTTAGTACCTATGTTCCCGCACACTTTGTCGTGCCGCCCGATTGTTGTCGATGCGTGCAGCACGATAAAAATGGTTGTGTCACCTGAAAATGGCGAAAACCTCGAAGTCAGCTGTGATGGCCACGTGCATTTAGCCGTGTTACCCGGCGATGAAATCATAGTGCGCCGCAGCTCTGAACGTTTACGGCTTATTCATCCTAAAGGACACAACTATTTCCACGTGCTGCGGACCAAATTAGGCTGGGGCAGCAAGTTGTTTTAAGTCTATATCTTTGGGCTAAATCACAGGGCGAGATCGTGAATATATTTTAACCGTTTTGACCCCAATTTGACGGACGGTGTCGATTATGATCTTATGCTCTCTTTTTCTTATAGAGAACATCAGAGCATGTACCT
>NZ_JAHKQZ010000007.1:0-188452 GCF_019345585.1 Shewanella sp. NKUCC05_KAH
CATGTCTGCATAAAAGTCTCTTTCAAAATACGACCTTGATACCTTCAAATTCTCAATCCGCTATTTGCATAATAAAGTGTCAACAACCAGCATCGGGCTTGTTCAACACTGAGATAAGGTCGCGGCTACGCGCGGCCTATCCTTATTTGTTAGGCATTTCTACTTCCGGCCCCTCGAAATATAGTCGGCATATTCATCTTGAATCATAAACTCGTTCAATAACCTTTCAGATGATCCTGCGAATCGTTGCTCAATAAACTCTATCGCTTGGCCAAATGAAGTGAATGATTTGACCTCATTGGCATCCTCTAGCTCTAGGTCTGGATCTAATGGACCAAACTCATAAATATTAAGGAATGATTCATCACCCAAATCAGCAGTTTCGTAAACTGAAACATCTATTTCGGATTTGGGACCTCGAACGCTTAGCCACTGAATACCAGCACGGCCATACCGTTCACAGCCACCAAGAAAGCACTCAACTGCTTTCCCTCGCTTAAGCGCCGACTCGGCTTCTTGAAGATTAAGGTATCTACGGCTCATTGTGTATGCCTAACGCCGCGCAGCGGAAAATTTGTCCGACAGCAGCGCCTTGTTAACTGCAGAACTCAATTCTATAGCCTCTGGCTGTACTGTATTTTAAATCATTAAATGTGTCGCATATAACGGAACCATCAAAGAAACTAGATGCTTCATTTGTTTTCCCTTTAGTTCCGAGACCAAGTACAAGCCGCTGCAGCACTGGCAAACTATCATTTAGCTCAGAAAACAATACAGGATCTATCTTCGAATTAATTACAGCCAATTCGTTAATTGAGCTGCCTTTAATACCTGACAAAGAGGAAAGTCCATTCATGGTATCCATGACCAAGCTCTTAAGGTGCTTTAGATTGGAAACATCTGGAATGGATGTAACTTGCTTTAGAGTACTTAAATGCAATATCTCAAGAGATGTCAGGTTTTCCAGGGCACTTAGGTCGTGTAATTTCTTTACCCAAAGTATTTCTAGGCTTGTTAACTTAGATAATCCTTTAATAGCATTTAGGTCTTCAAATGTGCCGAAACCCAAATATAAACTTTCTAAATTACTCAGACTAGCAACATGCTCTATTTGTTTTTCTTGATACCCTGAAAGGGTTAGGTCTCTAAGGCTAGTGAGCGTAGCTATAGAATCGATATCTTTCTTATTTTTGACCAAACTCAGAGAATTTAACTTATTCAGATCTGATAGAGGCCTTAAAGATACAGTTTTTTTATTAAGCTCTCCCAGACTCAAAAACTCTATTTCGTTTACATGCTCAGCAATAGCATCAATACTTGTTAGCGCAGGAAGAAAAATCTCTAAAGCTCTAATGCCCGAATAGTGTTTCAGGAAATCTAAACTATAATCGTTACCCGCAGACCATGTAGGACCAAAAGCACCACCTAAGTATGATAGAGATATACCATCGATTTTTCCTTGGCGTATTTCATCCGCGATAGATGAATGTTCTTCATCGCTCAAATTGTCGGCTATCTTTTTTAGTTTTACGCGCATAATCTCAATTCTAGGTAGCAGTTAACGTCTTAGTATTTATGCGCTGCGCTGTTTGCAGGGCATAAATCGCTTGTTGACTAAATCTCAAATATGGCCACTGCCACATCCATGTAAATGGGTATAAATGATGCTATAGGAATTTGCTTTTTTGCGGTAGCGGTTTTTTATACAGTTTGATGGGTAATCACTTGATATCGTTTTAGCTTTCTCATTTTTCGCGCTTATTTTTTGCTGTTCAATCGCTATCTAACGACTCAAAACTCCAAGGAATACACCTCCACTCGGAGTTGCCGCAGGGCGAATAGAGCTCTTGATTTAATAAAAAGTGCGTGAGTTCGGTCATGGATGACCGACTAGCTTTCGCAGGGGCAGGGGCGAATGAACATCGGTGATTTTCGCGCTTATGAGCGAGAGGCTAGGACTGCCGAACTGGAGGGATTTACATGGATGTAAAGCGCATCCTTCGGAAGCAATAGCAAATTTGGCAATGAGCACAAGGGGCTTTCAACTCCGTTGGGGGCGTCTTGGAGCATCCAAAGGCGAAGGCCTACGGCCGCTTTGAGCGCGAGATATGGATATCGAGCTGGCTATTTAACATGGACGTTTTTGATAGGACGAGCAGTCCTCCTTGGTCGGGTGTGGGGTGAAGCCCCACGACTTTGATTTTGATTAAAGCATTCAAACTACGAAACACACTTTGGGGCAATAGCTTCTAGCTAAAGGAAATCGTTAGGATTACTAAAGCAGCGACCATCAACGGATAGTCGCTGCTTTAAATCTCACTCATAGTGATATGGAAACGAGACTAGTTTGCTTTAATGACAGCTTGTGTCAGTATTTCTTGGTCATTCTTAAACACCACTAGCTCGCCTAGAGGACTATCGCTGCCGCCTAAGACGGTGACATAACAATAATACTGGTATGGGCCGCTGCGAAATTGATATGAATGGTTCCCCCCACTGCCATCAAACACGAGTTTGCCTTTATTCAGCACTAAATCTGGCTTGTCGCTCAATGACTTACCCTTTGCCCATGCGGCATAACGGTATTGGCTGTTCCCCATATCATCGACACGAATGGTAAACTTGGCAGTCTCCCAAGATAACGCTGGGCTGACAAACTCACTCACACTCGGATGTAATGCCGTTTGTTGCTTAGCAATAAACTCTGCTTTCAGTTTTGCCTCTACCGGTGTTTGATAGTTAATGGCGATGATCTTGCCATCAAAATCCAGCCACACAACGCCGCTACCGAGCATAATGCCGCGCCAGCCCATTGTCTGCCAATCGGCTTCAATCTTAGAATGGGCGATCTGCTCAAGCAGCTTAGGATCAAAAACCTGATCGAAACGTGCGATCATTTCCTGCATATTTTGAATCGCGGGGATAGGATATTCACGTTTAAGCGGGTAAGCCACACGCTTAGCAATCGCCTCAAGATCATTGGCCTTGGCGGCGTCGATAAGCCCTTGCACCAGAGGGATATATTCCTGTGGCATGGCTTCATCAGCGGCGTTTGCATTGATGCTTAAACCCATAACGCTGAATATTAACGCCGCAGAAAACGCGATATTCATCAGTGTAACTTGGCTGAAAACAGCTAATTTGCTTCCCTTGAGTCGTGAGGCGAATGGCATCTTTATCCCTTACTCCAAATGTCTCTGCTGAGACTAAAGGCCAAGAATACCATAAGTGCCTCAGACTAAAACCTAAGGTGATTTACACTGCGCCTAACTAAGCGGTTAATAATAGGTTTGAGTAAATCGCCAAGGCTACCGACATAAAGATGACACCAATAACCGCATCGATAACCGGTGTTAGTCGCTGCAATTTAAGTTGCACCTGCGCCTTTGACAACATTACCGCTAAAAAGCCAAACCATGCCAATGACAAAGACAACAACAAAATAGCTGAAGCAATTTTAGTGCTCGTTGTAACACTTGGGGTAATCAAGGCCGAAAACAGGGTTAAGAAAAATACTAATGCTTTCGGATTCAATAGATTAGTATAAAGCCCAGTCAAAAAACCTTGCCTGCGTGACATAGCGCCACCTAAGCCACCAGCAACAGACGCCACACCTTCAACGTCACCAGCGCTAATAACAGCATCATCATTTTTCCCAGCATGGACTCTGGCACTCATTTTACGTTTAGCGAGTATCGCAAGACCGGCACGCAGGGCACCAAACCCCATCCAAGCGAGGTAAGAAGCGCCCACAATTTGCACTAAGAGATACAGAGTGTGCGAACTCTTAATGAGTAGACTCACACCGGTCAGACTCAAAATCGTATGAGCTAAAATGGCTATTGAAATCCCCACAGCGGCGGCAACCGCAGTGCTTCTGGACTGCTGAGTCGCAATCTTCACCATAATGGCAAAATCGGGTCCGGGACTGATTAAAGCAACGGCATGGATTACAGCCAAGGTGAGTAATAAAGATAAATCCATAGATATGCGGCTCCGCAAAAAAGGTTAATAACGATAACTGAGGCAGCCAGTATGGCAATTTGTCGCAGCGCTGAATTGTAATAAATTGCACTATTCAGTGTTTTTTAAAATCAGCGGCAGTTGAAAGACGGGGGAAATTAGAGCATACGCCGCTGAAATTGCACTGGCGATAATAGGAATGCCTGCTTAAAAGCTTTGTTTAAATGACTTTGATCGAAAAATCCGAACTGCTGCGCCACATCCGCCACTAACGCGCCATGACTTAAGGACTTTTTCGCCAACTCTAAACGCACCCGCTTGAGATAAGCATGGGGAGTCATCCCTGTTGCCTGTTTAAATTGCCGTAAAAACTGAAACTTACTTAAATTCACTTCATTGGCTAAGGTTTCAAGTTGAGTATTATGCCAAGGCTCATCGTGAATTCGCTGTTTCACTAAGCTCACCTGCAACTTAGATAACCCCTGCGGTTGATTCGGTTTAGATAGGCAAGATGAAATACCGCTTGGGTAACGCTCCAGCAGCAGATGAATAAAATTCAGTAAGTGGGACTCACCCGCAAGCGCACTGCATTGGCCTTGAATTAATAGCTCGTGTAGCTGAATAAAATATTGATAAAGCGTAGGGTCATCCACCATAGGCGCGCTGAAAAAGTGCTCCTTCAAACCCAGTTCTTGACTGACTTCATTCATATATTCCACGGGGATCGACATCACTTTCACCCGATAACCGTCGGCATCGCGGCTCTGACCATCGTGGGTTTCGTCGGGATTTAAGGTCGATAAACTATGCTGACCAAGCTGATAACTGCTGCCCTTATTCACAAACTGCTGCGCGCCTTGAGTGACGACACCTAAGTGGTAATCCAGATGCACATGTTTATCAAAACTGAAATGCGTAAATTCCGCCTGACTCAGTTCTATGCCTGATAAGCTAGGATGACGCCAATAATTAATGTTTTCAATGGGTGTTGCAGTACTCATAACTCGCGGCGATTACCTATAGCATCAGCTGTAAAACAGGGGAAAACTCAGATCAACTCGTCATCATTCTAGCCTCCATTGTCAGCGCGGGAATAGTAAATTATTGCAGCCACATAGTTTGAAGCGATTTGGGCTTAGATTAGTGCTTAAATTAGCGCTTAAATGAGTGCAGCAGAAAAAAGCGCCCAACTATCTGGACGCTTAATGAGATACATTTTTGCTCGGCGAAATACGTAATAACCTTCGATATCACCTTAACCGATGAATACCACTAGAAATGATAACTCACGCTGACTCTCACCATTCGTGGCTCAACAGGATGATAATGCTGATCTTCAACCCCTTCGGCTGCTTCGCCGGGCAAACGAGAGGCATAAAAATAATCTATGTCGTGATCTTTACTATCAAACACATTGAGCAGCTCAAGCTTAGTGTCAAAGCGGCGGAACTCGTATCCTAATGCGAGGTTAACTAATGTGGTCGCATCAGCCTTGTGGTCATTAAAGCTGTCGAGCACCCGCTCGCCAAGGTGCCGCACGCGTACACTCGAATATAGGCCATCGCCGTCGGGTCGATAGGTGATGCCCGCACTGGCAACAAAGGGAACCGCGCCATCGATATACTTGCCCTCTTCAAATTCATTTTCAGTAAATCTGGCGTTAGTCCACGCTAATTCCATATCGATACTGATTGCCTCATTCAACCAATAATAAGCCGTTAATTCAGCACCATAACGTTCAGATGCACGACTCGGCTCAGTGTTCCCCGCATCGCCCACAAATACTAATTCTGAATCTAGTTGCAGATACCAGATCGCAGCAGAGAAATTAATAAAGTCTCTGTCATAGTATTTCACCCCAAATTCGCCGCCATTTGAGCGCACAAGTAGATCGACTTTTTCGACCTCATCGCCACTCACAGGGTCAACCTTGATCGTTGCACCGCGGGCATCGTTCGAATGTAGCCCTTGGCCTGCATTAACATATAACTCAAGATTATCGCTCCACAAATAAGAAGCACCGGCTTTGAGGCTGAACATACCATCGGACGCATCGCCACTGTTAAGCGGATTATCACTGTCGACCTGCACATCAAAATAATCGTAACGCAGCCCAAGATTAAAACGCCATTGATCAGCTGGCAGCCACTCAACTTTGCCAAAGATGCCACTCGACAACTCTTGCACTTCATCAAGCCTTACCGTATTCAGCCGTTGTCGCGCCTGAGTGTTATACAAACCCACTGCGCCAATATCGTCATAACGCACATCGCCGCCCACACTGTAATTCAGTTGAGTGCCACCAAGTAAAGTCTGCCAATCACGCTTAAGATCGCCGCCCCAAATCGTGCGTTCATCGACTTGTTCAAACTCATCACCATTGATGGGATCGTTTAAGAAATAGGTAAAATTAGAGAATAAATTCATAGTCGAGCGAATGGCGTAGACATTTCCCTGCCAATCACCCGCATCGTAATTAGCTGAAACGCTATAACGGTTAGATTCACCGCCGACGTCTTTATCTAAAGATCCATAAAAATCAATTAATCCAGAATCCACCGCACGGGCGGGGATCTGATCCGCCGAATTCCAGCTGTTGTCGTAGGCCATCATAGTGACGCTCAAGTCACCCTCGCCGAGTCGAGTTAAATAACGCCCGACGACACTGATCTTACTCACATCCTCATCAATATCCGTCCACGGGCCATCATAGGTTTGTGCCTCACCACCCCAAATAAAACGCCCCATGTCAGTGTTTAGCTCCTGAGTCGCCACTAGTCGCTGGTAGCCATATTCACCCAACGTCACCCCAACTTGGTTATGGGGGAGTTGATCAGCCAGCAGTAATTGTGCAGCACCCGCGCCAGAAAAATCGGCCACCTCAGGATAATAAGCGCCTTTGGCATAACGGATCTCACCTATAAGTTCAGGGATCAAAAAGTTAAGATCCGTATAACCCTGACCGTGCCCATGGGTTCGCATATTCACAGGCATACCATCGACTCGAGTATTAAAGTCTGTGCCATGATCCAAATTAAAGCCGCGTAAGAAATACTGATTCGCCTTACCCGAACCACTGTGCTGAGTGACTATCATCCCAGGAACAAATTCGAGGATTTCTCCGGTTCGTAATAGGGGTCGACTCTCGATTTCTGCCGCGCCGACTATCCCCTCAGATGCCGAAGTACTATGGCCTAAGGTGTTAATTTGCCTGCCGCGCACCTCAAGGCGTTCGATATTGTCCGTTGCCGCCTCTGCCACTACGGCACTCGATAAACAACAAAGAGGTAATAACCACGTCATTGATAACCAAAGCTTTGATAACCGCATTCCTGATAATCCCAGTCCCGATTTCATCCTTTCTTTCCTACTACAGGTGATAGACGGCAGGGATTTAACGCCTTATTTACAAGCAAAAAACCGATCAAGCTCAAACTCTGATGAATAAAAAACCAGCAAAATACAGGCAAATATCATTTCTATGTGCCGTATCGCACATTTTTAAACCCAAAAGGACAAAATGTCCGCCAGCAGATCACATTTCAACCGTGTGTTAGTGCGAAATCATGGTAATGAAATAATCTTGCTTGAATAAAAATGAACCCATTTATCAGGCTAGCTATACTCTAAATAACTCAACACTTTGAGAGACACGCTATGCAACGATGGAGCAATATGCACATTTGGAGTGTGTGGGTAGGCCTTTTCTTTTGTGTCTCGGTTCATGCAACCAGTAAATCAACAGCAGAAACCACAGCGATGATTGCTGATAAACCTATCATTACGATGGCGTTTTATGAGGATCCCAAACATAACTTCTACTTTAAATGGGCTGAACTGATTTACGCCCAAGCCTTTGAACGCTTAGGATATGACTTCTCCTATCAAGTGGTTCCCGCAGCCCGTGCCAGTATGATGGCGGACTCAGGTAAAGTGGATGGCGAGCCTGGGCGTGTATCTCATTATGGCGAAAAGTTTACCAACCTCATTCGAATTGAAGAACCGGTTATCGATACCCATTTAATAGCCTTCGCGCACAATCCCGAAATCAAAATACCTAACTGGCAAGCGCTGCAAAAGAGTCGATACAAGATCGAATACTATCGAGGCGTGTTCCTCGCAGAACAAAAGCTAAAGGGACTCATTCCTAAGGAGCGTCTGACTGAATCTTCATCCCCTGCGAGCTCCTTTCGTAAAATGCTCCGCGACCGAATCGATATCTATATTGATACGGAGGCAAGCTCATTGGATCTATTACAAACGCCTGAGTTTCAAGGCAGCAAAATAATCGCGATTGCCACCCTAGAAGAACTCACCAGCTATGGTTACTTAAATAAACGTCACGCGGCACTCGCCGTTAATCTTGCTCGGGAGCTCAAACAGATGAAGCAAGAAGGCATATTTGACACCTACAAACAACAGGCTCAAGAATCGCTTAATAATGAAATGAATCATGGCGATACCCCAGAATAAATCAGCATCGAATGTAAATGTCGTGGCTTACTTTTCTCCACAGAAGATGGCACAAATATAAAAAGCCTGTTCAATCATGCTGATCAGGCCATGTATTCGATAAAAAAGTGAATAAAACTCACCTACAAAACCTAGGTTAAACCTTACTTATTTGCTTGCGAGTTTACGCCAACGCACCCCATCGCGAATCACTTCATAGCCAGGGAACATAGCGGCAATCACTAGAGTATAACTTAGCCAATGTTCTAACTGTAATAACGTAAATTCCCCATTTAATTCAGCTCCTTGGTTTTGTACTTGGCTTTGTAATAGTGGCGAACTAAAGGCCAGAAAGACTAAGAACAAGGCATAAGCAAGATTGATCCCCATATTCGCCAGTAACAATTCAGTAGTCCACACTCGGCGGCGTAGTTGCCAGAGACTATTCCCCATAGACAGCAAAATAATAGGGCTAAACCATTGCAGTAATTGCTGAGCATTGACGCTGAAAATCACAGTCCGCGCGGCTAATTGCTCGCTACTCATCCACACAGAACACCAGATCACAAATAAGAGAAAAAGATATGTCGCCAGATCGGTAAACACATCGCTTAAACTAATATGCTGCCAACCGGGCCCAACCTTAGGCAAATTCTGCGGCTGCCATTTTTGGCAATTGCTGCCAGATAGGGGTTTCCCCTGAGCCGAGAAACTCCAAAAGGCCAACAGGATAGCGGTAAAGGCAAGACAGGCATCGCCAATAAAACCTTTGGCAATATGGTGGATAAATCCTAATAGATCCCCCTCTGCAGAGCCCAACCATTGAGTCGTGCCGCCCACAACCTGCAGCACAAACAAGACCCCAAGCACAGTGAAAAGTGTATGTTTAAAAAGCGGAATATCCTCAGAGGCAATAATAGGCACTGCCGGAACAAATTGCTGCGCGACCTTACAGGGATGACCCATTTGCTTTAATACTGCGACAATTTGCGCTTCAGTCAATTCGCCTTGTTCAGATAGGGCATCCAATTGGTCGCAGATATTGGCTTTTAATTCACGGCCAATTTCCTGACGTTTATTCTCGGGCAATTCTCGCTGCACCGCGGCGATATAGCGATCGACTAATTCCATATCAAATCTCCTCTGCACTCTCGTCTGAGCTTTTCATATCTGAGCCATTAGTGTCAGCGCTTTGCTCCAGTAAAAAAGCCAAGGCACCATTAAGTTGCTGCCATTCATCGGTAAGTTGACTGAGCAACTCAGCGCCCAATGACGACAATTGGTAATAACGACGCTCACGCCCTTCGGCCTGTCGCCACTCACTATCCAACAATCCTTGATCGGCTAGGCGGCGCACTAAGGGATACAGAGTCCCTTCGTCAATATCGATACCACCTTCCTGCAACTGTTTGCGGAGCGAATAACCGTAGTGGGCTTGTTTTAATAATCCCAGTACCGCCAACACTAATACCCCACGGCGCAACTCGAGTCGCATTTTGACTAGCTGTGAACTTGTCATTGTCGAATTCCTGTCCTTAACACTGTGTCACACACACTGTGTGCCACACAGCAAATACTATGTAGCACACAGTAAAATTGCAAGTTTTCATGCACGTTTTTTGTTCGATTTGTTTATTATTAATGCAATCTATTGTTTGTATTGAATTTACAAAAATGCCAACCGTTTCTGCTAAGTGCTCACATTTCCCCACCGCCATACACTCAAAGCGAATGAGTCACACATAAGCAAATTCAAGATAAAAAATTGCAAAACTTTCTATGCTTGAGTAACTTAGCTGCCAACATTGAATCGCTGACTCGTCAACCTAAGTACGGTTTGCTCCTTAAAAAAGATAAATCGGAGCGACTCAAGTAAGTATTGATATTCAATAACTAAAAATATTAAGCGGTTAAATTAAGGACATAGAAAATGCTCATGGATAGAGGCGTGCTGGTACGCTGGAACGATGAAAAGGGATTTGGCTTTATTCAGCCTGAAAAAAACGCAGCCCAAGATGTGTTTATTCACATTTCGGTGCTGAAAAAGATGGCGAGAAAACCCATAGTGGGCGACAGCATTCTGTTTCAAACGGAAGTGCAAAATGACGGCAAAAGAAAAGCGGTTATCGCCTCGATTGAAGGCGTCGCTGTCGTTGCAGCGAGTGCAACACCGCGCTCCCACTCTCATGTCCAATCACGCAATGAAAACTTCAACTTCAATAACAAAGATAAAGCGCATCACCATAACTCACGAAAATCGTCCTTTAATACGATAATCCCGCTGCTAATAATCGTGGCCATAGTTATCTTTGGCTTTAAACAATACCAAGAATTCAATGAAGCTCCTGCAATCGATGAAGTACCTGTCCTCACGAATGAAGACACTCAGCCAATGCCCATGTATGAAACTAAAGCGCGAACACAAGCAACGGCAACACCAAGTTTCCAATGTGAAGCGGGTAAAACCCATTGCAGCCACATGAGTTCCTGTGCTGAGGCGACTTTCTACATCCAACATTGCCCCAATACTCAAATGGATGGTAACGGTGATGGCATTCCCTGCGAGCGTCAGTGGTGCAGTTAGCGATGCGACATATGTAAAGTCACGCGGGTAACCTTAAGCCTGAGCAGGTAGTAAAATGATAAATAATCTAAAACAATGGCGAGATAGCCTGACAGGCTTACAGCAAATCGGAGTGATTGCTGCCAGTATCGGGCTTCTCATGCTTGGCTTATTCTACCTTGGTCAATTTATCAGTAGTAGCGTGGTAAAAATGGGCTGGCTTTAACCCTAGAAATACGCAAACTAGCCCATGAATTCATACTCATCACAACTTCCAAATGGCAACGCATGCACACCGATATCATCACGCACATTGATTCACCTGAGATGCTTGAGTCCATGTTAACCGAGCATGCTGCGGTGCTGTTGTTATTTGGCGCGCCAAACTGCGGTGTATGTCAAACGCTCAAACCGAGAATTGCTGAGATGTTGGCGCAAGCGTTCCCGCAGATGCGGATGGCCTATATTGATTGCCAAGCCCAAGGTGAGATAGCGGCGAGCCGCAATGTATTTGCCTTGCCTGTGGTGGAATGTGTGTTTTATGGCAAAACCTTTGGACGGTTTTCCAAGGTGTTTTCATTAGCGGATATTCGAGGGGCGCTTGCCCGCCCCTACGCTTTAACTGTGGAGGAATAATCCAAATTAGACAGTGAGATTATTTATTTACCAGCGGTCTAAACCCAGCGTAATGCACTGACTTATCGAGCTTAACCTGTACTGCTGGCGTGCTTATAAGACGTGTTGAGCTAGGTGCTGCTTTAGCTTTACCGCTGCAACCACAGCCGTCACCTGTAGAATGACAACATCCGCCCTTGGCTGCATGTTTGAGTGAAGCGCGGCCTTGGGATGCATCCGTCAATCTAAGATTAAGATCCGCCGTTTGTGCCAGCAAAGTCGCCACTGTTTGACTCGCACTACCTTTGCTCACACTAATCCCCGCATCGAGCAACTTTCCTAACATGCGCTCACCGATATTCTGCACAAGTACAATGTCGGTACCTTGTTGGATAATCAGCTCTAATAAGGCTTTTTTGGCACTACAGTCACCTTCAATGGCCGGGTTATCGACCAGTTTGATTCGTTGAAACTGTTCATTATAAAAGCCAATTTGTAGGGCTTTCGTAAAGTGACTGGCGAGGCGTTCGCGGCTCATCGGCATGGCAATAATCATGATAAATCCTTGTCTGTTTGGGTTGGCAGCCTCAAGGCTTGACCTTGAGTGATAGCCGTCGCCACCTTTTTACGGGCATTGGCGAGAAGGTATCCAAAGGTTTGCCGAGAGATCCCCATCAAGGCCGCGGCTTCGATCTGGCTTAATCTTTTAACGTCACCCAGTTCGAGGGCCTCAAACTCATCGGCCTCTAATTGAATATGAGTTAATTTAACCGCAGGGATCCCATTAGGCTTAAATAGGCTACAGGGCACACAGCTCGATAATTGACGGCATTTTTTGGGTCTTGGCATAAATGTTTTTATCTTTAAGTCGTCTTATTTGTCTTGAAATCGTGTTTTAGGTCTTAGTGCACATCTTTGGTACAACAAGTGACACTCGGGCTCATCTCGCTAAGGAAGTCCATAGCTCTGGATTCTCAAGCGTGATAACTGACTTGATGAATAAGTTCAGTGGATGAACCATAAAACTGTCACGAGTTTCTGGCCTAGGCCAGAAACTATTATTCGCGCCAACGACATTCAAAACTGTAAGACGGCTCACAGTTACCTATATCAAGCATGACTAATTAACAGAACTGCTGTCTGGCGAATGGGGGATTAAACACTAGGGCGATACCCTCATTATCGATATGTGGTGCATCTCAGTTTTCACTGGAATACGAAAATCTTTCGCACCACAGGTATATTGCCATTGAGCGTGACTAACACACTCAATGGCTAGCGCCCTGTAAAGTCAATTTTAACCTGCGTTGGAGTGCCGAGGGATAATGACAAACTCTGCAAACAAGTAAGCAGCCGTTAAGCTGCTGTGATAGGTGGCATTTACTGATTTAAACGGGTTAAATCCTCAGACTCACAGTAGTTCACCTGTACCGAATAGCCGTCATCTTGCTTGATGAAATCGACAAAGTTTTTAATCGCAGGTAAGGCATCTTCCCTATGGTGCGACACGTACAGCAATTGGCTCAGATGATGCTCGGCTATCATCTCCAGCGCCCGCATCACTAAGGTGCGATTGATAAAATCTAAGCCCTGATACGGCTCATCTAAAATCAGTAACAGTGGCTGTTTAATCAAGGCACGACCTATCAGCAATAACCGCTGCTGACCATAATCGAGCTTCTTAAAGCTGGTGCTCGCCAGCCCTGTCATGTGCAAAATCGCCAACCATTCCTTCGCCAAATCTAGCTGAGGTTTAGTGGGTTTATGGTACAAGCCAATAGAGTCAAAAAAGCCCGAAAGCAGCACATCTAATGCCGAGCAACTGACGCGATATTGCAAGTGTAGCGCCGACGATACTATGCCAATCCGTTGTTTAATCTGCCATATACTCTCGCCGCTTCCGCGAGGTCGGCCAAAGAGCGTGATGTCATTGCTATAGCATTGGGGATGGTCGCCTAAAATCAGCCCCAGCAAAGTGCTTTTACCGCAGCCATTTGGGCCGCGAACTTGCCAATGTTGCCCCGCCTCGATGCGCCAATTCACGCCGCTGAAAATCAGCCCACTGACATATTCCACTTTGCCATTTTTAATCTCGACCAGAGGATCAAACGCCTCAGCGTTGTGCCTTTGCCGCTCCATTAAGGCCAAGAGTTCATCGCTACGTTGGGCGGATAACGCATTCAACTGCGCCATCACAGGATGATTGTGCCATTGCTCAATCGACATCGACGGGCTGAGTTTATGCACACTCTGCCCCGATTTGAGCATCTCGCCATTAAACAGCGCTACATGGCTGATACACGGCGGCAATTCTTCTTGGCGTGAGGTAATGATCAGCAACTGGCTATGCTCGGCCACTTCACTCAGCAGCTCAGATAAGCTCGCCTGATGTTCAGCATCGAGCCCTGCATAAGGGTCATCTAAAATCAGCAATTGCGGTAACATTGCCAGTGCACGTGCCAGCATGACTCTGCGCGTTTCGCCCGTGGATAATTGCCGAAAACCACGCAGGCGCAGCGGCTCAAGCCCAACCTTTTGTAATAATGCTGGGAGTTGCTTGGCATCTTGGCAGCATTCCAATACTAAGGATTCGACACTCGAACCGTAATCCAGTTCGTCTTTTTCTAACTCGCGCTCCAGCAACGCTTGCTGCAGTCCAAGTGACACCCAGCCGATACGTTGCGGCAGGCCAGCAATCGTCCCTTCATCGGGCAGAATATCACCCGTTAATATTCGCCCGAGCAAGGAACCACAATAACTGTCGGTCGCGAAAATCGCCCAATGTTCAGCAGGGTTCAGTTGCCACTCATCGACGACTAACACCTCATTATCACGCCCGTATCGCAACTGTTTAACCACAATACTTTTGTCTTGGTTCGCGACAACATCAAGCATAACCACAGTTCCTTTCTATTTTTAAGGGATGATAAAAGCCAGCGATTACCCAATCGCATTGCGCCATGATATCTAAGGCAATCATATCTAGAGCCGCAAAATCCAATGCAATGGTTCACACAGCACGACAGTCGCTCAGGTTTTATCGGCAGATTTTGGGGAATACTTCACCAGAGTAAAGCTTATTGGGAATAAAATCTAATGCGCTTAATGGCATAGGCAAAGCGTGGCAACATCCAACGGGTACGCATGTGTGAGGCAACCACTCTGGCAGAACTGTGATAAAATCGGCACCTGTTTAACTTTCATATCAACAAGGTAATGCAATGAATCCCATTATTGCCATTTTAAAAGAACACAACGTCAGTGACGCTAAAATCCAAGAACTGTTTCAAACATTAACCGAAAATCCATTAATGGCGATGGGTACGCTCGGTCAATTAGGCATCCCAGCCGAAAAACTACAACAACTGCTGGGGCTAGTGATGCAGAAACCGGCTTTGATCAAAGAAGCCGTGCTCGAACTCGGTTTGGATTTCTCAAAAGTAGAAGCCGCAAAAGCCCAACTGCAAAAATAAGCGCAGACTGTTCAAGTTTGTAGCCATCATGCGCTAGGGGAATCCGCGTAACTCAGCTCCCCTAGCGAATGTTAAAACCACTAAACCGCAAAGTAACTAAATCTCACAGCAACTAAACCTCAAAGCCATTGACGCTCAAAATGATTAATACCAAGTGAGCTAACTGTTTTGCGCCTGCCACTCCTCAATCGCCTCTTTCGCCGCTCGAAAAGCTTCAATCCCCGCTGGCATACCGCAGTAAACGGTGCAATGCAGTAAGACTTCTTGGATCTCTTCAACCGAGCAGCCATTGTTTAGCGCGCCCCGCACATGGCCCTTTAACTCAGTCGGCGCCTTTAATGCCGCCAGCGTTGCTATGGTAATCAAACTGCGCGTTTGCCTTGAAATGGCATCACGCACCCAAACCTCACCCCAGCAATTGGCCGTAACTAAATCTTGCAGCGGTTGCGTAAAATCCGTCGCACTATTGAGCGCCTTATCCACATAGCTATCGCCCATCACAGCACGACGCACCTCAAGCCCCTTCTCGTATTGCTCATCGTTCATCGATGCATCCTTTTTGTTATGTGATTAAGCTATGTGATTAGGCTCTGTGATTAGGCTTATTGAACCGCCGCCAACCAATCTGCCCTATATCCTTACCACCTATAACTGATAACCAACGTTAGATTGAGTGCACCCAAGAAACGAACTCTTCGGCGAGTCTGGGAGGGTTACAGGCCTCTGTCTGATCTGCGATCTCGTTATAGTACTCGAGCTCGTGAACTATGATGGGTACCGAACGACCGAAAACGCGACTAACGGTTAAGTTGGAATGGAGTGTAGAAGCGACAACGCATACTGCGGCAACAAATTGCTCGGTTATCTCCTGACCAAGCTCAAGGCAGCGATCAAAATCGACATCTTCCTCCGCATCACTGTACCCGAGACCGAGATCGGCCACCCAGCGAGCTAAGATATCCGCAGTCTGAGAGTCAGAATCCCCAAAGACGAGGAGTTCGTTTTGAAGCCAGAAGGCATAGTTCCATTTTGCTTCGTCAGAGCTAGAAGCCTTTGGAATCGAGGCATGCCACTCATCGACTGTGTTATAGCCGACTGTCAGCGTAGGTAGACGGGGATCGTCATATTCGTTGTTGATATAGAAAGACAATGCATAGATCTGCTCCGCCTCAGAGGTTGGTATACTCTCTAGCGCTTCGGTAATAGCACTCTGAAGCGCGGTAATCATTGGGATATTCATACTGGGTTTCCTGCTCGTTTAATGCCGCATTTAGCGAATGAAAATAGTGCATTGTAATTGAGAATAAGAGCTTAACCCACTATTTTTGTTCAGCTTAAATGTCTGCCAATATATTAGTATTCAACCAATTTTCCAGTTATCTGTATGCCTTTTTACAAGCATACACTCTGCAAATTTAACAATGGGTGGCTCGTTAAATTTTCCTATACATAACTAAGAGTTTCGACTGTGAACAATTAACTTTATCTGGTGTGTTTCTTCAGCGCTATCCCTGCATCAACGAAGTTACCCCATCCCCAGTGACCTACAGGAATGAACTCTGGGTCTCGCAGTACTTGCTTACATAGCTCTCTTACAGCTTCAGGGCTTAGAGAGTCTAATCTATAAGCGATGTCTGTGAATGAAGCGAAGTGAAAGCCTTTTCCGTTGAGTGGTAGTTGGCGAGACTTTCTATCATGAATAACTGTTCGAATAACTGTCTTGATCTGCTCTAAAGCTTCTTGCATATCCATCCATGAATCTCATACTGCTGAGAATTAAATCAGACTATATCTAAAAATCAGAAAGCAGCGCAATGCAAAGAACAGGCATAACTCTTTTGGGTTTAATAGCCGACGCCAAGGCTACAGAAGTTCACCCTCCCCTGCGAAGTTACCGCAGGGCATTGGAATAAACTGCGTGAGTCCGGATATGGATGTCCGACTAGCTTTCGTAGGTACAGGGACGTTGCCTTCGGAAGCGATAGCTATTTATCCATAAGACCAAGGCTAGTCATCAATGCATGTAACTTCGCTAGGGGCGTCTTGGAGAATCCAAGGAGGGTAGGACGAGCAGTCCTCCTTGGTCAGGTGTGGGGTGAAGCCCCACAACTTTGATTTTGCCTTTAAAAGCAATCAAGAATTATGGGATATACCCAACTCTCTATGGATTAACAAACAAAGCCAAGGTGATAGTATTTCACTCCCCCCCTGCGAAATTACCGCTGGGTGATAAGTGTAGCTAGCACTAAACTTCCACATCCCTGACCTCGGCGGCAAAACTAAGGTAACGATCACATCTCGCCAGCAACTGCGCTTTGTAATGAGCTACAAATACTGTTTCACTCTCATCGAGGGCTGGGAGCATTGAAATCACACCATCTATTGCCTGCGGTATTCTTCGCGCTATTGTCGTTAAGTTACTGATTAATAAATTCCGTGGTAAATCTAAGCCATCAATAAATGCGGCCAATTGATACGCGTAAATGCTGTTTGGATCAAATTCGTCATCGATTGCCATCGCAAGCTGTTGTTCAAAATCCTCATACATAGCCACGCTGACCAAATCGTACCAAGGAGTTGGCTCCATTCCGCTTGGCGTCATAAAAAACGAATAGTTTTTACCGTGTGCATCGGCATTACCGGTCAGTAAATTGAACAGCGCCCATTGCAACATGTCTTGCTTAGCAGCCACTGGATTACGGCATGTTGCAGCAAGACTAAAGAGCCTGTTAAAACTTACCCCTTCACGAATATCTTTAACATCACGCCCTGAACCAAAATTACGTTCATATTTTTTGCTAACACTAAAACCAAGTGCTTGGCAGCTATCGACAATATGCCTTCTTAATACCCTTTGCTCATTTGGCATATAACGTCGGTCAAAGCGTTCGACACAGAGTACTTTGTAATCTTTAAAATGAACAATATCGACATTAGCCACATTCATTCCAATCGCCTTAGCTAGGCGCATCGTCATAAATTCATTAAGCACTAAATGGCGATATTTTTCGAATTTAACAATATGGGTAGATGAAAGCGCGCCTTCGGCAAATGCAAATTCTTCACCGTTATAAAACAGGTTTAATTTAGGTTGTACACCCGCTACCGACAGTCGAGGTTTGCCGTCCCAAATTTCCATAGGCCACATTGTGGGATCTTCAATTCGCTGAATAACTTCTTCAGCCTTAATTGGCCGTAATTGTGTTTCAGGCAGCAAAGTCCCTTTAGGAACAAAAGCAACAGCACCTGCGGTATCGAGACCAATGGCGCGGATCAAGGCAAAGGTATTTCCCTTGGAGACGCCAAGCGATTCAATTAGATAATCTAATCCTTTGTTTTCTGGTAATAAGTTAACCAAAAACATCGATATCTGACTGCTACTTGCTGGGCCATCTAAGGGAATTGTTGGGGATAGTGGGAATCCGCTTTGTTGCCACTTTTCGGTGTAATGCACGGCAAAGGTGTCGGTCGTCGCATCAAAGGACAATTCCCCGATAATTAAATCACCGAGGTACATCTCTAACGTGAGCTTTTTAGAAGTACTCATGGGTTAATACCAGCCGTTAGTTTCGGTGTCGCTGGTTTGAACCGAAACGATATCAATCCCCAGACCATCAAGGATTTTGAATACGGTTGAGATATAAACATCCTCACCTTTTTCAACTCGGATCAGCGTTTTTTTGGTTACGCCGCACAGCATGGCCGCCACGTCTTGGGTAAGAGCAGCACTTTTCCTTCGTTCTTTAATTAACAAGCCTAGGGATTGTTGATTTAGCGGTGATGCCATCATCATCTCCAAAAGTGTAACTTCATACACCTTAGCACTAAAACCAGCCCCATTCAATATAAAAGTGTACAGAACTACACTTTTGGATTGTTGAAAATGACAAGCCATCAAAAAGTGTACAATGTTACACTTTCATGGTCATTTCAGTGCTTAAATCTCAAAAAGTGTAGGTAAGTACACCCAATACTTCCCCAAGTTGCCAGACCAAAAACAAAACCCCGAAACTGTTACCAGCATCGGGGTTTTCTTTTACAAGAACTTTGGTTTGAGGCTTTTAGGCATCAGACCAGCAAAGTATCTTACGTAGGATAAATCGAGTTAGAACAAGGCGCTTTACCACGACGTTCAGCTTTCTGCTCCCAATACAATCTAGAGTGGTTAAGCAACACTTCCTTAGCCCCTCAGATACAAAAAAATCCCTGACACTATTAAGTATCAGGGATTTTTTTAGGTGTCGCTCTTAGCGGACTAAGAACTTAGGCCTAGGGGTCTGACGTTTTTGCGCAGCATAAAACGTTCAGTACAAGGCGCTGTGAGCGTAGCATACGTTGTGTGTATGTGAGCGAGCAGCAACGCCGTAATCAACGTTATAGACCAGCAAAAATTACATCATGCCGCCCATTCCGCCCATCCCACCCATACCGCCCATATCTTGGCTAGCATTTTGTGGGATCTCAGCAACCATAGCTTCTGTAGTGATCATCAGACCTGCGATTGACGCAGCGAATTGCAATGCACAACGGGTCACTTTAGTTGGGTCAAGGATACCCATTTCTAACATATCACCGTAAGTGTCATTACCGGCGTTATAACCGAAGTTACCGCTGCCGTTCTTCACTGTGTTAGCAACAACTGACGCTTCTTCACCCGCGTTAGTGGCGATTTGACGTAGTGGCGCTTCCATTGCACGCAGTGCGATAACCACACCGTGTTTTTGGTCTTCGTTTAATACTTCTACTTCAGCGATCTTAGAAGCTACGCGAACCAGAGCAACACCGCCGCCAGGAACCACGCCTTCTTCTACCGCAGCGCGAGTTGCATGCAGAGCATCTTCAACGCGGGCTTTTTTCTCTTTCATTTCAACTTCAGTCGCTGCGCCAACTTTGATTACTGCTACGCCGCCAGCTAGTTTAGCCATACGCTCTTGCAGTTTTTCTTTGTCGTAGTCTGAGGTTGATTCTTCAACTTGTTGTTTGATTTGGCTTACACGAGCAGCAATTTGTGTTTGCTCGCCGTTACCATCGATGATGGTGGTGTTGTCTTTAGTGATCACAACACGCTTAGCTGTACCTAAATCTTCCAGGGTTGCTTTTTCAAGCTCTAGGCCGATTTCTTCAGCAATAACAGTACCGCCAGTCAGGATTGCTACGTCTTGCAGCATTGCCTTACGACGATCACCAAAGCCAGGTGCTTTAACAGCAGCCACTTTCACGATACCGCGCATGTTGTTCACAACTAATGTTGCTAATGCTTCGCCTTCAACGTCTTCAGCAACGATAAGCAATGGCTTACCGGTTTTTGCCAGACCTTCAAGGATAGGTAACAGTTCACGAATGTTAGAGATTTTCTTGTCTACTAACAGTACGAATGGGTGATCTAATTCAACACTGCCCGTTTCTGGCTTGTTGATGAAGTATGGAGATAGGTAGCCACGGTCAAACTGCATACCTTCTACTACGTCCAATTCGTTTTCTAACGCTTGGCCTTCTTCAACTGTGATCACGCCTTCTTTGCCGACTTTTTCCATCGCAGTTGCGATGATTTCGCCGATAGATTCGTCAGAGTTTGCAGAGATAGTCGCAACTTGTGCAATCGCTTTTGAATCTGCACAAGGTTGTGATAAGGCTTTTAATTCAGCAACAGCTGCGATAACGGCTTTGTCGATACCGCGCTTCAGATCCATTGGGTTCATACCGGCTGCAACGGCTTTTAAGCCTTCAACTACAATGGCTTGAGCCAGTACAGTTGCAGTAGTAGTACCATCACCGGCGGCGTCGTTGGCTTTAGAAGCAACTTCTTTCACCATTTGCGCGCCCATGTTTTCGAATTTGTCTTCTAACTCGATTTCTTTGGCAACAGAAACACCGTCTTTAGTGATCAGTGGTGAGCCGAAGCTCTTGTCTAATACCACGTTACGGCCTTTAGGGCCTAAGGTCACTTTAACTGCGTTTGCGAGAATGTTTACGCCAGCCAGCATTCTTACGCGAGCGTCATTACCAAATACAACTTCTTTAGCTGCCATCTTGATTATCCTTTAAATTTTTAATGATTAATTGGAATGTCGAATTGATGCTGAGGATTAACCCACTACTGCCATCAGGTCAGCTTCCGACAGGATCAAGACTTCTTGACCGTCGATTTTTTCTTTCTTAACGCCGTAACCTTCGTTGAAGATCACCACGTCACCCACTTTGACATCCAGTGGCTTAACTGTGCCATTTTCTAAAATACGGCCATTGCCCACAGCAAGGATTTCACCGCGAGTTGATTTTTCAGCGGCGCTACCGGTCAGTACTATGCCACCCGCTGATGTTGATTCAACTTCTAGACGCTTAACGATTACGCGGTCATGTAATGGACGAATATTCATCTATGAACTCTCCTAATGATTTGATGCCCTACAATCGAGCCTATTTGTGATTAAAAAAACAGACACCTTAGTCTGCTCTTTTGCTGTCTGAGATATGGGGCTGACAGTGTCGAGATCCAAGGGCATTTACAAAAAAAACTTCAATTTTTTGATGTCGGTTTTTTCAAGTCCGCACAATCCTGCTAGAATCTCGCCTCCGCTCGCTAACAAGGCACTATTTTTCCATGAAAGACAGACACGGGCTGCTCACCGCGCCAATTGGTCGTGTACTGCTCAACATGAGCCTCCCCAACTTAATTGGCATTATGACCATTCTAGGTTTCAGCCTCGCTGACACTTTTTTTATCAGCCAATTGGGCACTGAAGCCTTAGCCGCCATCAGTTTTACCTTTCCGGTGACCTTAGTGATCTCGAGCATCGCCATTGGTATTGGCGCTGGTGTCTCGACCAATTTAGGCCGACTTATCGGTTCGGGTAATGCCCACAAGGCCAAAGTGTTCTTGCATGATGCCTTATTGCTCACCTTTGTCTTGATCGCCAGTTTAGCCGCACTGGGTAGCATTTTTATTACGCCATTGTTTCGCTTACTCGGGGCAAACGATGACAGCTTGCCGCTGATCCACGACTATATGATTTACTGGTATGTCAGCGCACCGCTGCTGGTATTGTTGATGGTAGGCAATCAAGGCTTACGTTCCACTGGCGACACCCGCTCGCCGGCGATGATCATGGCGCTGGCGGCACTCATCAATCTTATCCTCGATCCGTTACTGATTTTTGGTATTGGGCCATTTCCACGTTTAGAAATCCAAGGCGCCGCAATTGCAACCCTGTTCGCTTGGTTGATTGCCTTATCTTTGTCGGGATATTTGTTGATTGTCAGGCGCAAAATGCTCGAATGGGCCGCCTTTGACATAGACAGAATGCGCGCGAACTGGAGCAAATTAGCCCATATAGCACAACCCGCCGCCTTGATGAATTTAATCAATCCACTAGCCAATGCCATTATTATGGCCATGTTGGCGCATATCGATCACAGCGCCGTGGCAGCCTTTGGTGCCGGTACTCGGTTAGAGTCAGTGCTATTAATAGTAGTGATGGCACTGTCGTCGAGTTTAATGCCCTTTATTGCGCAAAACTTAGGGGCAGGACAGCCACACAGAGCGAAAGAAGCCCTACTATTATCGATAAAATTTATCTTTATTTTCCAAACCTTACTCTATATCCCACTGATCTTTTTAGCCGAGCCTATCGCGCATTTATTCAGTACCGATCCGCAGGTTATCGAATGGCTTAGTTTTTATATCTTAGTGCTGCCCTGCGCCTACGGACCTTTGGGTATAGTGATTATTGTCGCGACCTCGCTCAATGCCTACCACAGGCCTATGAGTTCATTAGTCATCAATCTGTGCCGCTTAGTACTGCTCATGCTGCCGCTAGCAGCCTTGGGATCGTATATAGGTGACGTTAAAGGCCTGCTGCTCGCGCTACCTGTGACCAATATTTTGATGGGAATTGCCTGTTATTGGCTGGCGCAGCGGATCTGTGAGCCCACAAAGATCACGACCGCAAACGCCATTAGCGAGGGGTAAACTAGCTTGATTTTTTAACGGGAAAGCGCAACACGTCGTCTGAAAACGCTCCCGTAGAGGCTTTGCAGGATCGACGTGGGCCTTGCTCACTCATATTAGTCGGCACGCCGTTTGGCACTAACTCTTGCATGATATAGTCGATAAAGCGCCGACTGGCTAAACTTACGTAACGTCTTGATGGATAAGCTAAGAAGCACTCGCCTTGGTGGGGTTGGATTTCAGGTAATAAGGTCACTAACTCACCAGTTTCCACATATTCGGCAACGACTTCAGAAGGTGCATACACGATACCGCGTCCTTGCAATCCAAACTCAACCGCCACTTCAATACTGTTGGAGCAGAAATTGCCTCTGACTCTCACCTCTTGTTCTGAACCGATAAATAATTCATTAAAGATTTTGCCATTGGATAAACGGAACATAGACACATTATGTGCTTCAATCTCTTTCGGTGTTTTAGGTGTGCCGTGTGCCGCTAAATATTGAGGACTCGCGTAAAAACGTAAGTCAGTGGTAAAAATTGGCCGCACCACTAAATCTAAGGTATCCAACGCAGGCTCGACTACAAAGGCCACATCGAGATTATGTTTCACCATATCAACGGATTCTGAACTGCTGATGACTTCTAAGGTGAGTTTAGGGTGCATATCCATAAAGCGGAAAATGGCTTGCATCAAGATTTTCATGCTGTGGATAGGGAACATTTGAATGCGCAAATGCCCGCTGATCTCAGCATCGTCATTGGTCATTTCGAATAGGGTTTCGTCGAGCTGAGCCAAAATATTCTGCGAGCGCTGGTAAAAATGACTGCCCGCAGAAGTGAGCGTCATAGAGCGGCTCTGACGGTGGAACAATTTAATGTTCAGCTCATCTTCCAAGGCTTGCAAACGCCGACTCACAGTCGATTTAGGTAAGTTAAGTAAATCCGCCGCTTCAATCAAACTACCGGTTTCAGCAATTCGGTGGAATAACGCTAAGTCCTCTGTCTTCATTTTGACCTTAAGTTCAATCTCATTATGTGGGACTGATAATCCCAAAGTATCCCGTTTATTGCAACTAATTTAGCTGGTATCTTCGCGCCCAGAAATGCTGACAATTTGTTAACTAGGAAATATCCACCATGAAATCATATCGACTCTTGCCGCTGACAATGCTGCTTCCAGCCCTGATCAGTGGTTGTTCGCCTGCGGAAAGTTCAGTGCAAGTGGCAACAATTCGTCCGGTTAAACTGTTTGAAGTACTCAATGTAGAAGACGGAGATTTCAGAACATTTCCAGCCCGCGTTGCCGCCAATAGTCGCGCAGAATTATCGTTCCGCATTTCAGGACAATTAACAGAATTGGCATTAGTTGAAGGGCAAAGAGTCACTCAAGGTAGCTTACTCGCAAAACTTGATGACAGGGACGCCCACAATAATTTAATGACCCGCGAGGCGGAGCATGAACTGTTAGCCGCTGACTTTAAACGTAAAGTTGAGCTACTCAATCGCAAGCTGATTTCACAATCTGAGTTTGATAGCACTCAAGCGCAACTCAAATCGGCCACCGCCGCCTTAGCCGCTGCACGCGATCAACTGAGTTACACCCGTTTAACGGCGCCTTTTAGCGGTACAGTCGCCAAACGTTTAGTGGATAACCACCAAATAGTGCAAGCAAACCAAGGGGTATTAACATTACAAAACAATAATTTGCTCGATATTAGCATTCAAGTTCCCGAGTCGATGGCGGCGGGTTTGAAACAATATACCGATCAAGCTCACTTTGCAGCTAAAGTGCGTTTTAGTGCCTTCCCCGAGCAAAGTTTCGATGCCAAATTTAAAGAATACTCGACTCAAGTCACGCCGGGTACTCAAGCCTATGAAGTGGTGTTTTCGTTACCTCAACCTCAAGATATTCAGTTACTTCCAGGAATGAGTGCCGAGTTGACCTTAGCCTTAGTCAAAGATCCTAGTGCCCTCGCGTCAACGGTAGTGCCAGTGACCGCTATCGATAAGCGCGACCAAGATGGCCAAGTGCAAGTGTGGATTTATCAAGCGCAATCGGGTGAAGTAAAACCGACGATGGTGACGCTAGGACGCGTTAGTAATCAAGGTGTTGAGATTTTAACGGGCGTCAACAAGGGCGATCTCATCGTCAGCGCTGGAGTGTCTCAATTATCCGATGGCATGAAAGTTAAACCACTACGCTGGCAGCGTGGGGTGTAATTGATGAACATTGCAGAGTATTCGATACGCCACAAAGTCATCAGTTGGATGTTTGTGTTGCTGCTACTCGTGGGTGGTAGCGTCAGTTTTACCGGTTTGGGGCAACTAGAATTCCCCGAATTTACCATTAAAGAAGCTTTAGTGATCACGGCTTATCCCGGTGCATCGCCTGAGCAAGTTGAAGAAGAAGTGACATTACCGCTCGAAGATGCCCTGCAGCAACTCGACGCCATTAAGCATGTGACTTCAATTAATAGTGTGGGTTTATCACAAATCCAAATCGAGATTAAAGAAAGCTACGATAAAACCAGCCTGCCGCAGGTGTGGGATGAAGTGCGTCGTAAAGTTAATGATGCTGCGGGAAACTTGCCGCCGGGCACAGCAACGCCACAGGTGATGGACGACTTTGGCGATGTGTATGGCATTTTATTTAACCTTTCGGGACCTGATTACAGCAACCGCGAGTTGAGCAATTACGCCGACTATCTGCGCCGTGAGCTAGTGCTAGTACCTGGAGTGAAAAAGGTTTCTGTTGCTGGCAACGTCACCGAGCAAGTCGTGATTGAAATCTCCCAGCAAAAGCTGTCGGCACTGGGGTTAGATCAGAGCTATATCTATGGTTTAGTGAACAATCAAAACGTCGTCTCTAACGCGGGCAGCTTAGTGATTGGCGATAACCGTATCCGCATTCATCCCACGGGCGAATTTAGCAATGTGCAGGATCTCGCGCGTTTGATCGTCAGCCCTCCGGGTAGCTCTGAGCTGATTTACCTTGGCGACATTGCCAATATTGAAAGGGATTATGACGAAACCCCTAACGTGCTTTATCACAATAAAGGTGAAGCAGCATTATCGCTGGGGATTTCTTTCTCTAGCGGTGTGAATGTAGTCGAAATCGGGCAAAAGGTCAGTGACCGTTTAGCCGAGCTTGAATCACAACGCCCAATCGGCATGAATTTAGCGACGGTTTATAATCAGAGTCAGGCGGTCGATGAGACAGTTAACGGCTTCTTAATCAACCTAATGGAATCTATTGCCATAGTGATCGCCGTGCTTCTGCTGTTTATGGGATTGCGCTCAGGTCTATTGATGGGCCTGATCTTACTGCTGACGATTCTAGGTACTTTTATCGTGATGAAAGTGCTCGGGATTGAGCTACAGCTCATCTCCCTCGGCGCACTCATTATTGCCCTTGGTATGTTGGTCGATAACGCCATTGTCGTTACTGAAGGCATTTTAATTGGTATCCGTCGCGGTAAGACCCGTTTAGAAGCGGCCAAACAGATAGTGTCCCAAACCCAGTGGCCGCTATTGGGCGCGACTGTGATTGCCATTATTGCCTTTGCTCCCATTGGCTTATCGCAAAATGCCGCCGGTGAGTTCTGCCGTTCTTTATTCCAAGTGTTGATGATTTCACTGTTTATCAGCTGGATCACCGCCATCACACTCACGCCGTTTTTCTGTCATCTGTTATTTAAAGATGCGCCGAGCGATGAAGAAGCCCAAGACCCCTACAAGGGCTGGTTCTTCAGCTTATATCGCACAAGCTTAATTGTAGCGCTGCGCTTTAGACTGGTGAGCATACTGCTGGTTGTGGCCATGCTGTTCAGCGCTGTGGTGGGCTTTGGTCATATCAAGAATGTGTTTTTTCCTGCTTCTAACACGCCGATTTTCTTTGTGGATATCTGGATGCCAGAGGGGACAGACATCAAGGCGACCGAGCGTTTTACCGCTGATATCGAGAAGTTAATGCTTACGCTGGACGAGCAAAAAGACGTTGGGCTAAAACACTTAACAACCGTTATTGGCCAAGGTTCGCAGCGCTTCGTACTGCCCTATCAGCCAGAAAAAGGCTATCCCGCCTTTGCCCAGTTGATTGTAGAAATGCAGGATTTAGACGCAGTTAAAGCCTATATGCCTGAATTAGAAACCTTGTTAAATCAACGTTTCCCGCAGGCACAATATCGTTTAAAAAACATGGAGAACGGCCCTTCGCCCGCCGCCAAAATTGAGGCACGCTTTTACGGTGATAACCCAGAAGTGCTGCGCGCTTTAGGTGCTCAAGCCGAGGCGATTTTCCACGCCGAACCAAGCATGGATGGCATACGTCACAACTGGCGTAATCAGGTGCCCCTGATCCGTCCGCAACTGGAAAATGCCCAAGCGCGGGAAACGGGGATCAGTAAGCAAGATCTCGACAATGCCCTATTGGTTAACTTTAGCGGTAAGCAAATAGGTTTATACCGAGAAACCAGCCACTTGTTGCCGATAGTCGCCAGAGCGCCCGCCGAAGAACGTTTGCAAGCCGACAGCCTATGGAAGCTGCAAATTTGGAGCAGCGAACACAATACCTTTGTGCCCGCCACCCAAGTAGTCAGTAGCTTCAACACTGAGTGGGAAAATCCGCTGGTGATGCGCCGCGATCGCATGCGCATGCTCGCTGTGATGGCCGATCCTAAGCTTGGTAGCAATGAAACCGCCGATTCTGTACTGCGCAAAATCAAAGACCAGGTCGAAGCGATCAGCTTGCCCGCGGGTTACCGCTTGGAATGGGGCGGTGAATTTGAAACCGCAGGTGAAGCACAAGCGTCGGTATTTAGCTCAATTCCCTTAGGTTATCTGGCGATGTTTTTGATTACCGTATTCTTGTTCAACTCAGTGCGTCAGCCCTTAGTGATCTGGTTTACTGTGCCACTGGCATTGATTGGGGTTTCGGCGGGACTCTTGTTGTTCGATGCGCCCTTCAGCTTTATGGCACTACTCGGATTACTGAGTTTGTCGGGCATGGTGATTAAAAACGGTATTGTCTTGGTCGATCAGATCAACCTCGAGCTCAGTGAAGGTAAACCAGCCTATTTTGCCTTAATCGACTCCTGTGTCAGCCGTGTTCGCCCAGTGATGATGGCCGCGATAACCACTATGCTCGGGATGATACCGCTGATCCCCGATGCGTTTTTCGGTTCTATGGCGATTACAATTATTTTCGGTCTAGGCTTCGCTTCTCTGCTGACGCTCATCGTACTGCCAGTGATGTACAGCCTAGTATTCAATATCAAAGAGACGGCAACAGGAGGTCAATCACCCAGCTAACCTGCTCTGCATTTTATCCAAAAACGCTTCCCGGCGCGGCCGGTCAGTCATTCGTGGCTGGCTGGCCATTTCATTTTTAATCTATTGCGGTTTGAGGGACAATTTAAACAAGCACATCCATTTGATAAACAAGTTTGGCAAACTGAGATTGGTCTTTAATTACGATAACTAATATGACTGATAAATATATTAATTAAAAAATATGAACTATCAGTTCCATATTTTCACCGCTAATACGGGACAATTACCTGTTACACACATTTACACGAGTAAATAGCAGCGGTATATTTAGTGCTGATTATTCATTTACAATGCCATCTGAAATACCACTACCTATAACTAACAGCATAAATAATGTTATTACTTTGTTGAAATACTAATTTATGTTTGAGAAACATCATGAAATTACGCTTTGATAGCGTCCAGACAATGAGTAAACAGACAATATTACTGGCAGTTATTAGCACTTTACTAATACTCACTACAATCCCGTTTATCTGTAGGTCATTCTGGCTCGCACTTGTACTATTATGGTATGTTTTTTGTAGTTTTTAATTATAAAATCAATTAGAAATCTGTCTAATCAAAAACCTTATTGCTTCAAACAGACAAAATTTAAGTCATTTATACATAATATCAGCCTCACTACAAAACATTGCTTTTAATAGAGATTAGCTAAAAAAGAGTTTTCGATGAAATATGCAAAGAAAATTTTATTTGTGACTATTAGAGCACATCTAATTTATGCGGTAATATTTTTACCGAGTACTTTCGCAGAAAATATCAATTATAGTCATTATGGGCCACTTCGTGTGCATGCCCAATCACCTACACATGCGGGTAGCTTAACGCCTCTACTTCGTTCAGGATTTGCACTGCCTGAAGGGAAAAAAGAGATATACGGATCTGCAACAGTAGCAAGTGTATGGGCTGAAACTGACGATTACTATGCTGACTATTATCATAATTCTCTTAATGGCGGAATAAAGTGGCAACTCACTGAAAAATTGATGTTTGATACTAATTATAAGTGGAGTTTTAGTGGGGATAACCATCTTGACTCGGTCACTATCTGGTTTCATGATGCATTTGGTGTGGGTCAAAATGGCCGCGACAATACAATCAAAGACAAAAACCAAATATTTTCAAAGAATGGTATAAATCAACCTGATCTTTCTGGCGATACGCTAACGAATGCCCTAAATTTCTATTTAGAATATCAATTGCTTAGTGAGGATAATTATGGTCTATCAATTGGTGGCAGCTTATATTACAACCATGTTAATTCTGGCCCATTTGTAGATAACCGTTTTGAACAAGCATTACAGCTGAATTATAGCTATACATCTGGAATGCATCATTTTTACTCCACTACAGGTATAAGCTTTAGACAAAATGATGAAAGTCTATCTGGAATAGACTATAAAGATCATGCAGTAATGTTATCTTTAGGTTATGAGTATTTAATGGGACGCCATGGTTGGCTTATTGAATTACATCACTATGAAGGTTTACTCAAAACAGATAATGACTTTTCAAAACCTTCTCACGAAGTATTTCTAGGCTATAGGTATTATCTGAATAACAGTGCAATTGAATTCACTATCGTCGAAAACCTACTCAACATGGACAACAGCACTGATATTGCTTTTTCTCTTGGGTACAGAGTCATGATTTAATAACACTTTACTTTATCGCATGAATGCGATCAAAAAACTTTTCTCTAATATCATGTTAACCCTTATGCTGAGTGAGCGGGTTATTAGGATTGGAGTTTTTTAAGAGTAAAATGGCTATTACCGGGGAGGTGAACCAGCGGCACAGGTCAGATTGATTCTGTGTGCCACTGGTATCTAAGGGATATTAGGGAGCAAACTCAAGCGAATAAACACGATAATCAAATGAGTTAATCCAATAACAAACTAACGCAACAAGCAACTAAGACAATACGAGACTCATACTAAGACTTAGGGTCTTTGTCCTGCGCTTTATCAGAGAGTTGATGGCTAGCGGGTTTGATATCACTTGGATCGACTTTATGTTCAAAGTCTCCCTCAAACACATTACCGTCCTTTTTCACACTATCATCAAATGGCGCTTGGCCAAATGGGTCCTGTGGCTTAGGCCCAAAGGGACCTTGGCCTGCTTGAAAGCCACCGTGCATTGTGCCCTGTAAACCGGCAACAACCCGTAACTGCATACGTTTGAACAGCAAGGCAGCAATGGGACGACGGGTTAATGGCGTCAAGAATAATAGGCCAATGGCATCGGTCACAAAACCGGGGATCACGAGCAAGATGCCCGCCATTGCTAACATCATACCTTCAATGATTTCTTGCCCCGGTGCTTCACCACGAGCCAGTTTTTGTTGTACTTGCATTAAGGTGTTTAAGCCTTGGCTGCGAACCAGAGAGACCCCGAGCACGGCGGTAAACAGCACTAAACCTATGGTAGTCCAAGTGCCAAGCACTTCACCCACACGGATCAGCACCGACAGCTCTATTACTGGGATCAGCACAAAAAGTAAAAATATAATGAAAAACATACCGACCTCAGGTTTATCTGACTATCTCTGTAAACTAAATGGGGGTTATCCGGTCTTAATTCAAGTCAGGATAACCATTAGGACCAAGTAAGGGAGCAAAACACTGATATTTAGCTCACCCTTTTGTTAACCCGCTAATGTATGAGACCATTAAAACACGTAAAGTAGCCTAACGGAGTTGGCTTAAGCGAACTTTAAGATTCTTAAGAGACGATACCTAACACTATGCAGCATCAGTATTTAGTGGTTAGCACTACCTGCCCCGATGAAGTACAAGCCAATACTTTGGCCCGAGCTTTAATTGAGTCGCGTATTGCCGCTTGTGTTCAGATTTCCGCCCCGATACGTTCAATTTATGCTTGGGAAGGAAAAATCTGTGAAGAGCAAGAATTTAGCTTACAGATTAAATGTTTACAAAGTCGATATACAGAGTTAGAACAACTTGTGCTTAGGCTTCACCCTTATCAAGTACCCGAAATTATTGCCGTGCCTGTGACCCACGGGCTACCAGCCTACTTAGATTGGATAAAAGACAACACTCAGCCATGAAAAAACTACTCAGCCTTATTTTCACTTCTTTATTGCTTCTTGCGCCCTTAGCTCATAGTGAAGGAGTTTTCGGTACCAAATTCGACTTCATGAAGGGTGAGCCTGAATTGATGCCTGTCGATCAAGCATTTGCCTTCGATTCCAAGCAAGAAGGTAATCAGGTCAAACTCAATTGGGTGATTGCCGACGGTTACTATATGTACCGCGACAAGCTTAAATTTAGCGTCAATGGTGCCGAGTTAGGCACGGTCGCTCTACCAAAGGGAAAGCCCCATGAAGATGAGTATTTTGGTAAGCAAGAAGTCTATTATACCTATGTCGATATTCCCGTTGGTTTAAAACAGGCCGATGAAAATGCTACGCTCACAGTGACCTTTATGGGTTGTGCCGAAGGTAAATTGTGTTATCCACCGACCAAGCATGAAGTCGTTTTAAAGGCGATTGCAGCCAACGATGGCTTAATTGCAGGCGCCGAATCAACCACAACGACTGAGCAAACCAGCACAGAGCCAAGCACTGCCGATAAAGCCAATACGCAACCCATTACTCAGCAAGATACCCTGAGCCAAATGCTGTCGAACGACAGCTTAATTTGGACTTTAGTGATTTTCTTTGGTCTAGGTGTCGGTCTGGCATTAACGCCCTGCGTATTCCCTATGTATCCGATTTTGTCGGGTATTATTGTCGGCCAAGGGCAAAAACTCTCAACCGCAAAAGCCTTTACCTTGTCCATGGCTTACGTCCAAGGCATGGCAATCACTTACTCTATCTTAGGGTTAGTGGTTGCATCGGCGGGACTAAAATACCAAGCGGCATTACAACATCCTGCCGTATTAGTCGTACTCGCGATTTTGTTCTTTGTGCTCAGCTTATCTATGTTTGGCCTATACGATTTGAAACTGCCATCGAGCTGGCAGGAGAAGATGAACTCAGTCTCGAATAATCAAAAAGGTGGCAACTTAGTTGGCGTGTTCTTGATGGGCGTGATTTCTGGCCTTGTCGCATCACCTTGTACTACCGCGCCGCTGTCGGGTGCACTCGTTTATGTGGCCCAAACCGGCGACCTACTCCAAGGTTTCTTAGCCCTGTATGTACTCAGTATGGGTATGGGATTACCTCTACTGATTATCGGCACCTCAGGCGGTAAATTATTACCGAGAGCCGGCGCTTGGATGGATATCATCAAGACTATCTTCGGCTTCCTACTGATCGCTGTATCTATCGTGATGCTTGGCCGTATTTGGACAGGCGTAGTATCCGATGTGCTTTGGTCATTGTGGGGCGTAAGCTTCACCGGCTACTTGATGCATCAGAACAAACTCAGTGAATTTAACTGGAAACAAACTGTACGTTCAGTGCTATTAACGCTGGCGCTACTGGCGAGCTTCTCCTACGGATTCCAAGCTGTGATGGGACACTTTGGTTTTAATAACAATTCCGTAGGCACTGCGGCGACGACCGAAGAAGTCCATGGCTTTAAACGCATTAAATCGATTGAAGATCTTGAGCAAGAAATTGCAGCCGCTACCGCCCAAGGTAAGCCTGTGATGCTCGATCTGTACGCCGATTGGTGTGTTGCCTGTAAAGAGTTCGAAGCCATCACCTTTAAAGATACCGACGTGTTAGCCCGCATGAATAAAATCGTGCTGCTACAAGCGGATGTGACTAAGAGTGACAAGGTCGATGTGGCCTTACTCGAAAAATACAATGTGCTCGGTTTGCCTACGCTGTTGATGTTTAACGAACAAGGTGAGCAAAGGGAAGATTTACGTGTGACTGGTTTTATGGGCCCCAAAGATTTTGCAACCCATTTAGATCATCTCGTGAAATAGTGACGATTTAGGCTTAGACCAGCGGAGTGATTTAGTTCGCGCGTGTTTTAACAGCCAAGTGTATTTACCGCAACACCAATAAAAAGCGGACTTTTTTCATTAAAAGTCCGCTTTTTTATCCAAGTGTCATAGATTTCTTATACAATCACTTACAATTTTAGACTTTTTAGATTGGAGCATCATGGAACCAGGCATCCTCATTATTACACTCATCTGCGGCATGCTCGTCAGCCGTATAGGACTCCCTCCGCTCATCGGCTACTTAGTGGCAGGCTTTGTACTGTTCATCTTAGGAATAGATAAAGAAAGCCTGCCATTACTGCAAGAACTCGCCAGCCTAGGCGTCACTTTACTGTTATTCGCCATAGGGTTAAAACTCGATATTCGTAGCCTGTTCAAGGCCGAAGTATGGGCGGGTTCGAGTGTGCACTTAGTGCTCTCGATAGTGATTTTTGTGCCGATTCTGAAACTCTTCGGCTTACTAGGTTTAAGCCAACTCACGAGTCTTAACCTTGAGCAACTGACGTTAATTGCCTTCGCATTAAGCTTCTCCAGCACCGTATTTGCGGTCAAAGTGTTAGAAGATAAAGGCGACGTGCAATCCCTCTACGGCCGGGTCGCTATTGGTATCTTGATTATGCAGGATATCTTCGCCGTACTGTTTTTAACCATTTCTAAAGGCGATGTACCTTCGGTATGGGCCTTTGCATTACTCTTACTGCCACTAGCTAAACCGCTCATCTATAAAGCGTTCGACCGTGTCGGCCACGGTGAACTCTTAGTGCTCTTCGGCCTAGTTATGGCACTCGTGGTTGGCGCTTGGTTATTTGAATCTGTTGGTTTAAAACCCGATCTCGGCGCACTGATTATCGGTATCTTGTTGGCGGGCCACAAAAAATCCTCCGAGCTGGCAAAATCCCTGTTCTATTTTAAAGAACTCTTCCTCGTTGCCTTCTTCTTAACCATAGGGCTCAACGGCTTACCTACGGTATCGGATATCGTACTCGCAGCGCTATTGGTGTTGTTAGTGCCACTTAAAATCCTGCTATTTGTTTACATTCTGACTCGCTTTAAACTGCGTTCACGTACCTCTATGTTGGGCTCATTTAACCTAGGTAACTTCAGTGAATTCGGTTTGATCGTCGCCGCAGTAGCCACCTATAAAGGTTGGTTACCTCCTGAGTGGCTAGTGATCATCGCCGTGGCATTAAGTTTTAGTTTTTTACTCGCCGCGCCACTTAACGCCACCGTCGGTAATATCTACCAGCGATTCCAGCAGCGTTTAATCAAGCTCGAAAAACGCCCGTTACACCCAGAAGACAGACCCATCGCCATTGGCAATCCACGCTTTTTAATCTTAGGCATGGGCCGTATTGGTAGCGGTGCCTATGATGAACTCAGGGAACAATTTGACGGCGAAATTCTCGGTATTGAACACAAGCAAGACTTAGTCGACTTACATAAAACAAAGGGTCGCAATGTAGTGCAAGGTGACGCCTCAGATACCGACTTTTGGGAAAAACTCGACAGAGCACCTAATCTTGAACTGGTACTGCTAGCCATGCCGCACCACGCGGGAAATATGTTTGCAGTTGAGCAACTCAAAAAACTGAATTATCAAGGCAAAATCAGTGCAATTGTGCAGTACAGTGACGATGCAGCGGCGCTTCGAGAATCTGGCGTACACAGTGTGTACAACCTGTACGAAGCCGCAGGTGCCGGTTTTGTGGATCATGTTATTTACGAGCTATTGCAAAACTCGGAGAAAAACACAGTTCCAGCGGAAGATACAGTACAAGTGCCTGATCCTAAACTTAATGTGGAGCCACGTAGTTAAGTGCCTGCTAATGCTGCATTAAATTAAAATCACGCCATAACAGGTCGCACAAACGAGCAGTCACATCCTCTGCTAGTTTGTGCGGCACCCAACTAAATGCTGACTAATCTTTACAAATCAATTAACTAGATAAAACACTCAATACGCTATTTTGCCTCCTCATCCCAGTATCGATTTACTCATTGCAGCCTATCGCCATTTCAGCAAAAAATCTCAGTTACATCACTGACTCAGTCGTGATATAAATCGATGACGGTAACGAAATTAGCTCAGCTTTTTTGGAATTTTTTACAGCATGTCAAACCCTGCGCAACGCGCCACTAAGTTATTTGTCCAAACCTTTGGCACTAAAGCCGACGATTTATATCAAGCCCCAGGGCGAGTCAATCTGATAGGTGAATACACGGATTACAACGACGGTTTTGTACTCCCGGCAGCCATTAATTTTCATACAGTGATTGCGGTAAAACGCCGTGACGATACTAAGTTTCGAGCCGTCGCCGATGCGTTTCCCGGACAAATTAAAGAGTGGGTTTTCGGCCAAGAAAACGACATGGACCCGCAAGATGGTTGGGTGAATTACCTCAAAGGTTTTACTGCGGCTATGGCGCAAACTGGCTTATTAGCCAAGGGCTTAGACTTAGCAATTGTGGGCGATGTACCACTTGCCGCAGGTCTTTCATCTTCGGGCGCACTCGTTGTCGCCTTCGGTACAGCCATTAGTGATACCAGCCAACTGCATTTATCCCCAATGGCGGTGGCGCAACTCGCACAGCGCGGTGAGCACAGGTATGTTGAGTCGGCCTGTGGCATCATGGATCAAATGTGCAGCGCCATGGGTGAACAAGACCATGCACTCCTGATTGACTGCTTAGATCTCGATAGCGAAGCCATTCCCATTCCAGAAAACCTAAGCCTTATCATCATAGATGCCCATATCGAGAAACAACGCTTAGCCGCGACCAATGAGCAACGTCGCACTGAGTGTGCACAAGCGGCAGAGTACTTTGGCTTAGATGCACTGCGTCACCTCGATTTACGCCAACTAGAAAGTGCAAAGGCCGATTTAGATGAAGTGCTATACCGCCGGGCGAAACACGTCGTCACAGAGAACCAAAGAACTCAAAATGCTGCTCGCGCCTTAGAGCAAAATAACATCCAAAAATTCAGTCGTTTAATGGCTGAATCCCATGCTTCACTGCGTGATGATTTTGAAGTCACACTGCCCGAATTTGATACTTTAGTTGAAATTGTAAGCCAAGTGATCGGCGAACGTGGTGGCATCCGCATGACCGACGGCTGCGTGGTCGCCTTGGTCGACCATGAACTGACTGACGCTGTTGTTGCCGCCGTTGAACATGAATTCTTCGAAAAAACCGCCATCGATGCCACAGTGTATTTATGTTCCGCCAGCGCTGGCGCAGGGCGCATAGATAACTAGCCAGAACAGGCAATTTGCTAGAACAAGCACTTAGCCGCACTTAAATCAAAAAAACCTAATAGAATGACTACACCGTCGATAACATACGAATTCATCACTGAACTTTATGCTGTTGATGGCAAATAATAGGGTTAACATACTCATTTAACACAATAAGCAGTGAGCATATTCAACACAGAGGGAAGCTAAATGGTACGTTTCAGTGTTTTGGATCCTTGGACCGATCCCCGCGGCGGTGAAATCGAACGGGTTCGGATCGACAATGGCATACTCGCATTAGAAGTCATCAGCTTAGGCGGTATTATCCGCGCTCTGTGGACCCCTGATAAACACGGCGAACGTGCCAATATCGTTTTAGGTTGTGATAGCGCCGAAGATTACTTGACCCAATCGGCTCATTTAGGTGCCATTGCAGGCCGCTTTGCAAATCGCATCGCTAACGGCAAAATGCACTATCAAGGTCATGATTATCAGTTAGATGTCAACCAAGCGACTAACTGTTTACACGGCGGCCGTGAAGGGTTTAATCGTAAAAACTGGCAACTAGGTCAACTCCCCGATGGTGTGCGTTTGACCTTAATGAGCCCAGATGGCGACATGGGCTTCCCCGGTAATTGCACAGTTCAGCTGGATTACCGTCTCGCAGGCAATAATTTGTACGTAGAAATCTTAGCCTCGGTCGATAAAGCCTGTCCCGTAAGCCTCACCCAGCACAGTTATTTCAACCTCGATGGCTCAGAGACCAATCACGAGCATCTGATGCAAATCGATGCCAAGCGCTATCTCACCATGAATGATGTCAGTGTTCCCACTGGGATTGCCGATACAACTGGGTCGATTTTCGATTTAAGTCAACCAATACGCTTAGGTGACAAGCTGCATGCCGCTGAACTCGCAAGCACTCGCGGTTATGATCACTGTTATATGATGAATAATCCCGATGGCTCACTCGCCCGTTTTGGCTGTTTAAGCAGCCCCATTAGCGGTCGTGCTATGACGGTTTATACTAATCAACCGAGTGTGCAGCTGTACTGTGCTAATTTTTTAAATGGCACAGTAGGTCGCAATCAACAGGTATTAAATCAACATCATGCTGTGTGTTTAGAGCCGCAGATGCTGCCAGACTCACCGAACCAAGGCGAGCGCTTTGGTGATGACGTTTGGTTAATGCCAGGCAAGGTTTATCACCACATCAGTCGTTATCAGTTCGATACCGATGCGTAGCAATTCGCAATAAAAATTGAGAAAACGAGGAAAAGCGCGGTTTAGCAGAAGGGAATAAATAAAGCGATAAGGAATAAAATAAACACTACTTTATTCCTTACACTCACAGTGTTAGCCCTTAGGCCGACACTGTGTTAATCATCAAAATCATCGCCCCAATCATCGTCAAAATCCACGCCAACGGCATCAGATTCGACTTCTGGTTCAACTTCAGGCTTCGCCTTACGTACAGGCGCAGTTTCCTTCACGTTGTTCAAGTCAATGCGAGCTTGATGTTTACTCATAAATTGAGATCTTGCCGCCTTCCATGCACCACCAAACTTAGCCTCAGCAGCTTTTAACGCAGCCTCATCTAAGTCGTATAGGTTCACTTTGACTATATCTTCCACATACTCAATGATCGCATCGCGATCGGTATTGTATAGGTAGATACGTCCTGGGGAGGCATCGGGCAGCTGGTTGTCATGGACGACAATCGCGTTGCCTTTCGATGTTCTCAGCTCACCATACCAAACCTGTTTCTTTGCTGTGTTATACATATATGCTAATACCCTTAAATCAACACATACACCATGAGTTTTTTAGCCTGAATAAGCGAAGCATCGCTTGCTTTGATCCACGAATAGCGCCTGAAAGTCTCTGACGTTTTCAACTGGGTATTTTTACAGAATATTTCCGATAATCAATGCCTCATACCATGAAATTTTCACTAATTACGTATTAATTTCTGCCAAAGTACCCAAAAAGTTTAATCATTAACGACTTTAGTCTAAAAAATCGACGCGGCAAGTTTTATTCCCAAGAAAAAGCAATCATATCTATGGTGTTTGATGAGTCATCAACGTTAACAATTCGAGGTTGCTGTAAAGTTAACCATCAAGGTTATCCATGAGGATTTAATTACAGCGCTACAAACTCATATTTACCGAACAATGACTAAGCCACTATGATGTCAGAATGTCTTCTAGATTGACTCGAATGGCAGCGACTTAAAGCAAATATGTCGCTGCAAAACCAAGTATGCCTAGCTCAAATGACAGTCAGTATTACTTTGCCCCTGTGCTCACCCGACTCCATCAAAGCATGGGCTTTAGCGGCCTGTGCGAATGGAAAGGTTGCAAAAATGTTGGGGACAATTTTATGGGCGTTTAACAACGGCCAAACTTTCTCCAATAATTCAACGGCAATGGCGGCTTTGGCCTCCACGCTCTGCGGTCTTAGGGTCGACCCTGTCCACATGATACGTTTTGCCATCAGGCGGAAAATCTCAACCTCGGCTTTAGGCCCCCGTTGCATGGCTACCGACACCATACGCCCGTCCATCGCTAAGGCTTGTAAGTCGAGATTGATAAAATCGCCACCCGCAATATCAAATACCACGTTTACGCCCTTATCTTGAGTGAGTGCCATCACAGGTTCAACAAAGTTTTGAGTACGATAGTTGATGACTTCAGCGGCGCCAAGACTCAAGCAATAATCGCGTTTCTCATCCTGTCCCGTAGTCGCTATCACTTTTGAACCCAGCGCACTGGCCAACTGAATAGCCGTACTACCAATGCCACCTGAGCCACCGTGGATCAGTACCGTCTCGCCCGCTTTCAGTCCCGCACGCATAAACAGGTTACCCCATACGGTGAAGAAGGTTTCTGGCAGCGCAGCTGCCTGCACATAGCTAAAGCCCGTTGGAATAGGCAAACAATGGGCCGCATAGGTAAGCGCATACTCGCCATAACCACCGCCCGGCACTAAGGCGCATACCTTATCGCCAACTTGCCATTGGCTCACGCCGTCACCGAGGGCACAAATATCCCCAGCAACCTCAAGACCAATAATCGGTGATGCACCCGGTGGCGGTGGATACGCGCCCACCCTTTGTTTAACATCTGGGCCATTCACTCCTGCTGCATGTACGCGGATCAACACTTGCCCCGCCGCAGGGACAGGCAAAGGAGAGCGCGATAGCCGCATCACCTCGGGCGCCCCAGGTTGCTCAACATGAATATGGGTGTACTCGCTTGGTAAAGCTGACATAAAAGCTCCTGTGAGAATGGCACCAACCTAATAGCAGATTGCTATGCTTAAACGGTTCGTTTGCTAAACCTTAATGCGGCTAAGCTAGCGCAATTTCAAGCCAAATAGCCACAGTTATTCCATTCTATATTCCATCGCACTAAATCAAGCGGCTGACGTTAACCATTTGAACTGAAAGCTGAACCTAAGCTGAACAGAAAAGATGTGTCAAAAAAATATTATGACAAATACTAGATATATTAAAAACTTACAGCCATTATTCTGAGGCATTATTTGCTGGCTGCGATGTTTGTCGCGCTATTGTTATCACGCAAATAATCCAATGAGGTTTGATGCAAGTCTGTGTTAAATGCATCAAATAACGCCCAAGGAAGATCTGCTTTGCAGACTAGATAACTACGGATACACAATGAAAAACACACTACTCTTCGCAGCAATTAGCTTAGCGATTGCAACTCCCGTTCTTGCCCATAACACTCATGCAAGCCCCCCATTAGGCAACAACACATCAAACAGTTCACCAGCTCAACCCGTCCCGCCACCGCCCTCTGCACCAATTAGCTTAATTGAATCACATAGACCACTGCTACGGGAGACGCCATTGATGGCATCCCCCAATGATCCGACGATGACAGAGCAGCCTAAGATTCATTCGCGCCAAAAACGTCAGATAGAGGTCTCGGAGCAACCCCCACTTAAGTTGCAGAATCGTAGCGCCGCGATGCAAGTCAGCGACTGCAGTGACTTTGTTGGGAAATCAGGTCAGGCACTAGTCAATGAACTGAGCCAATCGACACCCGAATGCGTCGGTAAGCTCTATAGCCTCAAAGGCAGTGCTGCGACCGCGCTATTTAGCGAGGCCAATGTGATCAGTGTGGCTAATGCCATTGCCGCTAAAGCCAAGGACTACACTGGGGTCGATGTTCAGCATCTGGAGTCCCATATTTACTTTGTCCGCGCGGCCCTTTATGTGCAGTTTTACAGCCCAAATGATGTGCCCGCTTACAGCAATGCTGCTAAGGTCAGCTTAAAATCTGCCCTTAATGCGTTATTTGCGAACGCTGCGATTTGGACTGTCTCCGATGACAATGCTGGCGTGTTGAAAGAAGCCTTAATCCTGATTGACTCAGCCGAGCTCGGCGCCGAGTTTAATCATGTCACTATCAAAGTGCTTACGGACTACGACGCTTACTGGCAAGCCAGTTTCGCCATGAACGCCGCAGCAAACTCAGTGTTTACCACCTTATTCCGCGCCCAATGGAATGATGACATGCAGGCGCTGTTCGCGCGTGATCAAGGGATTTTAGATGCGCTGAATAACTTCCAACTCGAACATCGCAACTTGTTAGGCACCAATGCAGAGTACCTTTTGGTCAACTCAGTTAAAGAGTTATCTAGGCTGTATTACATTGATGCCATGCGCCCGCGAGTGACCCAGCTGGTCAAAAACATCCTCAGCAGCACCAGCAAAACCGAACCGAGCAAAGTGCTTTGGTACGCGGCGGCAGAAATGGCAGACTATTACGATCGCAGCCATTGTAACGATTACAATATCTGTGGTTTTAAGGCGCAGTTAGAAGCCGATGCTTTACCTTTTAATTGGAAATGCTCCGACAGTCTCAAGATCCGCGCCCAAGATCTCTATCAAGATCAAGCCAAGTGGGCCTGTGATGTGCTAACCAGCCAAGAAAGTTATTTCCACAGTAAACTCGAAACGGGCATGCAACCCGTGGGGCAGGATAACAACGATGACTTAGAGCTAGTGATCTTCGGCAGTTCGTCTGAGTATAAATCCTTAGCCAACAGTATATTTGGTATCAGTACCGACAATGGCGGCATGTATTTAGAAGGCTCACCCGCCGGACTCAAAAATCAGGCACGTTTCATCGCCTATGAAGCCGAATGGCGCACGCCGGATTTCCACGTCTGGAACCTGCAACACGAATACGTACACTACCTCGATGGACGCTATAACCTGTTTGGTGACTTTAGTCGTGGCACTTCGGCCAATACCATTTGGTGGATTGAAGGCCTCGCGGAATACATCTCTTACCGTGACGCAAACCCTGCGGCAATTGCCATGGGCGAAACCGGTGAGTTTATGTTATCGACCATCTTCAAAAACAACTATGAATCTGGCCAAGACCGCATCTATCGCTGGGGCTATCTGGCGGTGCGTTTCATGTTTGAACACCACAGGGACGATGTGAGACAGATTCTGGCCTACCTACGCAACGATCAATATGCAGAATATCAAGCCTTTATGGATAATATCGGCACACGTTACGATAACGAATGGCAGGGTTGGCTCGCCAGTGGTTTAAGCACGGCTGACGATGGCATAGTCGATAAGGGCCCGAGTGATGTCGACGCTGAGCCTAGTGGCCGCGAAGGCAACTGGACAGGACCAGCAGGCACTATCAGTAAGGATTACTCGCCTTGCCAAGTGACTAACGAAGCCTACCGTTACACAGAATCGGCCAGCCTGAAAATTGATGTGCCGATGGAATGTATCGATTCAAAACTCGGCCGCGCCAGTTTCAGCTTCACCAATACCGATCGCACAGCCCAAGAGCTTTGGATCAAGATTGGCGGTGGTTGGGGGGATGCCGACATTTATTTCGATTCTAGAGGCTGGGCAAGCCCTGAGCAAAACCAAGGCGCTGGTATCGGTAATGGTAATTATCAAGTGATTAAGGTGCAGTTAAACCCTAACGAGTATTGGCACTACATTACCTTATCGGGGGACTTTGGCGGCGTCGATATGCAAGTCAGCACCACTGAGCTATTTGCTGATATCGACCCCGATCTGGGGGATGGCGGCGTGGATCCTGAGCCACCAGCCAATTGCGGCGCAGCGACCTTAGATTACGGTAAGCTCACCCTAGGCAAAAATGAGTGCATCAGTGGCGGGCGTAACAGCTTCTACTTCTGGGTTGAGGAAGATGATACCCAGTTCACTATCACCACTAAGGGCGGCTCTGGGGATGCCAATATTTACTTCAATGCCAGTCAGTGGGCCGACGCAGATAATGCCGATGCAAAGAGCTCTCAAGCAGGAAATCAAGAATCGCTTAGCTTCAGCGCCAATCGTGGCTGGCGTTATATCACGATTGATACTGCCACTGAGTTTAGCGGCGTAACACTGACCTTAAGCACAGGCACGAGTAACACACCCGATCCGGTGCTCATTGCCAACGCCTGCGCGACGCAATCACCCTTAAGTTATGGTGAGCTCAGTGCTGGCAAAGCCATTTGCACCGCCGATGGGCGCAACGATTATTACCTTTGGGTACCAGAGGGAACTAATCAGCTAAGCATCAACTCCGCCCACGGCAGTGGTGATGTTAGCCTGTTTTCGGGGACGACTTGGGCGAATGCTCAACACTTCGATGCAGCCTCTGTGACACCCGCCAACACGCGGGAAAGTATCACAGTCAATGCACCAAACGTGGGTTGGTATTACATCACAGTGCAGAGTGAGCCCCAGAGTGCGGGAGTCGCACTGCAGGTTGATTTACGCTAGTTTGATGACTTGCATCGCTTAAGTAAGCAGTTTTAGCCATTACGCATAAATCAAGCATTTGAATAAATAGCAAAATCCCTGCTTCTGCAGGGATTTTTATTGAAGATAAGCTGAATAAGCGACACTGACGTCATAGAGTCTTTAGCGGCAATACGTTATTAGCGCATCCCTTCGAGCAATTGCACTCTCTCCTTGGCCCTTGCTGCATAGTCGTTTGAAAACCGCTCTGCCATTTCAATGCTCTGCTGATAAAGCGTTAACGCTGCTTTTGCATCGGCCGGTCCACCCTCGCCTTTATCTAACAGGGTTGCGAACTGGAAGTAAGCATTGCCTAGAATATCCGCTTGCAAGCCTTGTTTGGCACCCAAGGTTGTCACTTTTTCTAACCAGTATCTCGCGTTAACCGTATCTCGATAGGGTTCCAATAACAGGATATTGGCAAGTTCAGCGGCGGCGTAAAGATCTCGCTCGGCGGCAATTATCCAAAACTCCTCGCTCTGCTCAAAGTCCTCTTTAAAGTAGTAATAGGTTTCGGCGGCATCTCGCGCTAAATCAGGTTGAGCTTTAACGCTTTGGCGATAATTTTCCAATGCCGTTGTAGCATTAAAATAGGGCGAACAAGATAACACTTGATAAAACGCCATCAGACTTCTTGCCTCAGGCAACCCTTGGTCAACTAGCTGATTTAACTGCTGCCATGCTTGCGTTTCACGAACCTTATCCGCACCTGTATTAACCAAGCCACGCTCAATAACCGATAAAGGTAAACGGATTAACTCAAGCTTTGCCGCATTATCGCCAAAGCTTGCGGCGCGCTCCAGCCAATAGATCTTTTCATCGGCACGCCCCGCGTAACCCGCTTGATCTCGCAGCCAATGCAGCGCCTCAATATCGCCAGCTTCAGCGGCTTCACGGTAATATTTCTGTGCCTTAATTTTATCCTTGGGTAAGGCGTGCCCAAGCTCATAGATACGTGCTAACAATCGTTTATCAGCAGCCTTTGAACTCTGAGCTAAGGTATTGATTTGTGATTCAGGTTTACCATAGGCATACAATTTCACATCACCGTTAGCATAAGTATATTGAGTACCATCGGGATAATTCACCTCAACCGTATCAGGCTGATACCAAACATTGACCTCATACTGTTCGGCAATCTGTGGATTAAAATTCACCCGCATCACAGTCTCATCACCGCGACGAACCGCTTGAGTATAAGGACTAGCCCATAGGCTAGAAATTTGCTGCAAACTACTTTTCAGCCTAGCCTCGAAGGGTTTGTCTTCCTTAGGAGAATGAATAAATACTGGATAGTAAACTGGCGCTAAAGATAAAGGCGTAGTCGCAAGCAACGAATTATCCGCCTCGCTACCCGCATAAATAGGATCGATATTAAGTTCATGACTTAAATAAAAATCATCGTGGGGTGACACTTGAGTCGGCAACGTAGTTTGGCTAGCAACTTGTGCCGCATCCACAACAGAAGTGCGCTGCAACTTAGCAAGATATTGTTGTTTAAGTGCTTTAGCCCTTTGCCACAACGGATGGTTCGGCAGTATTGTCACATCGAGCATTAAATCCTCAAGCCGCCACAGACAATCGCCGCCACCATTCAAAGCTAAGGGCAGCGAAAACTCACTCGCTTTGCTACCACTGCTAATCACTTGCCGCAGCACTGAGGTTTCTTCGAATGTCGCGCGGTAGGGATTAGCAATATCACCACTGGGAAAACGGATTTCCTTTCGAGTACAAACAGATGAGACGTAATAACCGACAAGTTCTAATTGCGTATTAGCAGGTAATACACCAACGAACTCGAAACGCGAACTGTCTACAGGTGCAGTCACTTGATCGACGGGCAACTCACTACGAAATAAAGAATCCCAAAAAGAGGCCATGACGGGAGAGGCAAACATCAATCCAGCCGAGCAAGCCAAATATAAAAAAGCCCTATGAAAGCAATGTAACAAACTCATAATGCCAGCTCTCCGTTGCTGATGAGGCAAATCCACTCGCACTTAAACACTCGCTTAAATACAACAAAGATCATTAAGCCAACGCGTTTAGCCGTTGGCTTAAATCATAACGTATTTACAGGCAAGTTGAACCCATGCCTGTCAGCCTAGGGGCGATAAACCCAGCACATAAAACTCAACTTAAGCACTTCGCAGTCTAGCAAGCACATCCTTGGCCTTCAATTCCGCCATAGCGACATAGGCCACAGGCACTACAAATAACGAGAAGAAAGTGCCCGCTAACAGACCTCCGACTAAGACTAAACCTATGTTAGCTAATCCTAACGAGCCCGGTCCCGATGCCAAGGCTAAAGGAATCGCACTTAAAATCATGGTTAAAGACGTCATTAGAATCGGTCTTAAACGAGATTTGGCACTGCTTCGCGCCGCCTCAATCGCACTCAAACCTTGGTCTTGTTGCTTATTGGCAAACTCCACCAGCAAGATACCGTGTTTAGTCACTAGCCCCACTAAGGTTAATAAACCAATCTGCGAATAGATATTCACACTCTGACCAAACAAGGCTAAGGTCAATAACGCACCGACAATACACAAGGGCACTGTCAGTAAGATAATTAAGGGATCGACAAAACTTTCGAACTGCGCAGCCAAAATCAAATAGATAAACACCAATGCCAGCAAGAATAGCGACTGAGTGCCCGCCTGCGAATCCATAAGATCCTTCACCACACCATTGTATTTAAAGCCTTGGGCATCATTAAGCAATGTCGGCAATTGTTCATCTAAGTAGGTTTTGATTTCATCAGTTGAATAACCGGGCATAATATCTGCCGTCAATTCAGCGCTATCAAGACCCATAAACGTCTTAATGTTAGATTCTGCCGTGGTCTGTTTAATCGACACAAATTGCGACAATGGCAGTGCTTGCCCAGATTCTGAAGTGACATACAGCTTATTCAACACTTTAAAATCACTCAGTTTGTCTAAGTTTACTTGCACTTGAATAGGATAAGTAAAACCATCGGTAGCATGTAAGTCCGCCGCCTTCACTGAGCCAAGAAAGGTAGAAAGTGCATTAGTGACATCACCATAACTCACACCTGAGAGGATAATGGCGTTGCGATCGATAGACAGATCGTAGCGTAGTTGGTCCCTAAGCACTGAGTTGCCCACGTTATTCAGGCCAGGATAATCCTCGAGTAATTTTTGCACTTTGGCGGCGGTTTCGCTGAGTTCGTCCTTATTCCGATCTAAGGTCGTCAGCTCTAAACGCAAGTTATTGGCAATATTGAGGTTATTTGCTGAGCGAATGCTAAACGACATGTTATAGGCAGAAACGTTTTCCTTTGATGTTGTAATCAAGTCGCTGATCACATCATCTATACCCTCACTGCGCTCACCCCAAGGTTTGAGTAGCACATGGTTCACAGGTTCTCCCTCGATATAGGACAAGTTAGCCCCAACCGCGGGATGCTCATCCATCACGCTATTAAGCTCAGCATTGTGATTGAGATGATACTGCCGACCGACACCGGTAGGACCATTAGACGCCACATCGATAAAGCCGGAGTCCTCCGCAGGCAAGAGTATTTTGGGTAATTGCCAGTAAGCAATACCCGCAAGACCCACCAAAACCACAGCTACACCAAACATCAAACGCTTGCGGACAAACCACTTATTCAGCTCATTGATATACAAATGATTTAACTGCTGCAGCGCATTCTCGACTCGGCTAAACCATTTAGGGTGTTGCTCAGTGGTATTGATAAGATAGGCGCTCATCATAGGCGACAAAGTCAACGCCACCACGCCAGAGATCATCACGGCCGCTGCTAAGGTAAAGGAGAATTGCCGAAACAGATCGGCGGTTAAGCCCGACATTAATCCGATCGGTAGATACACGGCGGCGAGCGTTAACGTCATCGCAATGATAGGGAAAATGATCTCCTGACAGCCTTTAATCGCCGCATTGAAAGGCGTTTCACCGTTTTCAATATGGCGATAGCAGTTCTCGACCACCACAATGGCATCATCCACCACCAGGCCAATGGCCAAAATAATCGCCAGAATAGTCAACACATTGATACTAAATCCGAGCGCCGACATCACAGCAAACACCCCAATCACGCACACGGGAATGGTAATAATAGGGATCGATGCCGCCCGCAGGCTACCCAAAAATAACACCACAATCAGCGAAACTAAGATCACTGCTTCAATCAACGCAGAAAACCCTTCGTCGATGGAGGCTTCAATAAAATCAGCTTGGTTGTAGGCCAAGTTCATTTCTAAGCCTTGGGGTAAATGTTTTTGCATGCGTGCAATTTCGGCTTTAATGTTCGAAGCCACTGTCACTGGGTTAGCGTTGCTCAGCGGTAAAATCTGCAATGACATTGCACTATGTCCACCGATAGACAACATACTCGGCGACAGACTTTCCTCGCCCATCACCACATCGGCGACATCGGACACGCGGATGATCTTACCCTCGCTGACCTTAATCACCAGATCCTTCACGTCTTCAAGCGTTTCAACTTGATTCAAAGGGTTAATCGAGAAATCCCGCGACTTACCTTTGATCGCACCCGAGGTAAAACTGGCATTGTAAGAGCCTAACGTGCCCACCACATCGGCAGCTTTAATATTCAACGCCTTCATTTGTTCAGGATTGAGCCAGACTCTGACCGCCTTTTGTGAGCCGCCATAGGGCCCCCAAACAGCACCAACGCCTTGAACTTGTTTGAGTTGCGGTACTAACTGCTGGCTAATGTAGTCGTACATAGCCTGCTTTTCCATGCCACCCGCGTTCACAAAGGTGATGATATTACTGGCCGAATCCGTGGCCGAGGTATCGTCGGTAACTGTGGGCTTATCTATCATGCTCTGGGGGAAATCGTTAATCCCTTCGACGCTGCTACGCAACTTGTTCATTAAGTTGGTGTATTCAATATCGCTGGTGTCATCATTGAATTTAATCGTTAATGAGCAACGCCCCTCGCTACAGTCGGTCGACATGGTATCGACTTTATCTATGCCCGAAGCCGCAGCAATCAACTTATCGGCCACGTTACTCGACATAAAATCGGCGCTCGCCCCTGCAATCGACGCATTCACAGATGCCGAGTGGGTGGTATGCTCAGGGAAGTATTGGATATCGAGTTTTTGAAAGGCAATCAAGCCCAGTAACACAGCCATAATACTGAGTACGGAGGCGAAGATAGGATGACGAATACAGACTTCGGGTAAACGCATTATTCAGCCACCTCAATATTTGGAGTAGCGCCTGAATCAGCACCTTTGTCAGCGCTTGATGTTGCCGCTTTATCTGCAGTGTTTCTATCCTGCACGACTTTGATCTTGCTATCGGACTTGAGGTTTTGCATACCCGTTTTAACGACTAAATCGCCTTCGGCTAAACCTTCAGTCACGACGGCATAACCGTCATTCGTATTTTGAGCGAGTTTAACCACTTGCTTTACTACGCTATCGCCCTGCACTAGCCAGACAAAACGTTCATCGTTATTGGCAATAATCGAATTTTGCGGCACTAATAGACGTTTAATCCCTAGACTATAGAACTGCTTGATGTTGGCGAACATGCCAGGAGCAAGCTTAAACTCAGGGTTTTCAAGGGCAGCATGCACTTCAACCCGTCCTGAGCTTTCATCTACCGCAGGGGCAACATAGTTAACTAACCCTTTGAATACCTTATTACCATAGGCCTCAACAGTCACATTCACCTTTTGGCCCTTTTGCGCCTTGCCTAAATCCTTCTGACTGATGGCATAACGCACTTCGACCGGATTTAAACTATAGAGGGTGACTAAGGCCGTACCAGCACCAATTTGACTGCCGATAGACTGACTAAAGCTGGTCAACTGACCATCGAAGGGAGCCTTGATCAGGTAATCGTTCATGGTTGCTTGTTTCTGGCGAAAATCCGCATCGGCCAGATTCACATTTTCCCGTAGCTCATCCACATCTTGCTTAGCAAGCGCAAAGGGTTCTTTAATCAGTAAGTCTTCGATACGCTCCAGCTTAGTTTTAGCCAGTGCTAAGGTGCTCTTGGCTTTGTCTAAATCAGCCTTGGCTTTAATGTTGTCCTGCTCGGCAATCACTTGACCTTTAGTCACTTTGTCGCCGTTACTAAAATGAATCGCGCTAATTTTTTCGCTAGCATTAAAGTTCAGCGTGGCTGAATCGATAGCGTTGATTTTACCGACTTCATTCACTACATCGGCAAAGGACGTTTCTTTAACGGCCTCGACCGTCACAGGGATGATGTCGACCTTGTCCGCCGACATCACGGCCATAGGGGCTAAAGCGAAAACACTCGCCAGTAGAAACGGCAAAGGCGCGAATAAGGGCGCCTTTGGGAGATGATGGGGATGGCTTTTTAATGAAATATCGCATGCACTGCGTGCTTGTTCAGTTACTCTTTGTGTAAACAGCGTTCGTGTAAACATAGTATGCAAACCTATCGTTCTTACTATTCAACGGACATCCTATCCGACAACAGCAAACCGGATTGAACCCAAAACTAATACCAAGTCCCCCCAAAGTGCCTGTTTCAGCAATTTGAGGTTATTTGGGTATACAGCCTATAGGCTTAATCCCAGTCAGTGCCAGTAAAAACTCGGTTACACAACCAAACAAAACAATAACTTAACGATAAACTTAATAGTGAGCACTTAAATCACACAAACAACCATAAAATACAGCAAACTTGAAACAAGTGTAGAGCCAGCCTATTAGCAAGCCACTATTTACCTTTTAACAGTGCTCCGATGGCCTTTTTCACGTCTGCAAAACAGGGGCGCTGAGCCACATCTAACTGCATGCACTCGTCTTTAATCGCACTCAACTGTGTGTAGTACAGAGGGTCAATCGAGGTATTCACATAGGCAGATGCATCCACATAGGCCAACAGATCTTCAATCAAGCAACCAAGCGCCCGCACTTCAATAGCTTCTATCGCTAAGCGTTCTGCTGTCGATAGATTGCGTAAGTTTGATGCCGCACCAAAATCCCCAAACAATAAGCTCATCTGTTGATTAACCATAATATTATGGGCGTAGACATCACCATGACTTACTTGTTTGGCATGCATGTGCGCCATTGCATCGGCCAACTGGTGTGTGATTTTGGCGACTTCATCAAGGCGAAATTCGCTACCGTCTTTAAAGGTATCGCGAGTGCAGGTGACAAGACTTGGTGGTAGCCCTAAGTTACTAAACCCTGGCGGAATTAGTTCCATTACTAAACCCAATTGATCTTTTTGGCTAATATGCGCCACGACCTTAATAAGGCTGGGATGATCACCCGTTGTGAGACAGCAATCTAACTCGTCAGCGGGATAACCATCGCTCGTCACTTCACCCTTAAAGAGTTTTACCGCAATCTGCGCCGACCCCGTCGCGGCTATCATGGCTTGATTCAACCAATCGCCTCGATAAATGACCCCTGAAGCCCCTTCGCCAAGCTTCTCAGCCAACTTGATATCACCCAGAGTCACATTCGCCACTGTGGCCACATCGGCGTGGGGATCGACTAAGGTATGGCTAAATGGATTTCCCGCAAAGGCGAGCCAAGTCAGTTTGGGCAAACTGAGTAACCAAGCTGGCAGTGCGTGGAGTTGATTGGCCGATAAACGCACTAACTCTAAGTTGCGGCAATTGGCCATCGACTCGGGCAAGGTTGTTAAACGGTTACCCGCTAAAGCTAATTTTTGCAGACGATGTAAATCGCCCATGGCCGCAGGCAATGTCTCAATGAGGTTATCGGTTAGGATGAGCCAGCGGGTTTGCAGCGGTAATGCCGCAGCAGTCACTGTTTTGATTTGATTGGCCTTAAAGCCAATCATCTCTAAATTTGTGCAGCGCCCTAATGCCTCAGGCAAATGTTCAAAGCGATTATTCGAGGCGAAAATTATCTTTAAATGCGATAAGCGGTGTAAATCCTCGGGCAAAGTGCTCAGTTGATTATTCGATAAATCGAGGATTTCGAGGGTATCGGCTAAATCAAAAATCTCCCGCGGGAACTCGGTTAAATCCTCAACCAATTGTAAACGTGTGATCCCTTGTAACTGCCCTGCCCTTAACTGCGCTAACGTCTGCACTTTGCTACCCAAGTTAATGAAAAATCGCGGCTATGGTAGCGTATAAATCGACAAAGCTAAACGCAGGATCAGCAATCAAAGGGCGGCACAATCGGCCTTAAGACAACTTTGATACAATAGGTAAAACTTGGGGGAGCTATCCAGAAACTCGAAAACAGATTAGCATGTGCACCAATATGGAATGCCCAGTCAACTCATCACAGGACAATCATGCGGACACATTTTCGCCAAACGCACTCTTTTACAGTGCTTATGCTTGCCATGCTAATGGCCCTACTGAGCGGTTGCGCTACAACATCAGCAAGCCCATCAACCACTGAATTCAATGCCACAGCAAGTGATGTCAGTAATGATAACCACCACTCGCCACAACAGCATCAAACACCACCCGAAGTGGTTGAGCAGTACAGCGATGTATGGGAAAAGATCCAACACGCCAATACCATTGACGTCCATGATGATGCCGAAGTACGTAAACAGCGTAACTTTTTCGATGATAAACAAAAATTTATGAATCAGGTTGGCGATCGCGCCGAGCCATTTTTGTATTACATAGTCAGCCAGCTAGAAGTGCGTAACATGCCATTAGAATTGGCGTTATTGCCCATAGTCGAAAGTGGCTATAACCCTTTAGCACAAGCTAACGGCCCCGCAGGACTGTGGCAAATGATCCCTGCTACTGGACGTAATTTTGGCTTAACAGTGAATTCTGCCTACGATGGTCGTAAAGATGCGCTGGCCTCAACCGATGCAGTGCTTGACTATCTACAGCACCTATACGACACCTTAGACAAAGACTGGATCAACGCCGTCGCCGCCTACAATACCGGTGAGCTAGTGATCAAAGCCGCCATTGATAAAAACAAAGCCAAGGGCAAACCTACGGACTTTTGGTCACTGGGTATCCCCGCTAAGCGAGTACAAACAGTTCCTAAGTGGCTGGCATTTATTCAGATTATTCGAAATCCCAACCACTACGGTTTAAAAGTCCCCCCTATTGCTAACCGCCCTTTCTTGGAAAGAGTGCCAGCACCTAATGGCGTAGATATCGGCCAGATTGCTAATGCAGCAGGGCTCAGCAAAGCAGAATTTAAAACCTATAACCCAGGCTTTCGCCAAGGTGTAATCCCCAGCAAAGGTAAATATCAAATCGCCTTACCACTGGAAAACATAGGTCATTATCAGGAAAATCAAGACAAGCTCTACGCTCAAAAACGCTATGACAGCCAAAGCTATATCGTCAAATCTGGTGACAGCCTAGGCACAATCGCAGCCAAGTTTGATATGTCAGTGAAAGCATTAAAACAGGCCAACAATCTGACATCTGACCGCCTAAAAATCGGCCAAGAGCTCACACTGTTAACGCCAATGGCGGGCAATGATAATGAGCCAGAACCCACTAAAACCAAGGCGAAGACAGATAAAAAAGTGAGCAATAAGTCGTCGACCAAAGCTAAAGCGACTACCTCAACATCGGCCGATAAACCTGTAGTAAAAGCGACCACTTACAAGGTGAAATCAGGTGATTCGCTGGATAAAATCGCCCGTAAGAATAAGGTTAAACTGGCTGACTTAATGAAGTGGAACCAGCTCAATGGCAAAAGCATTATTAAGCCAGGCCAAGAACTGAAAATTTCCGAATAACGATTGTAGTTTGAACGGCAAAAAGCCCAACAAAGCGCGGTTCCCAAGCGCTGTGTTGGGCTTGTTTCTATCCCAATATCAGAGTTAACCGCCACAGTTCAGCGTTACTGCTCAGTTGACCTAACCAATGCTCTCGGACAATCATTCCAAAACAAACCACTCCAATTGCAGTGCCATTATTTTGTGTCTTTCTTCGCTAAACCAAGGGGATACAATTGCTGCTTAAACATGCCAACAGGCATGTAATCGCCCACGACACCATATTGCTCTGGCCACTCTTTCTGACCTCGAACTGCAGTCCCAAATAGGTAATCTAAAAAAGAAAAATGGGCAGCATAGTTACGGTCGATTGCCGCCTTATCGGAAGCATGATGCCAATGGTGGAATTGCGGACTGACAATTAAGTAACGTAGCCAGCCAAAGTTAACCTGCACATTGGCATGATTAAAGACCGCCTGCACGCCAACGATAATCACATAAATACTGATGATGTCTTTGGAGAATCCCAAGATAAAAATCGGCGTGAGCACTAAACAACGGGTAGCAATCAACTCAAACATATGTTGCCTTGAACCAGCCAACCAATCTAAATGTTTCGCGCTATGGTGCACCGAATGGAAGCGCCACAGGAAAGGAATTTCATGGTAGGCACGGTGCGCCGCATATTGCATTAAATCGGCGACCAATAAAATCAACAACAGTTGCAACGCAAAGGGAAGATCCGCGATAAAGCTTTGCACTGTGCTGGAAATAGCCCAAGAAAAGGTCGACTGCACAAATTGGTTTGCCACCAATAATACAAATCCAATCGCTAAGTGATTCACCAAAAAATGGTTTAAATCCCCTTGCCACTCGGGTCTCAATATTGCTTGTTCTGGTTTATGGGGTAGCCATTTCTCGATAAAAATGAAAATTAAGGTTGAGCCTAATAAGTCTAAAATAAACCAATCTAAACCCAGTGAGACCTTATGATTAGCAAAAGGCTCGACCTCAACTTGATGACCACCAAAGGCAATCGCTAAACTCACAAATACCCAAGCCACAAAGCCGAAACGCTTATTTTTATTTCGAATAAAATTCAATAAACCTAAACTGCCCGACACCACTAAGGCGACAAATATTAAGCTGCGAATAACATCGACATTATAGCTTTGGCGTAATTCTGGAGTGGTGAGATATTCGGGAAAATGAAACGCCAATACACCCAGAAACGATAATATCGCTAACATACACGCTATAGTGCCGCTAATACTGCCTTCACCAATTTGGAAATGGCCGTCTTTAAATCCTTTACTCATCACAGTGAACTCCTTTTCCTATATTGCTCGCGTTACTCACATCACAGCAATGCTCGGCTTAATTTTTGCCGATCAGCCTACATTAACCCCGCAGCCACAATCAATAAAAAGTGAATGCTAAGACAATAATGCTCAATCTACTAAGCCCACTAAAACGAGCACACAAAAACAGCCCAAAAAAAGCGCTACCTAAGTAGCGCTGTTTTATTAGAGCCGTTCACTCACCTTAGCGGTTAGATCTTAATCAAGTTATAACCAAAGCTAGTAGAAGGATCTTTATTCAGCACCATAGTCACATTGTCTTCATTGCTGAAATCCATTAAATCGGATGCATAGACAACGGTTTTAGTACCGTTTTCCACAGCGATAACCTTAATAGAATATTCTCCAGCTGGCACAGTCAATGACTGAGGGCTTGCTGGATTGACTGCGGTGATCTTATTTACAGCCGTTTCAATCGTGTCATTTGCCTTTAAGAAATACACGGTTAGATTGCTTTTATCGGCAAAACTCACAATGTCGAACTTAAAGCTATAGGGACTTGGCGTCTGAGTTTGCTTCATCTCCATCGCCTTCACTTGGCTGCCCTGCTCGGTCGTTTGCTCATAGATGAAGATGGTTTTAATGTCATCTTGGTTAAGGGTGATCAACACGTTATCGAGCAATTTATTTTGCGTACCGTGGTCGAACACACTCACACCAAAATCATTAAACTCAGCACCTTGATAGCTAGTCACCCCAAAAGATGGCACTTCGCTAAACAGAGTATCTTGCTTACTGCTAGCCACTTTCACATCGATAATGTGCGAACCTAAACCGTTAAAGACGCGATAATCGACACTCGCTTCTAATGCTACATGATTGCGAACATTGGTGGTTGAATCGACACTGTCCAAAGTGATTTTTGAATCCGATGCACCAAAACCTTCGCGGATAATCAGCTTATAAGGCACCTTAGAACTGAATTTAATGTTCGCAGTTGTATAAGAAACATTCGTTGTTCCCGCTGGTGCGAGGTAAACCTTATATTCACCCGTATCCATCACTTGCGGCTGCGACACTTCACCGTAGGCCACACTGCCTAACATCACAGCATCGGCAAAGGTTTGGGTCGACTTAGAAACATAAGCGTCAAAGGCTTGGGCATGCACTGCAGTATTGGCAATCAAGAGCTGCATTTTACTGTTTTCAGCCACTTCGTTGAGCTTATCGAGTTCAGTGCGAGAATAGTTGATATTAAGTAATTTAGGTTCGGTAAAATCACCATGTAATACAAAGAAATGGTCCGTTGCAACTTTCAAATCGATATCTTCTTTATAAATAGAGATATCTTTATCAGAGGCATCCTTAGCCATCACTTCAATCGCAGTTACGCCAGCCGTCGACGTAAATCGCGGCATAGTGTCCCCATAGATCACACTTTCATAGGTTTTATCGGCAACTTTGAGTGCAGTAGCAGTGCTTCCAGCTGAAGCATTATAAAATTGCACATAGGTGGCATTTTGATCTGTGCCCTCTTCATTATTATCATCTGAGCCACATGCCGTTACCGCTAAACAGGCAACAGCCACCGCAGCGAATCCCTTTAGCTTACTTTTTATCATTGTTTCCCTCATTAGCAGACAAAAATTCAGTTCAATCTACGCAGTTATACAATGACAACAATGGCAATTTCCACTAAAAACAAAAACAAATATTTTACAAACTCAAACACTTAACAAACATTTCAATAACACACCAAAAAGTGATACAAACCACACTTTTCAGGCCCTTAATTGATACAAATGCGGCTGCTGATACTTTTGCTCGCCTCTCAAAAATTCTGCTCCAGTGGAAAATGACTGTTCTATCGAACACCTCTCTTTTAGGCTTAAAGCGACTATGGATAAACTATCTTCAGACGGTACAAACCTTGTTCGACTAATGCGATTAGGTTACTCTCGCATCGCCAATTAAGCCTTTGGGATGGATAGGATTTGCAAGGGATTCTCAACTACTACAAACAATGTTTTCAACACGATAGTGCCGAAATCAATCTCTGGTCTAGCCACAAGCTTGCCGAGCAAGATCAGCTATTACTCCAACATGAAGACGAGTTAAGCAGTGGCTTCCTACCCCGCTTGCCTGTGCCATTTGCTCCCGCCAGTGCATTACTAGCACGTAGCGCTTTGTATTTACGTGAAAAGGTATTATTGCACTGCTGTCTGTTTTTCTGCGGCACAGTCGACCTTAATGGCGAAAAACGTAAAGTCGTGACGCCACTCCTTTATCGCGAATGCCAATTGCAGGCCGACGGCGATAATCTCTACCTAGAGAGCAATGACACTCTAGCTGGCAGCGGACCATTCACTATCAATGAAGCTCTATTAGAAAAATTAGTCGTTGAAGGACATACCCTAAGCCAAGATTTACGCGATAATCCAACGGATGTCAGTGGCTGGATATCTTGGCTGCGGGCGGGCCAAGCCGATGTTGATACCAGTCACTTATTGCATTTTCCCAAGCTGATCGATGAGACTGAATTCACTAGCTTATGCCGTAAACGTGGGCAGTTTCTTGTCAGTCGAAGCCAAATCATTTTGGCAGAACGTTCGATCGCGAGTCGGGGCATTTTGCACGAACTCGACAAACTAATGACAGCGCCTGAACCATCAGCACCGCTTAAAGCGCTATTCGCAGAAACACAACAAACAACATCAATCAGCGCCAGTGAAGACACACAAGAGGCTTATCTTCCTGGGCTGTTAAGCCGCGCGCAAATTCAGGCCTTAAAGATTGCGGCCAATCATACTTTGGGGCAGGTCTCAGGCCCACCAGGAACAGGTAAGAGTTACACCATAGCTACAGTGGCAGCAGAGCAGGTATTAAGGGGTAAATCTGTCCTCATCGTCGCCCACACTGATGTTGCTGTTGATGTCATTGCCGACAAGTTACAGCAACAGTTCCAGCTTGGGAGCTGTCTTATTCGAGCAGGCTCGCCGCAGTTTATAAAAGTCCTTAAAAACCAGATTGATGAAATGCTCCATGGTCAGCACCCTGCATCTGATGAAGCCGTCTCGGATAGGTTGCTACTCAATGCAAAACAGCAACTTAATACCGTGACTCGACAGCAAGTCAAGATGGAAGCGGGCTTTATACGTCATTGCCGCCATGCCATACGTCGCGGCCAAAAACTGGCGACCTTACAACAAGGACAATCCCGTTGGCGCTTAGGATTTTACAATTGGGCTTACCGTGCAGGTATCAAAAGGTTTGCCCAGCAATGGAATGAACTCGATAAATTAACGGCCCTCATCGCGCAAAAAGAAGACTTAAGCCTCAAATACTTACAATTGGCAACTCACTATCGATTAAACCAATTACTCAAACATAAGCGCAGTACGCTGGTGAGTTTTGCCAGTGCGTTACGTGCTCGCCAGTCCGCTAAGCAACTCGACGGCTTCTACAAGACGGATTTTGATGCCTTAAAACAAACCTTTCCCATTTGGTTATCTAGCCTTGCCAGCTTGCATAAAGTGCTGCCCATGGAGCAGCAAATGTTTGATTTAGTGATTATTGATGAAGCCACCCAAGCCAATATTGCCGCATGTTTACCGGCCTTGCAGCGAGCAAAGGCGGCACTGGTGGTGGGAGATAGCAAACAACTGCGCCATTTCTCGTTTTTATCCCGCGCAAAACAAACTCAAATCCAGACTCAACTCGGACTCGCCCTGGATTGTCGCGGCCTAATGAGCTACCGTGATGCCAGTATGCTCGACTTAGCGTCACTGTCCCTCGCGAGCCAATCCCAAGTGGTATTTTTAAATGAGCATTTTCGGAGTAAACCTGAGCTGATCCAATTTAGTAATCAGCAGTTTTATCAAGGCATGCTGAAGATTATGCAGCACAGACCTTGCACAAGTTCGGGACACTTACACAGAGTCCACGTTACCGGCAGCCGTGATAGTAAGGGAATTAACGCCATAGAAGCGGAGGCATTAATTCAAAAGTTAGCTCAACTGATTGATGAACAAGAGAATGCATTAGTGCCCGCCAGCATTGGTGTGCTTTCCTGTTTTCGCAATCAGACGGAGTATTTATCCCAGCAGATCCTCGCACGCTTTAGCACGCAGCAAATAGAACGTCATCAATTACGGATTGCCACGCCCTTTGGTTTTCAAGGGGAAGAGCGCGATATTATGCTGCTGTCGTTTAGCATTACGGCCAACGACAGCCGCGCCGCCGTGTATTTAAATCGCGCCGATATGTTCAATGTCGCGATCACCCGCGCTAAACAGATGCAGTGGCTATTTTTATCGGTACAAGCACATGAGCTCCTCAACAATAATTTACTGGCAACTTACTTAGCATCGGCGGGCCAATTTCAAGCGGCGCACAATTATGTCGATGCCCTCGATAACTTCGGCCAGTCTGTGGCACACGCGATTGAAGAAAAAGGCATAACTGTCTGGCGCGCTTACCATATGGCGGGACTAGAACTGGATATTCTGTGCCGCTATGGTAACCAATATTTAGCAATAGATTTAATCGGTTACCCAGGACCTTGGGCGGACTTTTTCGATATTGAACTGTATAAACTCTTACAGCGCGCGGGGATTAAACTGATCCCCGTCAGCTATGGGCTATGGTGCCAACAGCAAGAACTTTGTATCCAACATATTTGCCAGCAATTGGGAATAACGCCCGCAGCACGCGCGGCTCTTTAGTGAAGGTGAAGCCGCAACGGAAAAGCCGTTGCTGTGCCTGCGATTGTTATGCATTTAGTAGCTCAGCCTCAAACCAGATATCTTCGTAGTTATTGTCATCAATTAGAAAACGGTAACCAGGAGGCAGATCGAGATACTTTTTTACCTCAGGCAAGTATTCTTGGATGTGCTCGACGTGAAGTGGTGAGAAGAACTCATCCTCTTGTGACATGGATTCCCCACACCAGATATACCAACCGTTCGTTCCATTTTTGGGCATATGCCGGAGCCCATTAATTAGTCCGCAGCCCAATGTACCAAGCGCGATACCCAATTTTGTTCCTGCCTCTGGCTTTTGCGGCCCAACACCCGCCCATGCACAGATTGTTTGTTTGCGCTGTATTATCATAATGTTCCGGATGCATAAAGTTTGAGCTCACGCTGCGGCCAGTCAGGGCCGTCGCGCCTACAGCGAATAGTTAGCCGCCGACGCGCGTTGTGTGAACTCTGTGATCGCCACATTCATCTCGGTGTAGAGACTTATCTCTACAACCGCAATTCCTTCCTTCTTAAGCCTAGCAACGAATATCTCTATGGCTGAGCGAAGTGAAGACCCAAGATATTGCCGGAGATCTTCCTCACGCGCCAAACGCCAAACTGACTCTGGAATTTGGATGTCAGCAGTAAGGTATCGACTTTTCTTGGCAAAGCGTACCCGATGAACCCCCTCAAGACCATAGTTGGCAAATTCTCCATCTACCCTCAGCACCAACGCGTACTGATCTACCGAATCGCAATGCGTAGAGGTGACATGCTTTTCTAACGCGTGGAAGAGCTCCACTTTCAGACAGGATATGCCGCCATCTTCTGGGCCACCACATTCACAACCGATTGAGATTGGACTTTGCACACCCTTTCCTTAGCGGCTAACGTCTTAATATTTATGTACAGCTCGTTTATCTTATTGGACCAGCAAAAACAAGCATAGTTAATTAATTGTAAAAAATGAACTTATCAGCTTTTTATCAAATGCGCCATGCGAAAAACCACGCAATATTGAATACTAGGGTATAACGTTCCTGTTCTGGTCACTCGTTGTGAGTAACTGAAAACAGAACATATAAATGATGGTTAACAGCCTTAATCATGCTGTTGATAAATGGCTTTTATCTTGTTTCGCAACCAAGTGATTTTGGGGTTGTGGCTGTTTCTCTTATGCCAAATCAAGGTAAAAGGAATGGCGAGTTTATTAAGATATTCGCCACTTATCGGGATCGGGCGAGTGACTAAGTCAGGGTGTAATTGGCGGGCATATTGCTCACAATATTGTGGCGCAATTGCCATCATGCTGTGGTGAGGCTCTGCCGCGACAAACAGTGACTGCTCAAAACTGGCCAAGGTCAGCACAATATTACGACTCAGACCAAGCTCAATAAGCACATCATCTAAGGCCCAGGTTTCGCTCTTTTCCCACAAAATATTGATATGCGAATATTTAAGAAAGGTGTCTATATTCCACTCTTCCTGCAAGGCGGGATGATCGCGGCGCAAATACACCTGAGGAAGATCGGTAAATAAAACCTCAAAATCGATAAAATAGGGTAATAAATCAAGGGATTCCTTGGAACGTGGATGACTTTCTCGGCCGGTAAAACCCATATCAGCTTCACCACGCACAATCGCTTCGAGTGAATCGTAATCCCAATTTCGTACCTTCACCTTTGCATCAGGGTATTGAGTATAAATGGCCTGAGTCAGCTCATTAAGCATGATAAGCAACAAAGGCGACTCAAGCATTAACTCGAAGGTGAGCCCTTTGGTCATCTCATCACCGCGCTTAGCCATCAGTTGCTTACCCATTTGCAACCATTCCGATAACTCCTGCTCCATACCGTGAGCCAATGGCGTTAACTGAAATCCCTGCGGCGTTTTGACAAATAAGGGATCGTCAAACCAATCCCGTAATTTGGCCAGCGACTTACTCACAGTGGATGGCGTGACATTGAGCTTTTTGGCAGTCTTAGAGACACTCCGCTCCTGTAATAAAAGCTGCAAAATAAACAATAAGTTAAGATCAAGCCGACTCAGGGATTTGGTCATTAAGTACAATTTCCGGCAATTTAGGAACCGCTAAGATCAGTGTAATGCTCACCAGCGCACCGACAGCGAGGATCACTAATAATATATTAATCGCACTCACTTCGAGCAGACCCATCACCCAAATATATAAAGCTGAAGTACACACTTGGGCAATTCCCAGTAATGAGCTGGCAACTCCAGCCCGAGTAACAAATGGGCTGAGCGCCTGACTCATGGTGACCCCAAATCCAATCGAAAAACCGGAACAAACAAAAGCAAAACCTAACAGGTTGAATGACTGACTAACCCCGCCCAATTGAGTCAAGATAAACACCAATGCCGCTGCGGCAAATAATATCTGAGAGAACAAGATTAACGATTTTTCTTTAAACAGGTTAAGCAAAAAGGGCGTCGAAAATGAGGCTAACATACTCACCAATGCCATCATTGCCATGGTATTGGAATATTGCCCACGGTCAAACCCCATCTGCCCCATGATCAACATGGGAGAGACATTTACATAGCTTAAAATCGTGGTCACACCTAAAGTCGTTATCACCACACGACTGAGAAAAAACCGCTGTTTAAAGGATTCTTTATACCCACCCAGCTCAACTGTGGTGTGAAATTGCGGTTTAGGATAGGTTTCGTGCAATACAAAAATACACAGGATTAAGACCATTAATCCCATCCCCGCCATAGTGTTAAATAGGCTAGGCCATGGGAATTTAAGCATAATTAAATGGCCTATCACAGGCGCTATCACAGGGATAATGCAAGTCACGCCATTGACCATAGAGAGCACTTTTGCTCGGCGCTTATCGTCTAATACATCACGCAAAATCGCAAAAGCCACAACATAGCAAGAACCCGCACCAATGCCTTGTGCAAAGCGTGCCATTAAAAAGAGATCACTGGTTTGCGCACTACCGGCAAAGTAAGAGGCAATAGCAAACAGCAATGCGCCAAACAAGGTAATGGGTTTACGCCCAATCCTATCGGCTAAGCTCCCCGCAAACAGCATAGTGGTCGCCATTCCCGCAAGATACACAGAAAAAGCAATATGCAGCTGCGCCTCACTCGCCCCTAAATCCTGCGCAATTTGCGGCAAACCGACCAAGTACATATCTATCCCTGTCGGGTACAAAAACACTAGACAAAAACTGCACAATAGATATCGAAACATATACCTCACCCCGTTAGCCATCTCACACATAAGTTGCGCCTAGACTAGTTTCACTCGCGCAGATCTGTGAGTGGCATTTTCGACAACAGGTATTTCCATTGACGACCTATGGGTGGGCATAACACCACGAACGTGAAAGAAAAGTTGGTAAAAGAAGATAGAGGAAGAAAGAGGTAGAAAAATATCCCCTGTGGTTTGCGACCACAGGGGATATGTCGGTGAATGATCAGTCTACTATTCTATGAGCCCAATACTCATTGCTGAGGTTCTGGCGGTGCAGGAAGGACTTGGATCATTAAACTGCTATCGTCTTGCAGATATTGCTGCGCCAATTTATTAAGTTCTGCAACTGTCATCTGCTGCGCTAACGCTTGCCTTTGTTTAAAGGCAGCAAAACGACCAGGATGACTCTGGGCAGTTGAGGTGAGATCTAACCAAAAACCATTGGTTTGCGGCGCAGCTTGCATCCACTCAAGCACTGGTTGGCGGGCTCGATTAAGCAAATCCTCACTGATCCCCGAAGGCGCTTTAACTTGCTTAACTGCGGCGGTGAAATACTCGGCAACCGTTGGCAACATGGCTTGAGTCGTCACGCTAAACAAACCTAAGTAACCATAACCGCTGGCATTGAAATCGTTGTAAGAAAAGGCCGATGGCGAATAACTCGCGCCCGCCTTCTCCCTCACGTTTTCCGTTAATAGAATGCTTAGCACTTGCTCCAGCAGACCCAATCCCGCGTGTTGACTCAAGTGAGTCATGTCCGTTGTAGGCCACACCATGGCAAGTGCCGCCATATCAAGTTGACCATAATGCGTTAATGTTTTCTGAACGGGCACTTTCGGAAACACAGGTACTATCGACTGAGCATTAGCAATAGGGCTACGCTTAATGGCGCCAATTGTTTCAGCCACAGCAGCAATGGCACTCGCTTCGTCAAAATCGCCCACAATAGCGAGTTCAATCGCCCCTTGCTCGACGGCCGAATGGAAACTCGGCGCTAATTCTCCAAAGTGACGTTTGAGAATTTCTTCAGGCTCACCATAACCATAGCGTTTATCACCATTATGGGAGATACGGGCAAACTGATTAGAAAACTCAGATTGTGGGTTGCTATGAATACTTTGTTGCTCGGCAATCACTTGTTCACGAAACAATTGCTCAGCCTGCTTATCCATACCCGGCTCAATTAAATAAGCCGTCATTAAGCCAAGCTGCGTGCGTAGCTCTGCGGCATTAGTGCTAATCTCGCCGCCAAAACTTTGCTCACGCAGGCCTAAGTTGATGGAAATATCTTGTCCAGCAAAAATATCCTGCAGACTGTCATAATCATGGGCCTTGAGTCCCCCCTGCACAAACGCACTGTTAAACAGATAAGACAAACCATCCAACTCAGGGAATGGCACTTCACCAAAGCCAATGTTTAGGCTGACCAATGTGGTGCCTTTGTTAAAGTTGGTAGGCTTAAGATTAAGCCGCACGCCATTGGCAAATTGCAGTTGGCGAATCCCCGTTTCCTTATCGCGACTGTCAGCCACTAACTTGCCTTGCTCACCAAACTGAGTATAAGCAAACTCATCAATCGCCTTGATTGCTGGTGCGCTCACCGCTTGTTTACGGCTTTTCTCGTAGCTGGCGATAAGCTGTTTTTCAGCATTTTCAATGGGCTTATTGCTGGTCAGATATAAATACGGCGTAGCGTTCCACGTTTGATTAAACACTTGGCTTAGCTTTTGCGGTGTCACTGTTGGCATTATTTTTTCAAAAAATGCGAGCTGCCAATCAGGTTCGACAGGGACGCGATTGCCCGCCACCGAATACACTAGACTCTCGGCAATATTCACACTGTGAATAGTACTGCTCCCCGCGACACTTAGCTGATATCCCTTATGCATACGTTTGATTTGCTGGTCAATTTCCTGCTGGCTAAAACCAAACTCTTTTGCTTGACGCAGGGTTTTCTCCAAGAGTGCGATTCCCTCTTGCCAGTTATTTTCCTGCGTACCTAGGCTCATTTGTGTGCCATAGGCAATATCAAACTGCGGCCCAACCTGCAGGTTTACACCATATAAACCTTGGCTATGCAGTAATTGCGACTCCATACGGCGATACAAGATGCCGTGGGCGAGCTCGAGCAACATTTCCTGCTCCCGCACAACAGGGCTATCGGTAATCGCTGAGATGGGTTTTAGCATGCCTAGGGAAACTGACGTTGACAGACTTTGATCAAAAAATGCCGCCGCATCGACACTTTGGCGCTCTGCGACAGTACCAATAGCTTGTTCCTTGGTTTTAGCAGCCAAAGGCGCGTCTTTCCAACTGGCAAACTGTTGTTTTATCTTTTGTTCTACCGCGGCGACCTCGATATCACCCACGACAATTAAAGTGGTGCGTGAGGGTGTATAAAAACGCTGATATAAAGACAGCAACGCCTCGCGATTGGCATTACTGATACTGTTCGCCTCCCCCACAGGGAAGCGCTTTGACAGCAATGTGTTTGGCATTAAAAACTGTAATTGGTTACGGTAATTCTCAAGATCCGCACCGCTACGTTCACGCAGCTCAGACAACACTACCGCTTTTTCACGTTCAATTAGCGCTGGGTCAAGTAATAGATTACTGCCAATTTCTCGCATTAAAAACAAAGCAGTATCGATTTTATCTTGGCTATTACTTGGCAAGTTGAATTGATAGACCGTCTGCTGAAACTCAGTCACAGCATTGGTATCAGCGCCAAAACTCAGGCCAAGGCGCTGCAATGTCGGCATCATCTCCCCCGCCGCCAATCCGGTCGAGCCATTAAAGGCCATATGCTCAAGAAAGTGCACTAATCCTTGCTCGGTATCAGACTCGACCAAAGAGCCTACATCCACCCGCATCCGCACTATGACCGCCTGCTCCGGCGTCTTATTGCTCACCAATAAATAACGCATACCATTGGCAAGTTCACCAGTATGGATCCGCTCGCTCATAGGCAAGCCTGTCGTTCCCATCCACAGCGGATCTTCACTCGCCTGCAGTGGCAACGCCATACTCAAAAGCGCCAGCAGTAACCACTGACGCACAAAACTAATTACCTTGAAATTGTTCATTAAAATTCGCACTTTGCCCCCAAAATCAAACAAGAAACCTAGGAAGCGCTCACCTATGTTTCAGATAAAATAAGCTTTCACTATAGTACCTAAAGCACTTTAAGTCACAAAATCAATACCTTATGCCGTACTAAAAATAGTTTATCGCCTTGATATATAGTCAGAATATGCCGAAAAATAATGAGCGTGGAAGGAAGCTGAAACAGCTGTGGATTTAATGGTTACTGTGGAATGGTATGCATATATTAGCGAGATATTGAGTGCTTAATTGGCGAAGCCTTTTCGCCAATCTAGTAATAGAGCAATATCTTGATTGAAAATCTGAGTTGAACCCTCACAATTTTGGCTTTAAAAATCACACCAAAGTTTAGATATTTCGGCTCATGGCCTCGTGAAAAAACCACTTCACAGGTAAGCCATTAATGCAAAAGCCCTACGAATATTCGCAGGACTTTTGTTTTATCACGCAGTTGAATCTTAAAACTGTTGAAACCAACGTTGGATCTGCTGTGGATCTTTGCTTTGCGTTAACGACAGCATCAGTAAAATGCGGGCTTTTTGCGGGTTAAGGTTACCTGCTGCGATAAAGCCATATTTAGCATCGTCTATCTCGGCATCAAGCGTGGTTGCGCCTGTGGGCACTCGGCTAGAGCGAACGACCAAGGTGCCTTTTTGACTTGCCTTAGCTAAAGTGTCAAATATTGAGTGGTAAATATTACCATTACCTACACCGGCGCTGACTATGCCATCAAAACCCGCTTCAACCATAGCTTTGACAGGTAAATCGCTGGCATTAGCGTAGTTGTAGACAATCCCTACCTGTGGCAGCTTGTCGAGTTTGCTAACATCAAAAGGCGTTTGCCTTGTATGTTGACGCTCAGTTTTGCCCATGTATTCAATCTTGCTGTTATGGATAACGCCAAGCGGGCCAAAGTTAGGCGCAGCAAAAGTGTGTACACCTGTAGTGTTAGTCTTAGTCACATCGCGGGCATTCAATACGGTATCGTTCATCACCACCAACACGCCTCGACCTTTAGATTCGAGGTTAGCGGCGGTCGCGACTGCGTTATATAGATTCATCGGGCCATCGGCACTCATGGCGGTTGATGGACGCATTGCCCCAACCAGTACTACAGGCTTATCGCTCTTGATGGTGAGATTTAAAAAATACGCCGTTTCCTCTAAGGTATCAGTACCATGGGTAATGACGATACCGTCGACATCTTTATCAGACAATAACAAATTGATGCGCTTGGCTAAGGCTAGCCAAACTTTATCGTTCATGTCCTGCGAACCGATTTTAACCAGTTGCTCACCTTGAATATCGGCAAGTTGTTTCATTTCAGGCACGGCCGCAATTAAGCTACTAATGCCCACTTCACCAGCCTGATAGTTAGACTCAGTAGCCGATTGTCCGACTCCCGCAATAGTGCCACCCGTGGCAATAATACGTACCTGTGGAAGCGCCTGCGCCGCGGAGGAGAGAAATAACCCTAAAGTGACCGAGAGCAAAAGCTTACGCATTGGAAAATTCATGCTTACATCCTTTGATTAATAATAAACGCCCACAGTGTGCACTATTGTCTAAGCCTCACTGTGATAGCTCTCACTAAAATGAAATAACAGATTTAGCGTTATCTAATTGATTATTTAAACTTTAAGGAAAACACCATGCATTTATTATTGAGTAGATTTAACTAATCAATGATTATTCGCTATTGACGCAGTGACAATTAAATATCGTATGGTTTATTTAATTTTAAAAACACTTGAATAAATATGTCGCCGATTGGTTAACGAATAACAAATCTATAGCTAATTTGCATCAAAAAGTAATGGCTCACACTAGTGATCCGAGTTGAGAGACTTATCTAAGAAAAAAAAGAAATACACTATTTCATACAGTTAAGTGATCACCATCCTAATCCTGTTATTGCCAAAGCGTTAAGATCTACTTCGATAGTCAAGGAGACGATTCTCCTTCATGTTTTCGATGAGTTATTCTTGATGTGTTACGTATACTTATTGTACACATCCACAACTCAATACTCGGAGATATATCTTACTATTAATTGGATTTAATAGGATCGAAATGAAAGATACTAATAGCGTACGGATCGAAGAAGATTTATTGGGCACGAAAGAAGTTTCCAATGAATTTTATTATGGCATACATACATTGCGTGCCATCGAAAACTTTAAGCTGAGTAATCAAAAAATTTCCGATGTACCTGAATTAGTCCGTGGCATGATGCTAACAAAAAAAGCCGCTGCCATGGCTAACAGTGAATTAGGCGCTGTAAGTCCTGAAATCGCTGACAAAATTATTGAAGCGTGCGATCTGATACTCACAACGGGTCGATTTGTTGATCAATTTCCGGTCGATGTTTATCAAGGAGGCGCAGGCACTTCAGTCAACATGAATACCAATGAGGTATTAGCCAACGTTGCACTGGAGATCATGGGGCTAGAAAAAGGCCGTTACGATGTCATCAATCCTAATGACCATGTCAATAAATGCCAATCGACTAACGATGCCTATCCAACAGGTTTCCGTATTGCGGTCATCAACAGTACCGATATTCTGTTAGATGCATTAACCGACCTTATCAGCGCTTTCGACACTAAAGCCACAGAGTTTAAAACCGTCTTAAAAATGGGCCGCACTCAATTGCAAGATGCCGTGCCTATGACCTTAGGCCAAGAGTTTCATGCCTTTGCTGTTACATTGCGAGAAGAAATTAAGTCCATCAAGCGTTGCCAAGAGCTGTTGTTAGAAGTGAACTTAGGCGCAACCGCCATTGGTACAGGGCTCAATACGCCTGTCGGTTATTCCGCATTAGCCATTAAGTATCTGGCAGACATTACTGGCCGCGCCTATGTGCCAGCGGAAGATTTAATCGAAGCGACATCCGATTGTGGTGCCTACGTTATGCTGCACAGTGCAATTAAGCGTATGGCGATTAAAATGTCCAAGATTTGTAACGACCTACGCTTACTTTCATCGGGTCCACGTACAGGTCTGAAGGAGATTAATCTTCCTGAGCTGCAAGCGGGTTCCTCCATCATGCCAGCCAAGGTTAACCCTGTGATCCCTGAGGTCGTCAATCAGGTTGCCTTTAAGATTGTCGGCAATGATATCACTATCACTATGGCCGCCGAAGCTGGCCAATTACAGCTTAACGTAATGGAACCTGTGATTGGACAGGCGATGTTTGAGTCGCTCAGTTTGATGGGCAATGCCTGTATCTCCCTGCGTGAAAAATGCGTTGAAGGTATCACTGCAAATCCAGAGATCTGCATGGCCCATGTGATGAACTCTATCGGGATCGTGACCTACCTTAACCCAATCATCGGCCACCATGAAGGTGACATCATAGGCAAAATTTGCGCCCAAACGGGTAAAAATGTCCGTGAAGTGGTACTCGAACGCGGTTTGTTAACGGTTGAAGAACTCGATGACATTCTCTCAGTTGAAAACCTGATGAATCCTAAGTACAAAGCAAAAAACACCAGCAAAGCCAAAGTGTAACTCAGTGGGGCTGGGGAGCCTTCCCCAGCCCACAACTCGATGATTCAAGAATAAGCCTGCGCAGAGTGAATATGCATAGGCTATTGAAATTAAAAATAAAATAGAGTTAACACTATGATTATATTAGAGATAATTATCGTCCTCGGGGCTATTTACCTTGGTGCAAGGATGGGTAGCATGGGAGTCGGCTTCGCTGGCGGTGTCGGGGTACTGATACTGACCGCGGGGATGGGACTCAAACCGGGCAATATCCCGATTGACGTGATCCTCATCATTATGTCAGTTATCACCGCGATTGCGGCCATGCAAGTGTCTGGAGGGATGGATTATTTAGTCTCACTGGCAGAAAAATTATTACGTAAGCATCCCAAACAAATCACCTTTCTGGCCCCTGTCGTCACCTATTTCATGACACTTTTTGCGGGTACAGGCCACACAGCATTCTCCACCTTACCTGTTATTGCCGAAGTCGCAAAAGAGCAAGGCATTCGCCCCTCTCGTCCCTTATCTATTGCCGTTGTCGCATCTCAAGTCGCCATTACCGCCTCACCGATTTCAGCGGCTGTCGTGTTCTTCTCAGGTATCTTAGAGCCGTTTGGCGTAGATTATTTAGTACTGTTAGCCATTTGTATTCCCTCAACTTTCCTCGCCTGCATGGTCGGAGCCGTTGTTGCCAACTTAATGGGTAAAGAACTGGCCGATGATCCTGTCTATCAAGAACGCTTAGCCAAAGGTTTAGTCAAAACACGCGGTAAAACTGAGATCAAAATTAAAGCCGGCGCGAAACGATCTGTGATGATTTTCTTGCTGGCGATTGCGGCTGTCATGGCGTACGCCACTGCGATATCAGACAAAGTCGGTTTGATTGTTGACCCTGTATTGCCACGCGACGCCGCCATTATGGTGCTGATGCTTACGGCAGCTGCCGCTATTACGATTTTCTGTAAGTTAGACGCAAGCGAAATCTCTAATGCGGCCACCTTCAAGTCAGGCATGTCAGCCTGTGTTTGTGTGTTAGGTGTGGCTTGGTTAGGCGATACCTTAGTGTCGAATCATATCGAGGAAATCAAAGATCTTGCCGGCACCTTACTGCAAAGTCAGCCTTGGTTATTATCGGTAACCTTATTCTTTGCCTCCATGCTGCTCTACTCCCAAGGCGCGACAACAAAAGCGCTAATGCCCGCAGCCTTGGCGATTGGTGTAAGTCCATTGACAGCCGTAGCCTCGTTCGCCGCCGTCAGCGCGCTGTTTGTATTACCGACTTACCCCACGCTACTGGCTGCGGTCGAGATGGATGATACTGGCTCGACTCGGATTGGTAAGGCGGTATTTAACCATCCGTTCCTGGTCCCTGGCGTTGTGACGATTGCCACCAGTGTGGCATTGGCCTTCCTGTTTGGCGGCATGATGCTGTAGCTCAATTTTACCCTAAGTGCTCTCAGGGCTAATGCCTACAAATGGATTAACCCTCTTCTTTTAATCTGTATCTATAGACTTTGTTTTGGCGTGATGCAGGTACATTCACGCCATAGCAAATCGAGTAAGAGGTGAATTAATGTCAGCAAAAACGCGTGTTCCTACCGCCATTAACGGCGGACCATTTGGCCAAGCTTGGTCGGCTAAAGCAGACTGCTTACAAAGTGCGACAGGGCTTATATTAGGTATTTTCCTCTTATTTCATATGCATTTCGAGGCGAGCATTTTATTTGGTAAAGAAACCTTCTTTCACATGGTGCAATTCTTAGAAGGCAGTATGTTTAGCTCGACAGGTCATGGCTTCCCCATAGTGACCCAGATCATTTCAGTCATTATGCTGGTGATTGTTGCAATACATGCCGCCACCGCACTACGCCGTTTTCCAGTGCAATTAGGTCAATGGCGAGCGATGCGTGGCTTCATGTCGACTATCAAGCATAGAGATACCCAAGCATGGTTCTGGCAGATGATCACCGGTTTCTTACTGTTTTTCTTAGTGTCAGCCCATCTTGCCACTATGATTTTAAACCCTGATATTGGCCCTCACCTTTCGGCCGAACGGGTTTACCACGATAACGCTTGGCTCTTATACGTGGTGTTTTTACCTATCGTGTTATTCCACGGCATCGTTGGTTTATACCGAGTGATATTAAAGTGGGGTGTGAGTAGTAACCGTCCACTTATCCGCACTATAGCGCAAGTATTGATCGTCTATTTATTGTGTTTAGGCACATTAAGCCTAGTGACCTATATCAATATTGGTATCGAATTAGTTTTGCCAGTACAACCGTTTATTCCTCAGTAATGGGCATGACGCTATCGGCGCACCTAGCCTATATAGCAAGACAAACAACATACGGATCCTCCTCTGATACATAGTTGCAGCGCATCTATGCCCGAGGAGCGCAATGATAAATCCATGAAATGTTATCTAAATTATTAGATAAGGATCTGATTTGAAAATCATTTATACAGACTCATTAGTCATTGGCGCAGGATTGGCAGGCCTTAGAGTCGCGATTGCCACCAAAGAGCGAGGCCTAGATACCTTAGTGCTATCGTTAATTCCCGCAAAACGTTCACATTCGGCCGCCGCACAGGGCGGAATGCAAGCCAGCCTAGGCAATACCGTTAAAGGCATGGGCGATAACGAAGACATTCACTTTCAAGACACGGTAAAAGGTTCTGACTGGGGCTGCGATCAAGACGTCGCACGCATGTTTGCCCACGTTGCACCGAAAGCGATCCGCGAACTCACCAACTGGGGCGTACCTTGGTCGAGAATATCCGCCGGCCCACGTGAAGTCATCATGAACGCACAAAGGGTAACGCTCAATGAGGCTGAAGAAGCTCACGGCCTGATCAATGCCCGCGATTTTGGTGGCACTAAAAAATGGCGTACCTGTTACACCGCCGATGGCACTGGCCACTCTTTGCTGTACGCGGTCGATAACCAAGCTATCTCCATGGGCATTCCAGTACACGAACGAATTGAAGCACTGTCGCTGATCCATGACGGTAAGCGTTGCCATGGAGTCATTGCCCGCTGTTTAGTCACAGGTGAATTGCGCGCTTATGTCGCCAAATCCACCACCATCGCCACTGGCGGTTATGGCAAGATTTATGAAATATCGACCAATGCCACTATCTGCGAAGGTATAGGCCAAGCGTTAGCACTCGATACAGGTGTCGCCACCTTAGGCAATATGGAAGCGGTGCAGTTTCACCCCACCGCCATAGTGCCTGCGGGGATCCTCACCACTGAAGGATGTCGTGGTGATGGCGGTATCCTGCGCGATAAAGACGGTCATCGCTTTATGCCAGATTACGAGCCAGAGAAAAAAGAACTCGCCTCCCGTGATGTGGTTTCCCGCCGCATGACAGAGCACATGCGTAAAGGCAATGGCGTCGAAAGCCCTTACGGCCCGCATCTGTGGCTGGATATTACGCAGCTGGGCCGTGAACATATCGAAACCAACCTGCGCGAAGTGAAAGAGATTTGTGATTACTTCCTCGGTATCGATCCTTGCAAAGACTGGATCCCCGTCAGGCCTACCCAGCATTATTCCATGGGCGGCGTGCGCACCAATGCCACAGGCGAGAGTCCACAACTCAAAGGGCTGTTCAGTGTCGGAGAAGCGGCCTGTTGGGACATGCATGGCTTTAACCGTTTAGGCGGTAATTCGGTGGCGGAAACTGTAGTCGGCGGCATGATCATCGGCAAATATGTCGCTGATTTTTGTGAGAATAACGACTTAGAAATTGATACCGCGCTGACTCAAAAATTCATTGATAAATTGCAGCAAGAAATCGATGGACTGGTCGAAGGCAACGGCACAGAAAACCCCTTCCAAATAAAGAAAGAAATGCAACGCATCATGATGAACTACGTCGGGATCTTCCGTAATGGACCCGAGTTAGATAAAGCCATTAAAGGCTTGAAAGACTTACTGCTGCGGGCAAAAAATCTTGGCCTTAAATGTAAAAAACGTCACGCCAATCCTGAGTTAGTCGAAGCGCTGCGCGTCACCCGTATGTTGAAAGTAGCCCTAACCGTCGCCTGTGGCGCAGAGGCTCGCACTGAAAGCCGCGGCGCCCATTCACGGGAAGATTACCCACAACGCAACGATAAAGATTGGCTCAACCGCACACTGGCAACTTGGCCAGATGCCGAATCACTTGAACCAGTACTGCGTTATGAAGCGTTAGATGTGATGAAAATGGAGCTACCACCGGGATACCGTGGCTACGGTAACGACAATACTATCGCCCATCCTGATACCGAAAAACGCGTACAAGAAATCAATCAAGTGCTCGCGAGCTTAGGTGATGATCCCGATAGAAACACACTGCAGCGAGCCCTGATGCCATACGAGCTGCCAAGCCACCTGCAGGCTCCTAATGAACGCCTCAGCGATACCTTAGCGATCACTCCAGCCCAACCGGTAGGAAACAAACCACTATGAGCCGTCAAATCAGCTTTAATATCTTTCGCTACGATCCGCAAGATGGCCAAGACAAGCCAAAGATGGAACGTTATCAGTTGACTGAAACACCGGGCATGACAGTGTTTATCGCTTTAAATCAACTACGTGAGCTACAAGACCCTTCACTGCAGTTCGACTTTGTCTGCCGCGCGGGCATCTGTGGCAGTTGCGCCATGGTGATCAATGGTTTCCCCACGCTTGCCTGTCGCACGTTAACGGCAAATTATCCTAATGGCGAAATCACCCTCATGCCGCTACCAGGCTTCGAGCTGATTGGCGACTTATCGGTGAACACGGGTAAATTTATGCGTGAATTAGCCGAACGCTTAAAACTGTGGCTGCACCCTAGACCCGATGATCAGGACATTCATCGTCTCGAAAATCCAATGGCACCCGAAGAAGCCGCACGGATCTATGAGCTAGAACGCTGCGTCGAATGTGGCGTTTGCGTGTCGGCCTGCGCCACCAAACAAATGCGTGACACCTTTGTCGGCGCGGTTGGCATGATGAAAATCGCCCGCTTTGAAATGGATAGCAGAGACAGCCGCAGCGCGGATGATTTCTACCATGTGATTGGCAATCAAGATGGCGTATTTGGCTGTATGACGCTACTCGGCTGCCAAGATAACTGCCCCAAAGATTTGCCGCACATGCAGCAAATCGCTTACCTGCGCCGCAAAATGGCCGCGACCATACTCTAATCCTCCCTCTAACGTCCCGCTGTTTTGGCGGGATTGATAGGATTGCACCTTTCCAAAACCAGCTGACAGCTTTTATCTGTCAGCTGCTGAGTTACGAAGCCTAATTTTCTTAGTTAGGCGCCTCCCCAGCACTATCACAAGTGCAGCTCCTTACTACTAGCGATACAGCTCAATCGGCAACAAAATCCATTAGCGTAACGCGAGTAGTTGTTATGTAAGGAAACATAAATGAAACCGTCTAAACTCACATCAGCCATACTTGTGCTGAGCTTTGCCACACCTATCTTTGCCGTTCAAGCCAATAATACAGCAGAAACCAATGACGAATTACGCACTGAGTTACAACAAATTCAGCAAAGACTCGCCATGCTCGAAGCTCAAGAAAATGAGCCATCAGTGCCATCGGATACCCAGTTTAATTTTTATGGTTCTTTACGCCCAACCTTCGGCCTGACCCACACTAACTCGGACGATGTATGGGATGTAGGCGATGCAAACTCGCGGATAGGTTTTGCTGCAGAGCACCAACTCGGTAATGGCTTAGTCGGTTTTGCGAAAGGGGAATTTAAGGTCGATATCAAAGATGACGGTGACTTTGGCGATGCGCGCAAAGCCTATGTCGGATTAAAGGGATTTTTTGGTAGCGTTGCCATAGGTAAACAAGCCGTCACACAGGAAATGATTTCCGATCCCGTTGATATCTTTAACCGCTCAGGAACGCCTCTGGCCTATGACAGTGCGAGCCCATTCAGGCTCAATAATCTCGTGACCTATCGTAAAGAGTTTGGCGACCTGTTATTTTCGGCCGATGCACAATTCGACGGCAATAAAGGTAGTGGCGGCAGTGACTTCGTTAACACGGGTATCCGTTATAAAACCGACTTCATCTACATTGCCGCGGCTTTTTATAATAAAGAGTTAGAGGACAACAAGGATGAAAATACATTCGGTGTAACCCTAGCGAAAAATTTCAATTCTCTGTTCCTCGCCGCAGCCTATCAAAACATTGAAAAAGACAACGTCGATGGCACAACATTGGATGGTTCAACACTGGATGTAGTTGCAAGCTATCCCATCACTGACAGCTATAAAATCAAGCTAGGCGTGTCCAGATATGACGATGGCGACAATGACATCACCTCTGCGAAATACAATGCCTATAACACTACGCTGGAATGGCATAAAACACCGAAATTCAGCACCTTCATCGAATATCAAAAAACAGATTTTGAATACCGCGAAACCAATGACCAGATCATGCTAGGCATGCGTTATAACTTCGATTATACGTTCTAAGTTTCTATCTCAAACGTATCGTTATGTGAGCAAGCGAGGTGAAAGATTTAGCAACCTCGCCCACAGGCTCACAGCACTAAACTTAAAAGCATAAAAACAAGAAACAGCAAAGCCACGACTCGCGTGGCTTTGCTTATTTAAGACGATACCGTCTTTACACTTCAATACGTTCCAATCTAGAACGGAATATCGTCATCCCAGCCATCATCCAAATCTGGAGTGAAGTTTTGCTGTGGTTGCGGCGCTGGACGCTGTGCCGGTGCTGCAGGCGCTTGATAAGCTGGCGCTGGCGCGGCTTGTGGCTTAGGCGCATAACCACCTTGTTGTGGTTGTTGAGCCTGTGGCTGACCATAACCTTGCTGCTGGGCAGGTGCTGGCGGAGCATATTGTTGCTGAGCTGGCGCTTGGTAAGCAGGTGCTGCTTGAGGCGCTGGCGCATATTGATTTTGCGCAGGAGCGGCCTGTTGTGGTGCAGATTGATAACCTGCGTTTTGTGGCATGCCACCGCCCATTGACGCGCCTTGTGCTTGTCCACCTTGACCACGGCTACCTAGCATTTGCATGCTACCGCTTTGGTCGATAACCACTTCAGTGCTGTAACGGTCTTGACCACTTTGGTCTTTCCACTTACGAGTTTGCAGTTTACCTTCAAGGTAAACCTGTGAACCTTTACGCAGGTATTCACCTGTAATTTCAGCTAATTTGCCGAACAGAACCACACGGTGCCATTCAGTACGCTCTTGCTGTTGACCCTGTTGGTCTTTCCACGATTCGCTAGTCGCTACTGTGATGTTTGCGACTGCATTACCGTTTGGCATATAACGCACTTCTGGATCTTGTCCCAAATTGCCAACCAAAATTACCTTGTTAACACCACGACTGGCCATTGAAATCTCCTGCGATTCTTTAAATAATCTATTAATTCAGTATGTTGTTTATCTTTATTGCCATAGAGGAAAATCAGCTTCCCCAAATACCACACGGCAGACCAGATATTATTGAGCAGAGCCTAACACAGCTCGTGCTTCTCTTAAATCGAAATGCTCGTCTACCTTGAGATAAGCTACTTTCTCGTCCAGTACGACTATGGCTTCAACAACGCCCATTAATTGGGATAACTGGGTTGCCATATCGCGCGCTTGCGCCTTGTCTTTCACTTCAGCTTCTAAGGTGTAACTCTTTAACAACACAGGATTTTGCATGCCTAATGTCAGGAATAACCAAATAGACATTAAGATCACGGCAACAACAAATACCCCGACTGCGCCCACGAGCTGGAAAGCACCGCCACCGAGCATACCACCACAAAAAGCCCCTAAAAACTGGCTAGTTGAATACACGCCCATAGCCGAACCTTTTTCGCCGACGGGGCAAAATTTGGCAATCAAACTTGGCAGTGAGGCTTCTAAATAGTTAAACCCAGTAAAAAAGAGCACCACGGCAAAACTCAATACCCAAAGATTGCTCGCAAATGCGGCCATCGCCAGCAATGCCACTATCATTATCACGAGGGCAATTTGGAACATCGCCTTAGTATTTTTGCGCTTAACCCCTATGATGATTAACGGCACCATCAAAATAAATGCGCCCACAAAAGCGGGGAAATACAGCATCCAATGTTTTTCTTTCACTAGACCCGCATCCACCAGATCCAGCGGTAATGCCACAAATACTGCGGTGAGCACTAAATGCAGGATAAAAATCCCAGCGTTAAGCCTAAATAATTGCGGCTCGAGGAACATACGTTTGAGCTTAGCGGGCGTTGCTAAAGTGTCTCCTTTGGGTGCCTGAGTGATGGGATTAGGCACTAAAAACTGGATCAACAGCATACCGACAATAGCCAATACCGCCGTTAGCCAAAACAATCCAGTCAACCCAAGATGTTGCGCAACGATAGGTCCCATTAGCAAAGACAGGGCAAAAGATAACCCGATACACATGCCAATAATCGCCATCACCTTAGTGCGCTGCTCGTCGCGGGTTAAATCCGCGGCAAGCGCCAGCACGGCAGCGGCAATCGCGCCCATACCCTGTACAGCTCGACCAAAGACAACGCCATAAATCGTATCTGCGTTAGCAGCGATAACACTGCCAATAGCAAACAACACTAAGCCACCAAGAATAATCGGCTTACGACCATATTTGTCAGATAAAATCCCCATAGGGATTTGCAGCACGGCTTGAGTCAGACCATAGGCGCCGATAGCAATACCCACCCACAGAGGCGAAAAGCCTTCGAGATGCTGACCATAAAGTGCAAAGACGGGCATGATCATAAACAAGCCCATCATACGCAAACCAAATACACTGGCTAAAGAAAACGCGACTTTTTTCTCAGTACCCGAAAGTCCGTTGTTACCCATGATTTTGCCCTGGATTGAAGTCTTTTAAGGGGCGCATGTTACCACACCCAAAAGGATTTGCTCAAAAGGAAATAGTGGCCTAAACCACTGACTATACACTTAGCTTTTATCCCGTTTATCACGGACCTATATTGACTGTGTCTGAGTTAACATCTTTATTTTTAACGCTCAGGCACAGGGGTATGAGTCTAACATAGTGTTCACAATTGTCCTGTGAGTCAGTGCGCAACAACAGTATTAATCTTAGTTAATCCATTCCATCCACAACATCCCGCAAAGCAGGCCGACTTAAAGCCAGTGCCAGCCCTAGGATTGGTGCAGATCACAGAATCAACTAAACTCAGCGGCGGAACTGTGCGATACTTGTGCTCATTTTTTTAAGCATATGGCATTAGAGCGATAGATGGATAAGATTGAAATACGCGGCGCACGCACCCACAATCTCAAGAATATCAACCTGACTATCCCAAGGGATAAACTGATTGTCATCACGGGCTTATCGGGATCTGGCAAATCCTCCCTCGCTTTCGATACTTTATATGCCGAGGGCCAGCGACGTTATGTCGAGTCCCTATCTGCCTATGCTCGCCAATTTTTGAGTTTAATGGAAAAGCCCGATGTGGACCATATCGAAGGCTTAAGCCCGGCGATATCCATAGAGCAAAAATCCACCTCCCATAACCCACGTTCAACCGTGGGCACGATTACCGAAATTTATGATTACCTGCGCTTGATGTTTGCCCGTGTGGGTGAGCCGCGTTGTCCGACACACAATCAACCCTTGGCGGCACAAACCGTCAGCCAGATGGTCGATAAAGTATTGGAAATGCCCCAAGACAGCCGCTTGATGCTGCTCGCACCTGTGGTCAACGCCCGTAAGGGTGAACACGTTAAATTGCTCGAAGGTCTATCGGCGCAGGGTTATATCCGCGCGCGTATCGACGGTGAAGTGTGCGACTTAACCGATCCGCCAACCTTAGACTTACACGTTAAACACACGATTGAAGTGGTCGTCGACCGTTTTAAAGTGCGTGACGATATCAAGCAACGCTTAGCGGAATCCTTTGAAACCGCGCTAGAACTCTCCGGCGGCATAGCGACCGTTGCCAGCATGGAAGACGACACGGGTACTGGTAAATCCAAAGGCGAAGAACTGATCTTCTCGGCCAACTTCGCCTGCCCGCATTGCGGTTATTCGATGGCGGAATTAGAACCAAGGATCTTCTCCTTTAACAATCCAGCCGGCGCGTGCCAAACCTGTGATGGTTTAGGGGTACAACAATTTTTCGATCCTGAGCGCGTGATCACCAATACCGAGCTTTCACTGGCGGGCGGTGCGATTCGCGGCTGGGATAGACGCAACTTCTACTATTTCCAAATGCTTAGCTCACTCGCCGAACACTATAAGTTCGATGTCGAAGTGCCCTACGAGCAGCTTAGCGAAAAAGTCCGCAAAATCGTACTTTACGGCTCAGGTAAAGAAAGTATTGCCTTTAAATACATTAATGACCGCGGTGATGTGGTGGTGCGTAATCACCCCTTCGAAGGCATTCTAAACAACATGGACAGGCGCTATCGCGAAACCGAAAGTAACTCGGTACGTGACGAATTAGCCAAGTTTATCAATACCCAAGCTTGTCAAAGCTGTGGTGGCTCGCGCTTACGCGAAGAAGCACGTAACGTGTTTTTAGGTGATATCAACCTGCCACAACTCACCACTTGGTCGATTGGCGAAGCCTTGGACTACTTCGAGAAAGTCGAATTTAGCGGCCAAAAGGCGCAGATTGCCGAGAAGATTTTAAAGGAAATCCGCGATCGCTTAGGCTTCCTCGTCAACGTGGGTCTCAATTATTTGAGCCTATCGCGCTCAGCAGAAACCCTCTCCGGTGGTGAAGCCCAACGTATTCGACTGGCCAGCCAAATAGGTGCAGGGCTCGTCGGCGTGATGTATGTGCTCGACGAACCCTCAATTGGTCTACATCAAAGGGATAACGAGCGTCTGCTGCAGACGCTTATCCACCTGCGGGATTTGGGCAACACTGTGATTGTGGTTGAGCATGACGAAGATGCGATTCGTATGGCGGATCACGTGATCGATATCGGCCCTGGCGCTGGCGTACACGGCGGCGAAGTGATTTGTGACGGTCCAATTGAGAAGATCATCGCCTGTGAAGAATCGGTCACCGGCCAATATATTTCCGGTAAGCGCAGCATTCATATCGATACGCCGCGCATTCCATTCGACAAAACTCAAGTGATTGAGCTATTTGGCGCTCGCGGTAACAACTTGCGTAATGTGGATTTAACCATTCCCATTGGCCTCTTCACTTGTGTGACGGGCGTATCGGGTTCGGGTAAATCGACCTTAATCAACGATACCTTCTTCAAGATCGCCCATAGAATGCTCAACGGAGCGACTGTGGATGAGCCATCACCCTATGACCGTATCGAAGGGATGGAACTGTGCGACAAAGTGGTCGATATCGACCAAAGCCCGATTGGCCGCACACCGCGCTCGAATCCTGCCACTTATACGGGCATCTTCACCCCAATTCGCGAGATTTTTGCCGGAACCCAAGAGTCGAGGACTCGCGGTTATCAGGTCGGCCGTTTCTCCTTTAACGTTAAAGGTGGCCGCTGTGAGGCTTGCCAAGGCGATGGCTTGATCAAGGTAGAAATGCACTTCCTACCCGATGTGTATGTGCCCTGTGATTCCTGTAAAGGTAAGCGCTATAACCGCGAAACCTTAGAAGTACGCTATAAAGGCAAGAATATTCACGAAGTACTGCAGATGACAGTGGAAGATGCGCGTCAGTTCTTCGATGCCGTACCTGCCATTGCCCGTAAGCTACAAACCTTGATGGATGTAGGTTTGTCCTATGTGCGTCTCGGCCAAAGTGCGACCACACTTTCGGGCGGTGAAGCCCAAAGGGTGAAACTTGCCAAAGAGCTGTCTAAGCGTGACACGGGCCAAACCTTGTATATCTTGGATGAACCGACCACGGGCTTACATTTTGCCGATATTCAATTGCTGCTCGACGTGTTGCATCGTCTCAAATCCCACGGCAACACGATTGTGGTGATTGAGCATAATCTGGATGTGATCAAAACCGCAGACTGGATTATCGACTTAGGCCCAGAAGGTGGCGGTGGTGGTGGTATGATTTTAGCCACAGGCACGCCGGAAGAAGTCGCCGAGCATCCAACCTCCCACACGGCACGCTTCTTAAAGCCACTGCTAAAACGGGATATCGAGCTTGCAAAGGCCAATAAAGCTAAGGCTTAACATTCGGCTCACGCCACCGTTGGTCTGAATAATAAAAGCGCAGTCGCCCTAAGCACTGCGCTTTTTTTCGCTCAGCAATCCAATATGCTTAAGCTATCGCATACATATAGATCTCATTGAATTAGAATCGGATTTAGGCAAAGATGATATTCATCTTCTGGCGAAGGCTTCAGCGATAAGGAATGTCCATGCGTGATAGCACTCAGTCCCCAGTGACTCACCTTATATTACCGAAGCAGTATCAATCACTTTTAAGTAAAAACCTAAGCGACATAAACCTAAGCGCATCGACTCTATTCAACCACAGTCGTATCGGTCAGCTGCTCGCCAAGTTCAAGATCACGCACCTTATAAGACATCAATCCCAAAGACTTGGCTTATTAGCACTGGCCTGCGTTGTTACAACGACCCTCACTGGCTGCGCTAACTCAGCCGAAACCTGTGCACGCACAGAGCTAAAACTCACTTGGGCCGAGCCCACAGAGTTACAAGCGACAGTCACAGTATTAAGTTCGGATGAATTTGAAGGCCGCAAAACCCAAACCCAAGGTGCGGCAAAAAGTCGTGACTATATAAAGCAGCAATTTCAGGGGCTAGGTTTACAGCCTTGGGGAGCGGACTTTATCGTGCCCTTTGAATATCAAACCTTCTTCACCCAAGAAACTGGCGCCAACGTAGTCGCCACCGTGATGGCGGCAGAACCGACGAATCGATGGCGCATTATCGTCGCCCACTATGATCACTTAGGCATGAGCGGCAGTAAGATTTACCACGGCGCCGATGATAATGCCTCCGGCGTCGCTGCTATGCTCGCTATTGCCAAACATTGGCAACAGCAATTTGCCCTACAACCCAATACCTTGCCTAAGGTAAACCTGATGTTTGTAGCAACCGATGCCGAAGAACCTGGGCTCTATGGCAGTATCGCCTTGGTAGAGCAACTCACAACCCGCCTGCCAGAAGCGACTTTTGAGCTGATGTTGAATTTAGATATGGTGAGTCACCCCGGCAGGCCCTATGCGATTTACCTCGAAGGCAGTCGAAACTTCACTCAGTTCAATCAATTTAAACCCCTACTGAATCAGCAGAACCGACTTTGCATTAAACTCACTCACCCTAAACCCGTTGGTCGAAGCATACAAAGTACCGATTGGCTGCGGGCGTCGGATCATTACCCCTTCCACAAAGCGAATATCCCTTGGCTGTATTTTGGTGTGCCGACCCATCCCCAATATCACACACCAGAGGATACCGTCGCGACAATCGACATCACTTTTCTTGCGGCAGTGACAGAGTCAGCATTCGAGTTACTTCAATTAAATGTTGAATATTTAAAGAATTAATGGGAAGTGGCGCGTTTCTTGCTCAGTTTTAGCGAAAAAAATGCAGAAAACAGGTTAAATAGCGTGACTCTGATTGGTAAAGTGGCCGCCATGCTGCTATAATCCGTCGTTCGCGGGAAATCGACACGGGGTTGATTTTCTGTCTGTGAAACTTTAGCGCCATTTCGCGCGCGCATCCACAAGGCTACAACCCAATGTCATCCGATGAAAGAACTTTCCGTGAACTCGGCCTATCCGAGAATTTGTTGCGTGCTCTTGACGAGCTAGGTTATGAAAAACCAACGCCAATCCAATCAGCCAGTATCGATCCACTTATGGCTGGCAAAGATATTTTAGGTCAAGCGCAAACAGGTACAGGTAAAACTGGCGCCTTCGCGTTACCACTATTAAACAAAGTTACCAGCCAAACGACACCGCAAATTTTAGTATTAGCACCAACACGTGAATTAGCCGTGCAGGTTGCTGAAGCGTTCAGTAGCTATGCCAAATTTATGAAGAATTTCCACGTTCTTCCAATTTACGGCGGCCAAAGCATGCAACAACAGTTGAATGCCCTGAAACGCGGCCCACAAGTTATCGTTGGTACGCCTGGTCGTGTAATGGACCATATGCGTCGCGGCACCTTGAAACTCGATTCATTACAAGCCTTAGTGCTCGATGAAGCCGATGAAATGTTAAAAATGGGCTTCATCGATGATATCGAATGGATCCTTGAGCACACGCCAAGCGAACGCCAACTGGCGTTATTCTCTGCCACTATGCCAGAGCAAATTAAGCGTGTTGCTAACCAGCACTTACGTAATCCTGTACATGTTCGTATCGAATCAAGCCAAACTACGGTTGAGTCAATCGAACAGCGTTTCGTACAAGTATCACAACACAACAAACTTGAAGCTTTAGTACGTGTATTAGAAGTTGAAAACACTGAAGGTGTGATCATATTCGTGCGTACTCGTAACTCATGTGTTGAGTTAGCTGAGAAGTTAGAAGCCCGCGGTTATGCTTCATCACCACTACACGGTGACATGAACCAGCAAGCCCGTGAGCGTGCAGTTGACCAACTGAAACGTGGCAAGTTAGACATTCTGATCGCGACTGACGTTGCGGCCCGTGGTCTTGACGTTGAGCGTATCGGTCACGTTGTGAACTACGATATTCCGTATGATGCCGAAGCTTATGTACACCGTATTGGCCGTACAGGCCGTGCTGGCCGTACTGGTATGGCGATCCTGTTTGTGACTAGCCGTGAAATGCGCATGCTGCGCACTATCGAACGCTCAACTAACAGCCGTATTTCACCGATGAAAATCCCAAGCCCAGAGACTGTTGCAGAACGTCGTCTGTCTCGCTTAGGTGAGCAATTGGCTGAAACAATCAACGGCGATTTAGATTTCATGAAAGAAGCTGTTGCTCAATTATGCCAACAGTTAGAAGTCGATACCGATCTGCTAGCCGCTGCATTATTACAGCAAGTTCAGCAAGAACGTCCTTTGCAATTGCCAGCCATTCAAGAACGTGTTCGTGATGAACGCAGTGAGCGCACTGAACGTAGCGACCGCGGAAGTGATCGTAATGACCGTGGTGGTGAGCGTGGTGAACGCAGAAGTCGCGAACCGCGTCCAATGCCAGCAAGCTTAGGCTCAGCTGAAGCGTTGAAAGACAACCCAGATTTAAAAATGTGCCGTTACGTGATCGACGTAGGTCGTGAGAATGGTGTAGGTGTGGGTAACATCGTTGGCGCTATCGCGAACGAAGCTAACATCGACAGCCGTTACATTGGCGCAATCCAACTTTACGATGCAGTGACCACTGTTGACCTGCCAGACGGCATGCCAAAAGACGTGTTACAGCACCTACGTAAAGTACGTGTTTGTGGCAAGCCATTGAACATCCGCGAAGCTGGCGATCAAGTATTTGTTGATTCAGGCCGCAGTGCTCGTTCAGACCGTCCTGCTGGTGACCGTAAACCACGTGGCGATCGTCCAACAGGTGACCGCCCAGCGGGTGATCGTAAGCCTCGCGCTGCGTCTACTGGTGATAAGCCATTTGCTGACCGCAAACCTCGTGCAGACAAACCTGCCGGTGAGCGTAAGCCACGTAAACCACGTGAAGACTAATCTAGCTTAAGCTAGAGACTAAAAAGGAGCCTAGGCTCCTTTTTTGTTGGCTTAACATCGCACTAGCTCAAAGCACACTGGCCAGTTGATATTTCAAGCTGATATAGTCAGTGCAAGAACGCCTAGCTTAAGGATATAAAATGGATTTTTTAGCACTGATCACTTCCCCATTGACCTCGGCACTGCCTGAACTCGCTAAGTCATGCCACAAAGATAAAACGTTATTAATCATGGTACTTGTCGGTTGCACTCTGTTTGCGGGCTTTATTGGAATGTTAGTCGCAATGGCAAATTAACTTGCAGTTAAGCCAACATGTCTATTAGTGTCGACTTAGTCTTTAGCAACGCATCTAGTGTATTTCGATGAAAAAAGCCTTTAACGCCGGCCTGTTATCCGCCTTTGTCGCCCCCGGCAGCGGCCATTTTTACCTAAAACATAAACGCTCGGCACTGGTATTTTTTAGCTTAGCGGTCGTGAGTCTTGTGCTGTTGCTATCGCAAATCTATCAAGTGGCGCAAGTCATCGCCTTAGATATTCAAAACGGCATCTTACCGCTAGATATCGGCGTAATTTCTGCCGAAATCACCCAACAAACCCAGACCACAATTGCCAATGCCAATGAACTGCTCTACGGCTTTATCCTCTGCTGGTTAGTGGCATTACTCGACAGTATTCGGCTTGGGCTTAAGCAAGATAAGCTGGATACACAAAGTAACCGCTAAATACCTTCTGACTCTTAGCGAGGCCGTAGCGACAAAAGCGATTTTGATATTGACCTAACATTTTTAATCAATTGAAAAATTGGATATTAACCTTTAGCTACCATGAAAATAACACCATAAACAGTCAAGATGGATGACGATATGTTAACTGAGCAACAACACAATTTTATCCTAAGTGAAGTGTCACAACCCGTGATTACCATTGCCCGTGAGGTTAATTTTGCCGAGCGCTATGCCTCCATGTTAGCGCGCTTTCCTAAGCTCCCTGGCGATTTTAATCCTAAGGTGCCGACGGAGCGTCAACAAATATTGGTTGCCCAGTTCCCTTACCCGATCCGCTTTTACAAAAGTGAGGGGGGGTATTACATGCTAAATGAGAAAAAGTTCGCCTACCCGCATATGACGCTTATGATGGAGATGCGGCAGTGGGTTCGCTTTCGTTTCAACCTATGGCGTGAAGATAAGCGCATCGGTGGCGGTTCTTATCAAGATATTGCCGTGGCGGAGCGATTAGCGCGAGGTGAAGAGATTGACTGGGACAAAGACTGGAATGTACCAAACTCCCCATGGTGCTATAACGAAGATCAATTACAAACGGTGCTAACCGAAAGTTTTGCACTATTTGATGACCTTTGTAAGCAATTACCTAAATAGTCACTTGAATTAATTGAGATATAGGCGGCTAAACAGGTTAACCGCCAAGGTATAAATTATTTAGGCCATGCTTGAATCAGGCTGTGGTAGCAAGAGACCAGTAAATCCGCCGCTTGGGCATAGTCGGGAATAGTTTCAGGACAATAGAGGGCGCAGTGACTACCCGCATTGCGCGCAGTTTGCAGATCAAACAGATAATCGCCCACATACAAGATCTCTGCGGGCGCGAGTTGCCACTGCTGGCAAATAAGATGAATACCTTCGGGATGCGGTTTAGGCTGCGCATCATAGCGCGTTAATACCAGTGCGATATCTATGCCGAGTTTATCGATAGTGATTTGCGCCGCTTCTGGCATATTGCGAGTCAAAATAGCCAAGGGCAGTGACTTGGCCCGTAGGCATTCGATAAGCTCCCTCGCGCCATCAACCCAACTGGCCTTGAGTGAACTTTGTCTTTCGTACTCATGGACAATGTCTAACGCTTGAGCACGTGCTTCATCAGTACTAAGACTCTTGACATGGGCCAAGATATCTGTACCAGAATGAATCCCCAACTCCCGCCGCAGCCCTGCAAAATCAGGATTAGAATGCGCTAAGGTGCCGTCGAGATCGAAGATGACGCCACGGATATCCTGAAGTTTTAATTCGCTGAGTCTAGTGATCACTGGCCTTTCCCATAGATAAAATGTATGCGTTAGACAGCCTGCAAACGCTTCGCCTGACGATTACGGTACATAGGCAGCAATTGCACCACCATCACAGAGACAATAATCACGCCAATCCCCAGCAGAGATAAACCATCTAATTCATCAGCGCGGAATACTTCTGGCCACCAGCCAAGGCTCACCACTAACGCCGTGGCACTAAAGCTAAATACTGGCGTTAGGGCCAACATGGCACTGACCTGCGCCGTCGGCCAATACTTCATCGACTGGCCAAAACAGCCATAGGCGATCAAGGTATTGGCGGCGCAAAACAGTGCTATCTGCCAATCGAAGCTGTCCATACGGACAAACTGACTAAAGTCGCTAAAGGGAGCCATTACGAAAATACCTAAGCCATAGATCACTAAGAGCACGTTCGCGGGCGACAAACGATTCAGTAAGGATTTTTGCAATAAGGCATAGCTAGTCCACGACAGTGCTGAGAACTGGATGATCATCACCCCAATCCAAACCTGATGATTATTAGCCCCAGAAAAATTTAAATTAGGATGGAAAAACATCAACATACCTAAAGCTAAGGTTGCAAAACAGCTGAGTTGCACCGCATTAAGCCGTTCCTTAAAAAACAACACACAACCAAACGCGAGGAAAAAGGGCGAAGTCTGGAAATTCAGTTGGGCGGCGCCCGGGGCGAGGTAATCGAGTGAATAAACAAAAGACACATAATTGAGCATCAAGAAGATGCCAGCAAGCACTAACCTTAACCAAACTTTGGCATCGAGTGCTGCAAATTGCTTAAGACTACCTGCGCTCCATTGGATCACTATGCTGACTAAAAGCGCGACCAGAAAACGAAACCAAGTAAGAGTTACGGGATCAATAAAGGCCGCCGAGAGCTTTAATGCTATAGGTAACATGCCCCAAAATAAAACCGCAACTGAGATGAACAGGAGCCCGAGTTGAGCATGATTATTTGCCTGAGGGGCGTTATGGCTAAGGTTCACGGAGGAGTCCAGTAGAAACCACAAAATGGACAGCCATTCTGGCACTGAGCCAGCACAATATCTAGCGGATCATCATGGAAACATTCGCGTTAGCTTGGATACTTTAGCTGACACTTATGTGGGGCAAGTTTCAGCATCTTACGATAATTGGAATATTGGCCGCACTCTTGATTCAACTGCAGCAGATTTACCCCGAAAGCCAACATTGGCATTTCCAGCGTTGCCAATAACCGAGTATATTTGGCCCATAAAAATGGCTTCTGCCACACTCTCTCTAGGCCACTTCTTTTTAAGCTAACGCTTTAAATAGGAAAGTTAATGTTATCTACCGCCACGATCGAACAAGTTAAAACGCATATTAATATCGCAGCCAAAGAATTAGCCGAGCGCCGCGCAGCAGGCACGAGCGGCGATTTACTAATCCCAGAACTAAGGCCAACCAGCTTCGAACAGGCCTTCGCTATTCAACAAGCCGTAGCAGAAATATTTAAGGCAAGCGATAAAAATCCTATCGCGGCGTGGAAATGCCTATTACCCACGGCGGAAAAAACCGTCGTAGCGCCTATTTATCAAGCTGATGTATATCAACAATCGGCCACTTGCCCGCTCTATCCATCGACTAAAGGCCTGGCCCGAGTCGAACCCGAACTCGCCTTCGAGATTGCTCGCGATTTACCGCCAAGAAGCACGCCTTACACTGAGGCTGAAATCGACGAGGCCTTAGGCCACACACGCTTAGCCTTGGAATTGATCAAAAGCCGCTACCACACACCCAGTGAAGCGACGCATTTTGATGCCCTCGCCGATGGCTTAGTCAATCAAGGACTGTGGTTAGGGCCAGTGCTTAATCCGCAAGAAGGTTTAGAAATGAGTCATTTTGAACTCAGCATTGATATTGCCAATGGCGAGCACCAGCAAAGCGACACACTGCAAAAATCCGCCATTCATCCTAACGGTTTCCCTAAGGCGGGACTCTACTGGTTAGTTAACTTTTTATCTGCCCAAGGCATTGGCTTAACTCAAGGGCAATATGTGATCACAGGCTCTTACGCTGGCGTCCTTGATCTGCCATTGGCACAGGTCTGCAAATTTGAATACGGCGCGCTTGGGCAGTTTGCCGTGACTTTCACGGCTAAGTGATTGCGACTTATAAAGCGACAAGGCACTGATAAATAAGCGAACTCTGTTTCAGTTGGGCTCGCTTATTTTCAATCTCAGTTCTCAGTGCTCAGTTATCTGCATTCACCACAAGCATAATTAACAAAAGCCAAACTAACTTGCCTCAAAATGTCCACCTATGTATCATCTAAATTCATCAATAATAAGGATATATAGAATGTCACACGGAAAAATGCTGCCAATTGCCTGTCTTCTTGCCCTCACTTTAGGCACTTCTCTTAGCGTGCATGCCTCAGAAAATAGCTTTGCCAAAGCCTATAGTGACTATCAAGCCGCCGTAGAAAAAGGCGATGCTGCAAATATTGAAGCAAGCGCAAAAGCCGCTTATCAACTCGGCGAAGCCCAATATGCCAAAGACAGTGTCGACTTAGCTAACCTCGCCATGAACTGGGCCGCGGCGATAGAAAAGCAAGTCGCCCCTTACCCATTTGCAGAAAAGAATCTGCCAAAAACGGCGAAGGCAAATGAGTTGTATCAGCTCGCTCTTGCAAACTATAAAGTTCATTATGGCAAAGAAGCGCTTGAGCTTATCGACCCCTTACTTGGTGCTGCACAAACCGCCGTTGAAGCCAAAGATGCGAAAAATGATTTGCTTACTGCTATCGCAATTGCTGAAAAATCCGATAAAAAGAAACTGCTCGCCGATGTAAAAATGGCCGCCTTCAACCGCTTATCAAATACAGAGCTATACACCAAAAGCGTAAGACGCTATGCCTTCGATGCCTATGATATTTATAAAGAGATTTTACCAGAGAACGCCATAGACAGAGTCAAGGCAACCTATGTGGTGGGTGCAGTTGAGTATGCAGAAAAGCATGATGACAAGGCGATGCCATTGCTTTTAGAAGTCGTGAAGCAGTTTGAAGCCCTTAACTTTAGCCATCCCTATGCCTTAAGTGCCCACGCTTATTTAGTCGAACTCTATGAGCGCCAAGGAAAGCGTGACGAGTCCACCGCCCACTGTATTGCTATCGGCAAAATGCGTCCTTGGGCCGACGCACAGGAACAACAACCTATTTTCCGTATCGTACCAGACTATCCAATGTCCTATGCTAAGCAACGTAAAAGTGGCTGGGTTCAGCTTAAATTTACTGTTGATGAACATGGATTCGTGAAAAATCCTGAAATTTTAGCCTCTAAGGGTGGTGCTTTATTTGAAAAAGAGAGTATTGAAACCTTAAATAAATGGCGTTACGCACCCAAGTTTGAAAATGGTATAGCCGTGGAAGCACAAACTAGCGTGCAAATGGATTACACCATAAACTAATAGCCCGCTATTTCACCTCATAACCTAGCCCGTCGCTCACACTCGATGGGCTTTTTTCATCCTGCTCTGCGATCTGCCCCAGATTTAACCCCTGCTTAAGTTGGATTAAACAAGCTTGGCAAATACACGCATCGGCAGACGGTAAAATATGGTTGATGACCCCTAGCGGCGAATCTGATGCTTGCGCTTGCAAGGCGGCCAAAGGTGGAAATGTTTGCAGAGCGCACCAACAATCCTCAATACCCTTACCTAAAATCACAGCACATTGATTCGCGCCTTGGCACAAAGGGCAAATTTGTGCAGTTTCTAACTTAGGTTCTTCCAATGGCTGAGACACGGTAATCCTTATAGCAAGATAAGTTGTTATAACGCGGAGATCATAATAGATTTTTGCAACTCAGGCTGAGTTGTTTCCCACCAAAGCAAAGCTGCTGAGTTATGCAGCATTAATTGCCATTGTTTTCCCAGTGACACGCCTGCTTATGATTTAAAAAGAAGTGTTAATAATGTCCTAGGCATTATAGTGATATTCTCTATGCCACTATCGGTCAGATACAATAAAGTATCCTTTCTGATTTGCTAAAAGATTAAGTACTTGTATTCCAGTGACACGCCAACTTTGATTTAGAAATGAGTCATCCCTGAGGGCTCGACGGTGGCATCCTTGCCGCCAACGGTCACTTCCATGCAAGTACTTAATCTCGTTAATTCCCGAGTATACCTGTCACTAAATTTAACTATGGATGTTTCAATAAAGTTCAATTGGTTGTATTCATCAAGTTATCTAACTTAAATGATATTTGGGTGTATTCATTTGGCTCAGTGAACCGCATTCCTGTGTTATAGCAAGTGTGTTCACAGATGCATACATGGTGAATGCAATATTTGACAATTGAAAAGGTATTAAACCTTAAGCCGACATCACTTCAAACAGTGGACATGTTTGCATGGTTGGCATTCGTCTAAATCTATTTCATTCAGTTTTGAGTAATGCCTAGCTCTTCGTCAAAGTGAAAGCACAAATGGAATTTGTAATGATTTACTTGTTTATCTTTGCGATTTGTCGCTGAAGCAATTCATACATAACCCCATCAAAAATCGCCCCCTTATCTCTAGCAACTGTACACATTTCCCAAATAACACCAGCGTTAAACCATTGCAATTCTGTATGGTTGTAGACCTTCATCATTGTTAAGAACAGTTCCCATCCTTCATCGTCAGGCTTTACCTTAATTGATTTGACTGATTGGTAGGCTATTACAGAAATACCCAGAAGTAGGAAGAACTCCTTACTCTCATTATGAGCAAAAATCATCCCTAAGCAGATAAGTACCCATTTGAGTAAGAACAAAGCGACTTTGAAAATGGATTTCCAATGAGTTCCGTATAACTTCGGGTACCGATCTTTAACTAATAGGTTTTCTCGGTAACTCGATATCTCTGCGTAGATGAGGGCATCAGTGAGTAAATAATCTATTGATTTTGTTTGCATATATGACGTATCAAGGTACACGCGAACTTCAGAAGCTAGTTCATCTTTTAACATCGGCCAGATTTCTTGTTTTGTATCGAAGAGCCCTCCTAAATAGCTTGCTTTGTGATACCAAAATGTTTGGTCGTTAAAAGTTTCCTTTTGTTTGTCGGTCATTTTTTCTTCGTTGTTTAACCATCCACGAAGATTGTCAAATACATCCCTTGCTTTAGTGATTCTCTGGTTATAAGCATCTGTTGAAATACCTTCCTCCATCGATCTCTCTCGAAGATTTTCAAGCATTTCTTTTGCTAACGAATAGTATTGACGATTTTCCCACCGATCTTCAGGTTCTTCCGGCCAGTTCCCTAACCATTGCTGTTCTTCTTCAAGATAAGGGGCAATATCCATTTCAACTCCATGTGATAGATCGCTGCGATGACTATGATTCCTCTGATTATCAAGATAATAAAGCAAGTTCTCAACTTAAGTAATATCAGCGCTTCCAATCTCAACCAATTCAGTTGATTGTTTCTAACAATAAAAAAATACAGTAAGGTGTAACAATTCCCTATTAATTTTTCCGAAAAACCATCGTAAATCAGCTTCTTAGAAAACGTAGAGAGGGTTCGACTCCCTCAATACGTTTTGCACATTCGAGATAGTGAATAAGCCACTTATAGCGAAAATCTCCGTATGCTTTTAAAGCGACAGTTAACACTGATGTCCGAAGGTGAGTCATGGTGATTTGCGAGACGACCGTCCGCCCCATGGACGGGGCGGTCGAGCATCCACGGATGGACTAGCTGCGTGTCGGTGAGAAAGTGCCATGACAAGCCTAAACTCTTGGGCTAATTAATAAAAAAGCCAGCAAAGCTAAATGCTTGCTGGCTTTTCTGTCTAACTTATTCACTCGCTTTATAACATCACACGAGCACTTAATCTCAGCGACTCAACTATGACTTCTTAGGGAAAATCGGATAGGACTCAGTGCCTAACACTTTGCCATCAACAGTGAGACCATAGTAATCGCTGTCATTATGGTATTTTTCCTGCGCTTGCTTCACATCACCTTTGCTACGTGGGTCCTGCGGACGCTCGTGGGAGTTGATGTAAGCGGCAACATCCCAAGCCTGTTGGTTCGTCAGCTGCATGCTCTTACCAAAGGGCATATTTTCATAAATGAAAAATGCGGCAGTATTGACCCTGTGCATTCCCGCTCCCCAGTTATAACTTTGAGATCCCCACAGCGGCGGCAGTGCATACACACCCGCAATGGCTTGACCTTGCCCATCAACACCATGACAAGTTTGGCAATGGGCGACATACACGGCTTTACCTCGTTCAGGTGAATAGGCTTGTTCGGGTTTTGGGATCTCAGGATAAGCTCGACCCGGCAAGTTAGCACGTTGCTCAACTGTCATCGCCTTAGCTAATGCCTCTGGTAGTGGGAAGTCATCCCGCTTAGCACCTTTGACTAACTCAGCATCACTGATCTCAGGAACAGGGCCACTGATATTAGCCTCATCCATCAAGCCGCCCATGCCTAACCAATAGGCGTAGGCAGAAAGCGCCACTAACTCAGGGCTACCTGATGCAGGGGCTTTACCATTCATCGAATAGTTAAAACAGCCTTGGATGCGTTCTTCAAAGCTACTGACTTTATTGTCTTTTTTACGATACGCCGGATAAGCAAAATACGCGCCCCAAAGGGGTGATGCATTGGCTTTACGGCCTGCATCCATATGGCAATTGGTACAGTTAAGCTCATTACCTACATACTTATCACGCAGCTGTTGGGTATTCACAAACAGTTGATAACCTAAACGCACTTTGTCACCAAAGGCGCCTTCGGGAATCGCACTCAAAGGTCTAGGGGTAAGATAGGTTTGATCTGCTACCTTAGGGAAAGAAGGCAGCGGAGCTTGCTTATCTGGGCGTTCTTGTACTGGCTCAGTTTCAGCTTGCGCCTGAACGGTTAACGACCCCATCGCGGCCAGTAATAACATTGCGGAATATTTCATGGCCGGCTCCTTATTTTAAATTCGCAAAATAGTTGGCTAACGCATCAATCTCGGCGACGGTGAGCTTATTCGCGACGCTCCCCATCATGCCATCGACGTCACCTTTACGTGTTCCCGACTGCCATGCCAATAATTGCGTTTTGATATAACTCGCCTGTTGACCTGCTAAGCGAGGAAATAAGCCGCCACCTAATGCAGAAGGACCATGGCAGGTCACGCAGGCTGGTAAACCACGGGACCAATCACCTTGATAGGCTAAACGAGCAGTATCGTCATTAAAAACAACTTGTTCACCGCGGATAACAGGCTTGACGTCATTGGCAGGCTTTGCAGAAAAATAGCTCGACACTTGCTCAATACCGTCACCTTGGAGTGTCATTGCCATCGGCATCATGGTCGCGTTTTGGCGAACGCCCGCTTGGAAATGTTGCAATTGTGTCGAGATATATTCTTTAGATAATCCCGCTAATCGAGGGCCGAGTGGTTCAATACCCTCGCCCCCTGCCCCATGGCAAGACACACATAACTGTGCAGCTTGTGGGATAACGTTCATCGATTGTTTGTCAGAAGGCTCGGCGGCAGCGGCATAGCCGCTACATAGCGTTAAGCCTATGACTAATGTTTTAATCTTCATGTTCTATCCTTGAAGAGAATTAAGCTCTAAAGCATAGGGGTTATTGTTATTTATGTTTGTGCTCACACACTAAACCCATTTTAAAATCAGCCGCTCATTTTTAAAACAGCCAATAAATGAGCCTTAACATTCATTAAGAGTCACTTATTGTTCAATTCAAACGGGATAAATTTACCTTACTCTGTACAAGGTTAAGCTGCAAGCCTTCAATACTTAGTGGCCTGCTCAATAACCAAATCGCGTCGATTCGAAACGATTCAATAACTTATGTATCAAATAGCATAAAAGTAACGTGCCGACGATAGCGATTAAAATACTGCTCACTCGGTATAAGGCACTGAAGATTAAGTCGTTACCTGGGGTCAAATACTGTCCAAACAAAATCCCTAACGTGGTCATAGCACCAAAACCGACACCTGATCCATTCGCCTCGCGCACATGGGCTTGGCTAAAAATCATCAGTCCAATCCACAACAAGGGGACAACTAACATCAATAACCCAGACCAATCATAGAGCAGCAACTGCACGAGTATCCCAAACGACACCCCCAACAGGGTGCCTATGGCGCGCTTACGGGCATAGTCGAGTGCACCATTCCAATGCATGGGAAACAATAGCAAAAGAGTGGTCGCTTGAGCCGACATCGAATCCCGCAGATCAAATATTTGAAACACCAGAAACGATGCCGTCGCTATGGTCGCACCGAGCAAGGCTTCGTGGCGCATTCGATGCGGCGCCTTAGGCCCAGGTTTGTAAGCCGCTCTTGGTTCCACATCGGGCCAGAGTGCCGTCATAGCGTAGGCGATAACAACTGACAGTGCGGTCGCCCAAAAGTTACTGAAAACTAAGTCGTTTAAGTCAACGCCTGGATAGCTAGCAAAGTGCAGCATGATACTGAGACTCAGCACACCGTTGGCACCAAAGAGAAACAAACTGCCGCGGGACATGGCCGCAAAGCGGTATAAAAATAATAGGAAAACGATGGGAGTCATCATGCCGGGATGGCTGCCAAAGAAACCGCCGAGTAACCCAACCTCTAACCCAGCCATGGCAGATGAAGCCAATAATTGGCGCATAGCATGGCCATTCATCACTGGCACTAATCCGAGTAGTAGCATAGGTGTCACAGTGAAGAAGACTCCATTGCTCCAACCAAAAATTTTACACAGGGTAAAACCTAAGGTCGCGCCAGTCGCAATCCGTAAACACTGGCGTAAATCGTTGGCCGTCAATGGGCTATGGCGTAGTAACATGCTCGTCGCCTTGTTCTATCGATACATTAAATGAGGATGTTTAACTAACTCTGCTACGTGCACACTTATGTTGCTTTGAAGCGTTCACTCAAGCGACTCGCGACAAATACAAACCACCTCGAGTCACTCGTGCTCGTCAACACAGATAAGTACTAATGGATATGCCGATAAATATGCTGGTAAATACGCTAGTAAACATTCTAGTAAATAGGCTAGTAAATATAGTGCAGCAGGCTGATTGCTTTAATCTGCACCTTAGCGAGCATGCTAAACAGGCTATTCTCGGGCAGCAATTGCACGGTCGCGCGCGCACCGGCTGGTAAGCTGTTCATCGCCATCCCATCTAACTCCAAATGCAGTCTCAATCTTTGGGCATCACGTACCCAACGGTCCGATTCCTGCGGCGCGGCTAAACGGCCATTGGCATCGAATTGCCCTGCACTCACGCCCGCATCGACGCTGCTCACCGTCGCCCGATATAAACGCCCAGGTTCGCCATCGAACGCAATCAAAGCGGTCGAAGAAGCATTCACGCCACGCAGGCTCTTCTCACGAAAATCGGCAATAATATCCACTTTATCCGATACCACAGCCAACAGAGGTTGCCCCACGGTCGCAAAACTCCCGACTTCTAACTGCAGGTTAGTCACTATCCCATCTTGATCGGCATGTATTTGGGTGTAAGACAGATTAAGCTCGGCTTGAGCTAAATGGTTTTGCGCCTGACGCACTTTAAGATTCTCTTCGCCATAACTGCCGCGACTCACTTTGAGTTTTTCTAAACGCGCATTGGCGGCAAGCAAATTGGCTTCAGCAGCTGCGGCATCGCTATCGGCTAGCTCCTTTTGCTGCTGCGATACGCCATGGGTGGCATACAGGGCATCGAGACGTTTAGCCTCGCTGCGTTTTTGTTGTGAGGTGGTTTTATTGGCATTGACCTCGGCCTTAGCGGCCAGTAGCGAGGCATCTAACTCAGCATTATCTTGACGGGCTTGCTCTAAGGCCAATTTAGCCTGCGATACCGCTAACTCATAGGGTGCGGGATCGACTTGAAACAACAAATCACCCTTGGCAACCGCTTGGTTATTGGTCACGGCTATGGTCTGGATTTTACCGCTGATCTGCGGTGTCACTTTCGTCACTACACGGGTCGCCATTGCTTGAGGCGTCAATGGCATCATAGTGTCGGCCAGCATGAAATAGCCAAAAACCATCACAAAGCCAAACATGGCAAATTTTACTAAACGGGCAAACTGTTGATCCGGTGTCATCTTCTTTCTCACAAAAGGGTGTCTGTAACCTTGGTTAATTTGGCGCTGGCGTTGTCGCTGATCAGGCTAATAATGCGTTCAAATTCGCTCAACTCTTCGGCACTGATCCCGCCTAATAACTCACGGCGCACTTGAATAATCCGCGCTTCCATTTGCTTTAAAACATCTAATCCCGCTGGCGTCAGGCTCACAATCCTTGCCCGCTTATCTTTGTCACAACAATGACGCTCGACTAAACCTTGCTCTTCTAATTGCCCTAAGGTGCGCATTAGCGAAGCCAATTCAATTTCTAAGGCATCGGCCAATACTTTCTGGCTCACGCTGTCGCCTAAACGCAGCAGTTTCCATAGGGCAGTCCAACGAGGATGAGTTAATCCTAAAGGTGCTAGCTCAACATCGGCCACGGTACGCCACAGTCGATGCAGACGGCCTAAATGCTCCGCCAGTGATAACTCTTTTAGTCGCTCTAATTCTTTTTGCATCTTGCCCACCCACTTAGTTAGCGTGCTAAGCATTATACTTAGTTAGCAGGCTAAGTAAATATTTAGGCCCAAAATAGATCTGTGTCCAAGGGCACGAAACGAGCGTAAGAGGGAATAAATAACTTAAAAAGGTTCGCGCCCTCTCAAATCTTATCAAGTTGTATCTCTATAATATCAAACGGATAAATTGAGTTGATTTGCACATGAATTGGAGGCTGTTTTGATAAATCTAAAAATTAGTACGAGGATCGTTATTGGGATCTGTCTATTACTGTTAACAGTAATGAGCTTTATCATGCCGCTCGTTCTCTCTGAATTCAGTCGCCAAGTTGCAGAATCCGAGCAAAGAGAACTCCATAAGATCTATGAAACCGCTGTTGCCGAGATAGCCTCATCGGGCAAGTTAGCCGAAGCAATGGCAACCATCATCTCACTCACGCCAGAAGTTCAAAGCACCTTTGCAACAGGCGAGCGTGATGAACTTACCGCCCGTACCTTACCTATATTTACCCAACTTAAGCGCGATTTTGCGGTTCAGCAATTCCAATTTCATAGGCCACCAGCCACTTCTTTTCTACGCTTGCATCGTCCCGACAAATTTGGCGATGATCTCACCAGCATACGCAAGACCATAGTTGAAACAAATAGCCAAAAGCGCCCTCTTTATGGCTTGGAATATGGAGTGGAAGGATTAGGTATTCGTGGTTTAGTTCCAATGACTTACAACGGACAACACACAGGCTCAGTTGAGTTTGGCATGTCCTTCGGTCAACCCTTTTTTGATAATTTTAAACAAGCCTATCAAGCAGAAATTGCCCTCATCTTGCCAGATGATTCTGGATATAAGTTATTTGGCGCTACATTCACGCCTGATACCCAAGCGACAGATGAACTCAATAACGTCATGCAAGGCCATGAAGTCATACGCACTATTTCCTTAAATAACAAAACCTATGCTCTGTATCGCAACGCCATAAAAGATTACTCAGGAAACGTGTTTGGCGTACTCGATATTGCGATGGATAGAACCCATTCAGAACAAGCGATAGCGGATATTCGCCTTAAGTTGATCCTTATCGGTTTAGTGGCTCTGGTCATTGGAACTGCCATTGCTTGGTTTATTGCCAAAGGGATTACTCGCCCTATCGCTGAAACCACCCAAGCCATGAATGATATCGCTGAAGGTGAAGGCGATTTAACCCGCCGAATCGCGGTAAAAGGTAAGGATGAAATTGCTGAATTATCGATGGCATTCAACCGCTTTGTAGAAAAAATTCACAACACAGTTTCCCACGTCGCCGACTCAACAAGCCTGCTCGCCACCTCTGCTGAAGAAATGTCGAGCATTACGCGGGAAACCCAGAAGATGGCGAGTCGTCAGCACCTCGAAACCGAGCAAGTTGCCACCGCAATGAATGAAATGGCCGCAACGGTACAAGAAGTTGCCCATAATGCGACCGATGCGGCCGATGCCGCCAATCATGCCAATGACTCAACCGAACAAGGCAAATTGGTTGTACAAAAAGTGGTAACCACTATCGCCATACTGGCCGAGGAAATAGCCACAGCAGCGAGTGAAATCAATGAATTAGAGCGTAATACCGCTGAAATCGATTCTGTACTTGTGGTTATCCGTAATATTGCCGACCAAACTAATTTACTCGCACTCAATGCGGCAATTGAAGCCGCAAGGGCGGGAGAACAAGGTCGAGGATTTGCGGTCGTTGCCGATGAAGTACGCACTCTGGCGAGCCGCACTCAAGCATCTACGACGGAAATTCAGCAGATGATCGAAGCGCTTCAGCATAAAGCTAAGTCCACAGTCAATGCGATGGAAACCAGCACCCGCACCACCCAAAGCTGTGTATCCCAAGTTCACCAAGCGGGTGAAGCACTCGAAGCCATTACCCATGCGGTTTCCACCATTAGCCAGATGAATATCCAGATCGCCAGCGCTGCAAATGAGCAATGTGCGGTTTCGGCAGAAATTAATAAAAATGTTAATAACATCAATGATATTGCGACCAATGCGACAGATAGTGCGGTACAAACTGCACGCGCTGGCGATGAACTTGCCCAACTCGCAGCCCGTTTAACAACTTTATTAGCTCAATTTAGAATTTAAACAAAACAAAACGCCGCATTCTCTGCGGCGTTTTTATTAGCTTATTTTATAAGGTTTTATTTAGGACGCACGCCTAAAGTGTGGCAAATCGCGTAGGTCAATTCGGCGCGATTTAAGGTGTAAAAATGGAAATCCTTCACGCCTTCGCGGGACAGCACTTTCACCATGTCGATGGCCACGTTTGCCCCCACCAATTGGCGTGTACCCGCATCGTTTTCTAGGCCGTCGAATTGCTTATGTAACCAATTAGGTAACGACACATTGGTCATGCCCGCGAAACGTTTTAGCTGGGTAAAGTTAGTCACAGGCAAGATGCCCGGCACGATTTCAACGTCGATACCGGCGGCAACGCAGCGATCACGAAAACGCAGGTAAGATTCCACATCGAAGAAAAATTGGGTAATAGCACGGCTGGCACCCGCATCAATCTTGCGCTTAAGGTTGATCAAATCCGCCTGTGCATTGCTCGCATCGGGATGCACTTCTGGATAGGCCGCAACGGAAATATCAAAGTCAGCCACAGAGCGCAGTAAACGCACTAAATCCGCCGCAAAACGGGTTGGCTTGGGGCTGCCCGCAGGTAAATCACCACGTAGCGCCACTATGTCACGAATGCCCGACTTCCAGTAATGCTTAGCCAGTTCTAATAACTCTTCATCGCTGGCATCCACTAAGGTTAAGTGCGGCGCGGCAACGAGGTCGGTTTCTTGTTGGATACGTTCAATCACGCCATGGGTGCGGTCACGTACGCCTGAGTTAGCGCCGTAAGTCACAGACACAAACTTAGGATTCAGCGGCTCTAAACGACGGATAGAATTCCACAGTATCTGTTCCATTTCGGGGGTCGATGGCGGGAAAAACTCAAAAGAAACATTAATATCGCCATTAAGCTCAGACAAGCTCTGGTTCAGCGATTGTGAATGTTGTGCGTGATGAAAAGCCATGTGTATTTCCTCAACCGCCCTTGGCGCTACTCTTTGCTAGTGTGAATTAGTTCAAATGGACGTTTGGACGTCTATATGTCCATATACTAGAGAAACTGAGATGTAAGTCAAGCCAAAAAATACCCATAAACCGCATTTAATCTCGGTTAATTCGATAGATTTATTCTAGCCAATAAAAAAGGACTCGAATGAGTCCTTTAAGAAGCTTGATACCGCGTTATTCCTGCAGCAGATCGCGACAGATCTGGGTCAGATCCGACTGCACCGCCGCCGCGGTCACTTCGCGTCCTGCGCCCGGTCCACGGATGATCAGCGGATTACCTTGGTAGAAGACACTGCGGATCACAAACACATTATCACCAGGGGTTAAGTTGGCGTAAGGGTGATGGGTATCAATCCACTGCAAACCCACCTCGGCCTTGAGCTCTGGGCCGCTGTTGTCTAAGGATGCCACATATCTGAGCACCTTATTTTGCTCCGCCGCCGCACCATACTGTTGCAGCAGATCGGCATCTAACTCGGCAATGCGGGTGAGAAATTGATCTAAGGGAATATCCGCCAAAGCGGCTGGTACGAGTGAGCGCAGCTCAATATCTTCAAGCTCGATTTCAAGGCCAATCTCACGGGCTAAGATAAGCAGTTTACGCTGCATATCACGGCCGGAGAGATCGTCGCGGGGATCGGGTTCAGTAATACCTAAGCCTCTGGCTTCAATCACTAATTCTGAAAATGGCTTGCTGGTATCGTATTTCTCAAATAACCAACACAGGGTGCCGGAGAAAATCCCGCCCACGGCTTCAACACTATCACCGCTGTTACGCAGATCATTTAGCGCATGTTGGATGGGTAAACCTGCGCCACAGCTGGCGTTATAGCGCCAAAATAAGCGACGATTACCCAGTTGCTGCTTTAACTCTCGATAGAAAGGCAGTGGACCCGAGCCCGCAAGTTTATTCGCGCTCACCACATGGATGCCACGCTCGAATAGCTCTGGATATTGCAGCGTCAAACTGGCGCTGGCACTGATATCTAAGGCCACCAGCTCATCGCAGTTAACTTGCTCTAATTGCTCGAATAAATGTTCATACTGCCAAGGCGTTGCTTCAGTATTAAACTCTGTTTGCCACGCGGCAAGATTAATGCCAGTGGATTTAATCAAGGCTTTACTCGAACTGACTAAACCGACTAACTCAACACTAGCTTCGAGTTCATGGTCTAGTGAGGGTGAAACCGACTTAAACAGATCGATCCAAGCCTCACCGATATTACCCACACCGAGCAGCAGGACGCCAATGCGTTTACGCGGGCCAGCGCAGCGACGGTGAACTTTTTGGGTTAACAGATTCACCTGTGACTGGGGCACTAACGTCACTAAACTTAAATCGCCACTGAACAAAGGTTTAGCATCACGGCTCAGTAAACGCGCGAAGCTGCGGCGATAATGTTCGGCGTCGGCACTTACTAATGCGACTAAACCAAAATCTGTGTTGATCTGCTGCTCGCTGATCCCTAATGCTTCTGCCTCGGCATCGAGTAATCTTTGAACTTGTTTTTGATTCTCAGCGGTATAGGCAAGTTCAACCCTTTGATGGGCAGAGGTCCAATGGGCCAATGGCGTTAAACCCGCGGCAATCAATAAATCTAATAAACGAGTTAACTCCCCTGTGAGTTTAAAGCCGAACAGGACAACAGCATTGAGGTTAGTCACCACAGGCGCGCTCGCCGACGAACTGTGGGGTGCGATTAAGGTAAAGTCGGTGTGGGATGCATAACTTGAGCGTACCGCTAAACTCACTTCGGTATTAAACAAAGGCTGCAGAGTGCGCGAATGTAATACAGGCGAGCCTAAACGCGCTAGGCGATCGGCTTCGGCAAGTGACATGCTTTTCAGTAACTTGGCATCGTTGATTTTATTAGGATCGGCGTTGAACACCCCTTCCACATCGGTCCAAATGGTCACGCGCTCGATATCAGCGAGACTCGCAATCAGGCTGGCGCTAAAATCTGAACCATTACGACCAAGTAACAAGGTATCGCCACGCTCGTTAGCGCAGATAAATCCTGTGATCACTAAGCGTTCATTGGGATGCGCAGCTAATAGGGCTTGTACTTTAGCGCGGGATTCCTGTACCCGAATTTGTGGCACAGCGGCTTCATCGGCCACTAAAATTGAACAGGCATCCACATGGCTTGCTGCCACGCCAGATTCGCGCAGTAGCGCCGCCATTAAACGTGCCGACCAACGTTCGCCAAAGCTCACCACATGGTTGATTTGGTATTCGTTGCGCTCGTCTAAGGACAACAAGCTGATGAGTTGCGCTTTATCAGTGGCCAAACGCTCACGCAGATCGCGGGCTTGTTCATTCGACAACAACTGCTCAATCAACCCCTGTTGGTAACTGATCAGCACTTGTAATTCTTCTTGCCATAGCTGACCCGCATCACGCAGCGCTAATAATTTATACAGGAAATTCGTGCTTTTACCCGCCGCAGAGACCACCACGAGATCATCACTATGACCGTGGGTTAATAGGATATGGGCGACTCGGCGATAACAATCGGCATCCGCTAAACTGGAGCCACCAAATTTATGTAAGTGACAACGTGCCATCTATTATTCCTCTACTGACAAGCCGCAACGGCGGCTAATCCTGCTTGAATATCTGCAACTAAATCGGCGGCATCTTCAATACCCACCGATAGACGCAATAGGGTGTCCTTAATACCAGCCTCGAAGCGCGCCTGCGGCTCCATGGCTCTGTGGGTCATAGTTGCGGGCACGGCCACTAAACTTTCGACGCCACCTAAACTTTCCGCCACGCTAAATAAGCTGAGTGCACCTAAAAAGGCCACCACTTCGGCCTCACCGCCTTTGAGCTCAAAGCTCAGCATAGCGCCAAAGCCCTGTTGTTGCTTGGCCGCAATGGCGTGACCTGGATGATCCGCAAGCCCTGGGTAATAGACTTTACTCACCACAGGGCTTTGCGTTAATAACTCAATAATACGCTGGGCATTGGCTTGATGCTCGCGAATACGCACCGCTAAGGTACGTAGGCCGCGCAGGGTCAGATAACTGTCGAAGGCTGACCCCGTTAAGCCTAGAGTGTTCGACCACCAATGTAAGCTTTCGCCGATTTGCGCGTCTTTGGCGACCACTGCGCCGCCGACCACATCGCTGTGACCATTGATATATTTAGTGGTGGAGTGGATAACGATATCCGCGCCTAACAATAGGGGTTGTTGCAATATCGGCGATAAAAAGGTGTTATCGACCACCACCAGCGCGCCGACACCATGGCTCGCCTTAGCAATGGCTTCGATATCCACCACACGTAATAACGGGTTTGATGGGGTTTCGAGCCACACCATCTTAGGATTCTGCGCAATAGCGGCGGCTAACGCTTGGCTGTCGGTTTGGTCGACCACAATGAGCTTAAACTGGCCTTTCTTCGCCAAGTTGGTAAATAAACGGTAGGAACCACCATAGCAATCATGGGGCACAACTAATAGGTCACCGGGGCCGAGCAAAGTGGTCACTAAGGTGATGGCCGCCATGCCAGTGCACGTCACTATGCCAGTGGCGCCCTTTTCTAATTGGGCTAATGCTTCGCCTAAAATGCAGCGCGTTGGGTTGCCTGAACGACTGTAATCGAATTCGCGGGGATTTTTATGACCATCGAAGGCGTAATTAGTCGACAAATAAATCGGTGGCACAACTGCGCCATATTGAGTATCGCTTTCGATACCCTGACGCACTGCCAGTGTGGCTAATTGACGCTCTGCCATGGGGACTCCTAAATTCGGTAGACTGATAGAGATGTCTGGACGTCTAAATGTACCTAAGCCCAACGCCATCGTCAATAGGCGTTAAGACGTTTAGACGTCTGAACATAAAGAAATCTGTTTGCAATCACAAAGAAATAGTAGCAATAATTTGACTGTTCTTTGTAAGGGTTTAAAATCTGCCCCGAATTTAGCGTTATAACAGGTGAGTCAATGACTGAATGGAATGGGGAATACATCAGCCCCTATGCTGAACATGGCAAGAAGAATGAACAAGTAAAAAAAATTACTGTGTCTATTCCGCTCAAAGTGCTTAAGGTCCTCACGGACGAACGTACTCGTCGTCAGGTCAATAATTTGCGTCACGCCACCAACAGCGAGCTGTTGTGTGAGGCATTTTTGCACGCCTACACTGGCCAGCCATTGCCCAACGATGAAGATCTGTCAAAAGATAATCCAGACAGCATTCCCGCCGAAGCCAAGTTGTTAATGGATCAAATGGGAATCGAGTGGGAAGACATGGAATAGCGACTCGTCGCTTTCAAAGTCATATCACAGTGCTCATCAATAGGGATCGTTAACGATCCCTTTTTGTTTATACCCAAGCGACTTCAAACTTTAAATTTCACCATCTTGAGTTGGTTTGGGATATAGGAAATCCTATGTTTTCTATGATAGATCCACAGACACTCGCCTTAGCCTCGCTGGTCGTGTTTCTGGGCGCATTAACCCAAAGTCTGATTGGGTTTGGGCTTGCGGTTGTCGCCAGTCCTTTGCTGTATATCGTCGATCCACAACTTGTACCTGCGCCTGTTATTGCTATGGGTTTCTCCATCGCCCTGCTGACCTTAGTGCGTGAGCGCGGTCACTTAGAATTCAATGGCTTGCAATATGCGCTCCTAGGCCGCGTGCCCGGTGGTTTTATCGGCGCGAGTTTATTGCTGTTTGCGCCTCAACCCATACTGGGTTTATCCATCGCCGCCATTGTAACTGTCGCAGTGATCCTCAGCCTGAATAAATTCAGCCTGCCAGTGAATAAGAAAAGCCTCTTCGGTGCGGGTGTGGTTTCAGGGATCTTCGGCAATATCGCCGCGATTGGTGGCCCGCCGATGGCGATTTTGTTGGCAGGCAAAGATGCCTCGCAGTTTCGCGCTGCCCTGTCGGCCTTCTTCATTTTTAGCTCCATGATTGCATTGGTCATTTTAGCGATCACTGGCTTATTAGAATTAAAACATCTGTGGCTGTCGTTGATGCTGCTCCCCTCAGTGATTTTAGGTTACTTAGTCGCAGGACGATTAGTGGGCCGTGTCGATAAAGAGAAGACAAAGATGGCGACGTTAGTCCTGTGCAGTATCAGCGCCTTAGTGCTAACGGTGAAGTCGGTTATCGAGTTATTACCCCAATAAGCGTCCCGCTTGTACTGGCAAACCTTCTCACGATTCAAACAATAAAAAAGCACTGACATTGCCAGTGCTTTTTCTTTATCTATCAATATGTAAAGCCAGATTACACTCAGCTTAAATAGCTTTGCCCTGCGTACACAATAAAGTGTCTTAAGGCGAGTACGCCCGTTAAGCTCGCACAAGCCACCATGATCATTGCGCCCTTAGTGTGGCGAGTCGCGGCGGGTAGCAGCATAAACAGCAAGGGAATACCAAAACCTATACCGACAACGCCTATCCAGAACACGCTTGCCCATAACCCAGAAGTTAACGATGCTAAGGCCGCAGCCGCCGCGCCGCCCTTGAAGTACAAGGCGCAGAACAACATGAACAGGAACAGAATTTCAATCGCCATCACAGGCAATTCTAAACCGTGCATCTTCACTAAAGTTTTGTCGTGGCTGTCAGTCTTAAACATCAGCAACGCCAGTACCGCATTGGCCGCAGCGCCCGCCGACAAACCCGACACTAAAAACAGCGCAGGCAGTACCGCAGTGTTGAGCATAGGATAGGCATTCATCGCCGAAATTAAGAAGCCAGTGTAAGCCCCCACGCCAATGGCGAGAACAAACAACAATACTTCAATCAGCTTTCGAAATGGCATAAGTAACTTAGCGATAGGCGCTAGGAAACCTAAACCCCATTTTGGTAAGTCATCCCGCAGCACAATAATGGCGTACGCAAAAGCTAAGGGAGAATACGCCAGCAGCGCCAGCACCCCAATGGCCATCACAGACTGGAAGTTATAGTGAATTAAGATCAACCAGAAGTGGAATGGTTTGGTTAAGTCAAACACTAAGCAAGCTAGACCTAAGCTAATTGCTACAGGCCCAATAATTGCTGCCGCCTTAAGAATGCTGCTTTCGGCTCCCGCGCTGAGTTCCTTATTCGCCCAGCGCAAACCAATGCCAATCAGTAAACTGCCCGCGGATAACCCCGCCATAAACAGGTAAACGGCGATGACCCAGTGCCAAGTGACAGGATCATATTGCGCCATGTCGCCCCAAGTATTGTTCATAATCAAATCCCCCCTCTTTTGGTAGGAACGCGATATACCCTAGGTTTAGTGCCCAAATGGGTTTTATCTTGGTAAGTGATTTTAGTGTTGAGCATGATGGCCACTTCACTGCTTGGATCATTGGCATCACCAAACACTAAGGCATCGGTTGGACACACAGTCACGCACGCTGGCTCTTCGCCCCGTGCTAAACGCGTATCCTTACAGAAGTTACACTTATCCGCCGCCTTGGTTTCTGGGTTCATAAAGCGCACTTTATAAGGGCACGCTGCCACACAGTACATACAACCGACACACTTCTCGGTATGGATAGAGATAATGCCATCTTCACCCACATAGGCCGCGCCTGTTGGGCACACTTTAACGCAGGGTGCATCTTCACATTGCTGGCAAGATACCCTGTGATATTTGAAATGCAGATTGGGCATCTCACCAAAGGGGCCTTCCACACGCACTTGCAGACGAGTTACGCCTTCGGGTACGCCATTTTCACTGCGACACGCCACGTTACAAGCTTGGCAGCCGATGCACTTATTCTCGTCGTGCACCATTACATATCGTTTATTCATTTAAGCCTCCGATTAGCGCTTTGCCAGCGTGACGCCCGTGGTGTGCACTGTCATGCCACACACAGGAGCAGTAACGTGCGGCAGTAAGTTACCGCAGTGGATACCTTTGCCCGTTGCTCTGACCAACTCTTTGTTTTTAGAACCAAAGCCCATGTAAGCAAACACAGTATCTTGGCGAATACCCGGCGTGACTAAGGCGTGGCCTTCTTCTGTGCCAACACTGCTGGTGAGGCGGATTGGGTCGCCATTGCTGATCCCTAACTTGCCCGCAGTAACAGGGTGAACCCACACAGCGTTATCCGACATCAGGTTAGCGAGCATAGGCACATTGTGGGTTGCACCATTGGTGTGCACCGCCACTTTGCCTTGGATAAAGTACAGCTCATCTGCTTTTTTAAGATTCACTTCGCGGAACTTGATCACCCCACGGCCCGGTGCCATGGCTTCGACTTTCGCGGAAGTGAGTTCAATTTTGCCACTCGGGGTTTTAAAGGTCAGTGCACTGGCGTAAGTGCCGTCTTCATCGGCAGGTCGCGCATTGGGGTATGCCTTAATAAACTCGGTAACCATCTTAGGCTCGCACAACATAATTGGCTTACCGAAGCTCACAAAACCTTCGTCTTTGATCCGGCGCAGCAGGTCAGTGTCGCGGTTCACCTGCAGCATTTGCAGGGTTTCCATGTTTTCCCATGGATAGAACTCGCCAAGGCCCATAGCCACACCCACATCCTTAAAGATCTGCCAAGAAGGCTTAGTATCACCTAATGTTTCAACGACCCGTTGGCGCACATAATAGGCCGGATTTTTACCTGACTTATCAGCAATTTCTTCATCACGTTCAAGATAAGTCGACTCAGGTAAAATCACGTCCGCATAGGCGGCGGTTTCGCTGATATACACATCACACACGGCGATAAAGTCGAGCTTTTTCATCGCTTCAACAACGCGCGCTCTGTCTGTCATGGTTTGCATTGGGTTAGTGCGTGACATCACCCAGCCGTGTAACTGGTAAGGAACAGCGCTTAATGTGGCATCGAGAATGGTTTGGTAAACGCCGCCCGATGTCCACATCATGGCGTACTGCTCTTCCACCTGATCGATACGTTTCGCTGCTGGTTTTGGCATGTCTTTCACGCCAGGTTTTGCCAATACGGGCGCAACCGCTTCACCGGCAAGCTTGTTGTAATCACCGGGTTTCTGGCCGATATAAATCCCGCCTTTACGCTCAATATTACCAATCAAGACGTTGGCGGCGTAAAGGGCGCGGCGCATCTCAAACTCTTCGGTGGTAAAGGTGGCTCTGTGACCAAAATCGACCACAGCATGGGGCGCTTTAGCAGCATATTCGTGGGCGATACGACGAATGTCTTTGGCAGGCACATCGGAGATGGTTTCAGCCCATTCAGGGGTATAAGCTTTCACTTCGGCGGCAAAGGCTTCGAAGCCTTCCACATAACGCGCGACAAATGCCTTGTCGTAAAGATTATCTTCAATCAATACATGGCATAACGCCAAGGCGACGGCCACGTCGGTACCGGGGCGAATGGCATACCATTCATCAGCTTTATCGGCCACAATGGAGAATCTTGGCTCGAACACCACCAGCTTGGCACCTTTGTCCATCTGCGCCGCCATCATGCCGCGGGTTTCGGACATATTGATGCCTTCGTACAGGTTATGGCCGAAGTTAATGATGTATTTAGAATTACTTAAATCACGTTTGACCTTAGTGCCAAAAATAGCCTTAGCGGCAATTTCATAACCACCAGGGCAAGTCGACGCGTGGGTAAAGGTATTTGGACTACCAAAGGCGGTCGCAAGGTGAAACAAATGCTTTTCTTGTGAGCCAGATTTTGACGAGAATGCCACGGCTTCTGGGCCATGTTCTTTTTTGATTTTATTGAGGTTTTCAGCAATTAATTTATAAGCCTCATCCCAACTGATCTCAGCCCATTTGCCTTCGCCGCGCTCACCGACCCGCTTTAACGGTTTAACGATACGCTGTGGATCGTACAATAAACTATGGCCTGCGCCGCCACGGGCACACACTTTACCGCCAAAGGATTTAGCGGCCTTGTTGCCACTAATGAAGACGTTTTTGCCCTCAATCACCCGCGCCGAAATCGGGCAGCGAGTCGAACACATTTCACAAATACTGGCAATGTCTTTGCCCATGCCCTTTAGCTGCTTATTCTCTAATGCCGCTAAGCTGCCCGGCAGCAGACTGGCCAACGCACACGTGGCGCTGCTCGCTCCTGCTCCCTTTAAAAAGGTTCGCCTATTAAGCTCAATCATGGTTACCTCCATCACGCTCATCCCACCCGTCTGTCGCCATTTTTGGCGCCATCGAGCAGAGGTTTGCTCACTGATTTGATTACTTTTTTAGTTATAAAGCGTTAAAACAGCGCCACCATATCTTCAAAATACACGGCATACGCTGAATACACTGCTCATCCACAGAGATTGTTATCCCGAAAGAGGTAGGTGGGTATTGTGGTAAACCACATGGGGAAGCTCGGTGTGATCTACCGCAACTAAAACCTAAGACTGACCTTGAAATACGTGAATAAGATCAATAGGTCCTAAAACACGAGCAGAAAAAAGCCGCCAGATGGGGTAAATGGCGGCTTAAAAAAAACAGATATCTCAGTAAATTGCGATAACACTCGTGGGATGAGCATCACTATGCTGAGTGAAAAGCTGAGTAAAAACCTACCACAATCCTTAATCCATTAATTCTATATCGAGGCAGTTGAGCAGCCGAATCGCTTCGTCGCGGCTAAACTTAGCGCCTTTGATTTTATTGTTAAAAATGTCGATATCGTAATTGGATGCCTCGCTGAAATCCGCCTCCAATAATTGAGTTCGGCCAAACAGACTATGACTAAAATCCGTGTAGGTGAAATTGGCTTGATTAAAACTGCCCTCGCGAAAATCGACATCGTGGGCCTTGCACTCTTCGATGATAATTTCATCGAGGGACAAACCTAAAAATGAGCAATCATTTAAGATGGATTGCTTAAAGGAAAAGGGCGCGGCAAAGGATAAACGCGACCACGCGGCGCGGGTCCAATCGATACCGACTAACTTACATTCTTCAAACTCCACCCCGCAGAACTGACACTGGGGCACTTTCACTAAACTTAAGTTGCAACGCACAAAGCGGCAATCGATAAACTTGCATTTACGGAAAGTGCTCTCGCTAAAATGGCAATCTTGAAAGCAGCAATCCTCGAACTCGATGCCCTGTAGATCTTGGGCTAATTCCGACAAGCCATTGAACTGTTTTGATAAAAAACTATTGCCTTGCAAAGCCGCACTTTGCGCGAGTTGCGATGGCGCAAGCACTGATTGTTTAAGTACAGGCACTTCTTTCTGTGACGACATAACACCTCTAATCCTGCCCAATCCCCAGCAATAAAATATGCAGGGCAATTGGGCTAGATACTACTTATTGTTTACTCTCTGATACGAGGCTTGAGACTCACCGGCTAAATGCTCGCGACGAGTTCCTCAAGCTGATCGGTCGCCTTAGACCAACCCTGATGAAACCCCATATCCTCATGATTCTGCCTATCTTCGCTATTCCAATGCAGCACCCGCGCAGTGTACTTGGTCTTACCATCTATAGGTTCAAACATGATGGTTGCCGTCATAAAGGCTTTATCGGACGGCACCCAAGCCTCAGTAAAGGCATCGGTAAATACGATGCGCTCATTCTCAACCACCTCGAGATATACGCCACGATTCGGGAAATCCTGCCCCTCAGGGCTGCGCATCACGATCACATTTGAACCACCGGCACGCACATCTAAGCTCGCGCTTGCCACAGTCCACGGCCTTGGCGTAAACCAGATTTTGAGGAGTTCTGGCTCGGTCCACGCGCGGAACAGCTTTTCTGGCGGCGCATCGATAATCCGCTCTAATACTAGCTCTCGTTGATTATCATTATGTACATGCTGACTTGTGCTCATATTCCCTCCATTGGATATTTGGCTTGATGGTCTTGTCGGCTGCTACATCATAAGCTCGCATATCAGCGCGCTAAAATACAGCCCTTCAACATTAGCTCGTCCGCAGAACACCAGCCCTCCATGATGCTCAGCACTGAGTGTTAGCGCGTGATTCCCTTGCAAATCCTTATGCCAGCTAGATTCAAGCCACAGAACTATATAAAGAGCAGTGTAAAGGGCTGTGTAAAGATCTGTGCAAAGAGCGATGCAAATAGCCGTGGCAAATTTTGTCAAAAAAGGTAGAATGTCGCCACTTTTTCGCGGCAGTCTAGAACAAGGTTCTCTCGGATTAATGGTTAGCATTTTCGAGCAAAATGGCACGGGCCCAGCCCGCTTTCGCAGACCACTTTCACTGTGGTGCCAACCTTGCCCTGCGTTTGTTCCCTCCCTTGCATTATCTCCACCCAACCCAATTCAAACACCGCCCGAAAATACAATTTTTGCTGTTCAAGATTTAACATCAAATCCCGCAAACTGGCTGAGCGATTTACGCCCTAAGCCAAGCGCGAATAATAAAGCGGTTGCAATGAATCTGGCTGTTGCTAACGCCATAGTCCATCTGCAAACCGACACTTATAAAAACCTTATCCCTACACTCTCTATCCTAAGGAATACTCGTCATGAGTCTTGCTGATTCCGTATTAGCCGTGAATAACGATTTGCCAATCCGCACCGACAGCCCAGTCCACAGCGGCAAGGTTCGCAGCGTTTACTGGCTAACCGATGCCGACAGCCGCCGTTTAATCAAAACCAAGGGTTATAACGTCCCCGAAGATACCCCGCTCGCCATCATGGTGATCAGCGACCGTATCTCGGCCTTCGACTGTATCTTCCACGGTGAAGGTGGCCTCAAAGGCATTCCCGGTAAAGGCGCGGCATTAAACGCGATTTCTAACCACTGGTTTAAACTGTTCGCCGAAAACGGCCTAGCCGACAGCCATATTTTGGATATCCCGCACCCGTTCGTATGGATAGTCCAGAAAGCCCGCCCCATTAAAGTCGAAGCCATTTGCCGCCAGTACATCACAGGCTCAATGTGGCGCGCTTACTCTAAGGGCGAGCGAGTATTCTGTGGCATCACACTGCCAGAAGGCTTAGAGAAAGATCAAAAGCTCCCTGAGCTGTTAATTACCCCATCGACTAAGGGCATTTTAACCGGCATCCCAGGCGTGCCAGCCCAAGATGACGTGAACATCAGCCGCAGCGATATCGAAGCCAACTACCAAGCCTTTGGCTTTGAAAAGTTAGAAGATATCGACCTGTACGAAAAGCTGTTAAAAGATGGCTTTAAAGTGATATCAAAAGCACTGGCCGACATTGACCAAGTGTTTGTCGATACTAAATTTGAGTTTGGCTATGTCACTGATAAAGATGGCAATTCAAAACTGATTTACATGGATGAAGTCGGCACTCCAGACTCATCACGTATTTGGGACGGCGCCGCCTACCGCGATGGCAAGATTTTGGAAAACTCCAAAGAGGGTTTCCGCCAATTCCTGCTAAATCATTTCCCCGATCCTGATGTGCTGCTCAACAAAGACAGAATGCCAGAGCGTGAAGCCCTCGCCCGCGACAATGACCTGCCACTTGAGGCCATGATGCAAGTGTCACGCACTTACACCGGCGTTGCCGAGAAAGTGACTGGTGCTCCAATCCCGCTGCCAGCGAATCCAAAGGCAGATATTATTAAGATACTCAAAGATGAGTATGATCTGATTGTGTAATAGAGAGTTGTAATCAAATCTGAGGTTTTGGGTGGTTTACCCATAACTGAATAGTAGAAAAAGGCGCTTAGGCGCCTTTTTTGTTTACTTCGAAAAAGTAGATTTTCCAAACTTCGTTTGGATCAAAGTCGTGGGGCTTCACCCCACACCCGACCAAGGAGGACTGCTCGTCCTATCCTCCTTGGATGCTCCAAGACGCCCCTAACGGAGTTGAAAGCCCCTTGGGCATTTAGCGTCCTTATGCTATCGCGTCAGACGCTCGTCCCTGATTCGACTGACGCTATCTCGGCATCCATGCCTCGATCACGCAACGAACGCAAATACCCTGCGGCAACGCCGAGGGGACGCTGAACTCCTGTCACATTAGTGTTGTTTGTAAGCCATCGAAAGCAACCTGAATGATGCCAACCATCTCTTTTAGAAAATTTAACAATGGCTTATTAAATCCTTATGATTGGCTCGTTAAATTCCTTAGGCCTTTTTCGGGGATAAGAACAAGCTGAAATCATCCTTTAGCTCTTTAGATAAAACCTTGAGTTTCCCTTCACTTTCAGAAAAATAACCAATGCATGCCTTGTTCGTATTTCCACCCACGCCAAGTAATGTGTTTGAGGAATTGTCATTTCTCTTGCGCGAGTATGTGCCATCAAAGGTAGCGCCAGATACTTCTCCTACAAGTTCTACTGTATATATTCCCCCTACCAAAGCACCTGTTTCTTCAGTCCAACTGGCTTTAAGTGAGTAGTTATCGATCTTTATAGTTGTGGCATGTATACCATTTACTTCCCAGTCACCCTCTAGAACCTTCGCGTTACCGAGATAAAGTTGCTCGGTATACTCGCGAATCTTCTTCTGCCTGTTTAGTGCTTTTTTACCTAACTCTTCCCAGTCTTTGTCCTGCTTTTCTCTACTTTTGCTAATCTCAGCAAGCAAGCTATGTATATTTTCGTGGGGATTATCTTTCTCTAATGCTTCTTTAGCTATTTTTTCTGCTTCGTCAGTAAAACCCGCTCCAAGAAGCAAGTAACCTAAGTTCGCCATTGCCAACGTATTATTGTGTTCAGCTGACTTCTTGTATTGATCAATAGCCTTTATTTTCAATCCAGCCTCCTGAGCTCGTACTCCAAGATTGTTCAATGCAGTCGAGTTATCTTCATCAATTCGAATGAGTCTTAAGTAATTGCTTATTGATATTTCATCAATACCTTCATTGCTTGCAGAATAAGCAGAATTAAAAAGCTCACCTCTATTATTCGTGTTAAATTCCAAAAACTTGTCTTTGCAGTAAATAGACAGATACTTGTTTCCTAAAGAGTCCTCTATCTTTGAAAGTGCCTCAAAGATCAACCCTTTTTGCGCACCATCGTCTATACTCTTCAGTCGTTCTATCAGGATATTCTTAGCTTCAATTGAGGATTCTTCTTTATTCAGGGAGTATGCAATATTTACTATAGCTCTTGTCTTTAAAGGCTCAGATTGCGTTTCCTCAAGAGCAGACCGCCACATTTCAGTCTCCTTGTGATATTGCATTCCTTTCCTAAGGCAGAATGAAATCCAATCTAGGGTATTAAATTTAGACACTTCATTTTTAGCTGTTCGAGCTAGCCATTCCAATTCACTAATTGCTGAATTATCTTTACCTTTATTAAACCTAAAATATAGATAAGCAGCTTTACTGTTTTCCAGCTTTACTTCATCTTTCTCGCCTATAGCGTATTTTTTGAATTCAGCTTCTGCATCATCTAGGCGCCCTTCACTAAATGCTTTTTCCATTGCAAGGAACCAGTCCCCCTCATTTTTCTCTATTTCTGCATCTTTATCTTCGGAGGATGGCTTATCATCTGTAGTACGTAAATCGATCTTTTCTTTATCTTGTGTTGGAGCAGCGGCTTCCATACCAAGTTCAGACTCCCCACTTTTATATTTCAGAGAAGTGAGCCTTGAAACGAAGCTTGATATGGCATTTCTACAAATAAACAATAAAACCAGAATAACAATGGTTTTTGAGTTACTCGATAGGAACTCGATAAGTATTCTGAAAGCTTCTAATGCTGTGCTTGGTGGTGATTCATTCATAGATTAATCTCTGAGGCCTAACATTTCTATAGTGCACATGCTCGTTCACCTCATTAGACCAGTAAAAAATGCAAAATTAACTAACTGTAATAAAAGGAACTTATCAGTTTTTTATCAAATACACCATGCGGAAAATGCACATGCGCGTTATCCAAACTTATTATCTAACCAATATAAAATTTAAGTAATTAATTTTTAATAGTTTTATTGATAAAAGATGGGACATATATGGTCACCTCGGGTTTAGCAAGGGAAAAGATCGGATAGGCATAACTCTTTTGGGATAACAGCCAACACTTAAGCCGCCGAAGTTCACCTTCCCTGCGAAGTTGCTGAAGGGCGTTGAAGACTCTTTTTTGAAAGAATGGGGCGTGACGCAGACAGGACGTCTGCGTAGCTTTCGGGGGGAAGGGGCGAATGAAAATCGGTGATTTTCGCGCTTATGAGCGAGAGGCAGGGACTGCCGAACTGGGGGGCTTTACATGGATGTAAAGCGGGGCCATCGGAAGCGTTAGCTATTTTCGAATAAGCACGAAGCCACTAATCAATGCATGTAACTTCGCTAGGGACGCCGGGGATTTCCAAAAGGGAAATAGGCGCTTTTCCCCTTTTGGTCGGGTGTGGGGTGAAGCCTCACGACGTTGATTTTGACTTTGATTTAAAAAATAAAAACTCGGAGGGGCTTATTAGTAATATAAAAAAGGTGTGACACTTAGCGTGTCACACCTAGATAATTAATTCTTAAATTATAAATATCAACAACAAATAATTAGAAGCGATATTCAACACCGATACTGGCTTGATTAAAGTCTGTATCTGTTTTCCCGCCATTGGCGACGCTATCGACATTAATATCTGCATCATACCAAGTGTACTCAGCATTAATTAAAAATCGATCTGTGACTTTAAATGCCACACCGGCGCCGGCGAATACACCTTCGCCATCGTCATTGCCAGAAAAACCGACGACGTCATAATCTGTCGAATACCATAACTGACCACCTTTAGCATATAGCTCTACTCGGTCTGCAATGGGAAGCATGACTTTAAGGGCTGCCGTGTAACCATCGGTTTCGGCATTGGCTAAACCATTACCATAATCACCAAAGTTAATGTAACTACCTTCAAGAGCAAGGTATTTATTAAACTTATAACCAACAAGGCCCTGCATTACATCACTATTATCATCAAAATCATCATCGCCATCGACTTTTAAATAACCGTAGTTAGCGCCGACATAGATTCCGTTTTCTGCGGCATCACTGTTGCTCATGTTATCAGCATGAGAATATGCACTAAAAGAGGCTAAAGAAATAATGGCAGCTAAAGTAAGAATGGGATTTTTCATAAAGTACTCCTAGTTAATTATTTAAATACACTAAGGACATTACAAAAATAATGCCAACCTCGCAAAACCACACTCAGATCAATACGCAATGAAAATAATAACCATACTTATCAAAACCATATATATATTTCAATCTTTTAAATTAGAGTTAACTATTTTTATAAAACACATGAAACTTTTTTCATACTTACACTAAAGCCATGCTAATTCTGTCTTAATGTATTTATTGCCTGTGAAATTGTAACTATTTCATAGGTAACAAAATAAACACACAAAATCATTACATTTAATTAATTCCATTATCATTTATATTGTGCGACTTACTTATTAAAGCAAGTTTATTAAAGCAAGCTTTAACGGGAATACTGTGCGGCAGCGTTATGAACAAGAGTTATGGATGACGAACAGATTATTAAACATGGACGTTATTTGGCAAGGAATATCCAAAAGGGGAACTGGTACCTTCCCCTTTTGGTCGACTCTTGATGAAAAACAGAAGTGAAGCCCACTACTTTAATTTGGCTTTACATAAAAACAGACTGAAAGAGAAGCGAGATTTAACGAGTCACAGTCACATTATGAGCAGACCTTCTGTTACCAACCTTCAACAGAAGGTCAAATCTTCACGCAAACAAACAGCGCGTTACCTGATGCTAAATCCCACGGGACAATTCTTTCATAATCGTGTTCGAAAACATGCACTTCAAAATAAGGTGCTAACAGTTCCTGCAGCTCAGTGAAGCTGGTAGCGACCATAGCATGTTGGTCTTGCCATTGCTCAATACTGTGGACTTCTTGTAAACCCACTTCTTGCAAACCTGCGGCGTGTAACCCAGCTTCCAGCGAGCCTAAGCCTTTCATATCAGAGACAGGTAAAGGCGAGACCTCAGCAAACGGCTGACTGCTTTTGGCAATACTCAACTTTAATGACTGTTTCTCACCTTGCCCACTGTAATGCCAGCCGGATTCGAAGGCGAAATGACTACCATCAAACTCGGCAAAATGCTTAACCGAACTTGTGTTATCGATTCTGTGCTTATCGACAGTATTAAAACAAAACAGCCCACCGTCATTAAGTGCGCTATGCACACTGGCGATACAGCTTTTAAGGCGTTCGATGCAAGCACTGTAATGGATGGAATATAAAAAACAGGTAATCAAATCGACGCGCTCTTCTAAATAAAAAGCCGTCATATCTTGGAGGTTAAACTGAGCTTCAGGACAACGACGCATGGCCATGTCTAGCATAGGCTGATTGATATCTAGGCCACTGCACTGATAACCAAGGTCGATAAAATGCCGCACATGTGGACCAGTGCCACAGGCTAAATCAAGATGTTGCTTACCATTATTGCCGAGGAACTGATGCAGACGATGGATGCTCGCGCTCTGTTGCTGGTAGTTGATATCGGAACACATTAAATCGTAATAACCGGATAAATCGGTATAGAGCGCGTTGGAAGACATAGTAGCGAATAGGTAACAAGGGCAATTTTAGGTGGCGCATGATATATCAGTTAGCCGATATCAGAAACAAAGAATTATCCATCGAGTCTTAGCACGTGTTATCACTCTAATCGTGCAACGATATCAATCCACCTAACCATTTACTTTGGGGCGTGAAAGCCCAGCTCTTCATAGGAACTTAAATATTCGAGTTGTGGTTTGGCAAAATAATACCCCTGAAAATACTCAATCCCTATTCCAGCGAGATAATTAAGTTCGGCTTCAGTCTCAATGCCTTCGGCCAAAACTCTTGTATTAAGCTCTAAACAAATACGCAGTATTTCATCCACGGCTAACTGCTTTTCTCTATCAAGATCGATATCACGGATCAAGGTCATATCAAGTTTTAATACTTGAGGGCGCAGGGCTTCGAGCCAGCTTAAATCAGCAAAACCACTGCCAAAATCATCGATTGCCGTGATAAAACCACGCTTAGCATAGCTCTCGAAGATACGGACTAATTTTGCCCGATCGACAATTTGCTCGCCCTCAGTCACTTCGAACATGATGTTGTGAATATCAAACCCATACATGTCGGCGGCTTCAATCGTCGCGCGGATACAGGTCTCAGGGTTATATACGGCATTAGGTAAAAAGTTGATACTGAGCATCTTATCGAGTCCCAGCTTTGAAGCGGTTTCTATCGCTTTAACACGGCAAGCCTGATCAAAATAGTATTTATTATTTTCATTAATCCGCTCAAACACCCACGCAGCCCCTTCACCATCAGGGCCTCTGACCAGAGCTTCATAACCGCTAATCTCACGACTAGGCCAATGGATAATAGGTTGAAATGCCATTCGAATTTCAAATCCTAATGACTTACCACTTAAGCAATCCATGCAAGTTTGTTGCTTTATTCGAGCGGGAAAATCCATAAACGGCCTCCTAAACATTAACCTTACTAGTGTGAGGATAAATACTTAAATTTGCCAGTTTTTACTGTTCATCATCCTAATAAAATCCATCACATATAGAGTGAAGAATGCTATTTCCAAAAATATAAAACGATTGTAAACGGCATAAAAAGTAAAGAATCCGCCTTCTTAGAAGGCGGCTTTGACTTGCCCCTGGAAGGGGCTATTCCAAAAACTACATCATCTGCAACGACAATTGAGCCTCATGTTCCTGATCTTGTTTATCTTGATGGCGCACATATCGTCTAATGATTTCTTCATTAACACCTACTGTATCTACAAAATAACCTCTGGCCCAAAAGCTATTGCCCCATAGCTTTTTACGTACATGAGGGAGTTTATTGAATAGCCTTATCGCACTTCTTCCTTTCAATACTCCCATCAGCGTTGATACTGACAGCTTCGGCGGGATTATGACTACCAAGTGAACGTGGTCTATCTGAACGTTTAATTCTAAAACCTCACAACCCTTCATATTGCAAAGGATATAAATTGACCTGTATAACTCCTTACCAAGGTTTCCTTTTAAAATTTTAAAACGGTACTTCGGAGTCCAAACAATATGATATTTGCAACGCCAATAAACATGTGATGAACTTCTATAATCGCCCATGCTTTTCGTTTCCTCTTACTTGTGGTGAATAAGAAGTCTCTTTTAGCATGGGCGTAATTCAGGCTATAGCCTCAAGGAACAATCACCACCGCCAGAGGCGGTGGTTTTGGGATGACAATAAAATGGATGAATTCCAATAGGAGCTTCATCCATCACCATAGGCCTCTGACTGATTTACTTCAGTTTATAAATCACTTCAACTCTATCTTCTATGCTCACTTGGCCGTACTGATAGCTCTCGGCGGCGCCCATGGCATCGGCTTTAGCGCTCATGCGTAACATGACCGGTTGCACAGGGCGTTGATCGTAATAACGGATCTGCCAGATCTTACCGAGGTTTTCACCAAAGCCTTTAGCCAAAGATTCGGCTTTTTGTTTGGCATCCACAATCGCAGCTTGACGTGCTTTGGCGACGCATTCAGCTTCTTTACTCGACTTAAGGGCGATGTTATTCACCCGATTCATGCCTTCTTCTAAAGCTGAATCTAAGATTGCATTCAAGCGGCTTAAGTCTGTTACCGTCACGGTAATTTGGCGACTGGCAGTATAACCCGTCAGCTCAGGTGCCTTATCCTGCACATACACATATTGCGGTTGAAGATTTAAATTCGCGCTCTGGATCTGATCTTTAGTCACACCCGCTGCGGTGAGACGGGCGATAAACTTAGCCACGGCGGCATCGGAATTGTCTTTGGCGGCTTTAGCGGTTTTTTCGGTCACAGCCACTTCCACATTCACATCCGCCATATCAGGCTCGACTTGGATTTGGCTCACACCCATGGTTTCAATATGCGGGAAATCGACCTCAGCGGCGAGTACCGCTGGCGCCATAAACGCGCTAGAAAAAAGACCACCCGCCACCAATACCGCTAAAAGAGAATTTTTCATAACTTACTCCAAAATAATGTGCTTATACCTAAACCACTTCAAATAGAACGCATATTCAAAACGAGACGGCTAAAACGACTGTGTCGCTTATTTAGCGCTTAGGCTATCAGTAAAAAGTGCCAATACTTGTGCCAATATGTAACAGCATCAAGAAATTGTCTCTTGCCCCTATAAACGCGGCCAATTTTAAAAAGGGTTAATTTTTCTGAAAAATGTTTAGCGCTTTTTATCCAGATGAGTTCGACCTTGGATCTTTGGCTTGTCTTCCTATATCCACACCCAAAATAGGCCTTAGGGTTAACTGGCATATTCAGCGCCCCAGTTGTACACTTTTCAGCCAAAGCTACTGTACCTTTTAATCACTTCAGGTATAATCCGCCAACTTTTTTAAGGCGGCTTATACCTCAGCGAGAAACCATGACAGTTGAAACTTTTAAACCCAAGCAAACGACCACGCTTGATATCCCAGTCAAAACATTAGAAGCAGCAAGCACTAATGCTGTTGCCACTGGGAATCGCATCGGTTTCGTGTCTTTGGGCTGCCCAAAAAACCTCGTGGATTCAGAGCGTATTCTGACTCAGTTACGCATCGACGGCTACGAAGTCACTAATAGCTACGACAATGCCGACTTAGTTATCGTCAATACCTGCGGCTTTATCGATGCTGCGGTGGAAGAATCTCTGGATGCTGTGCGTGAAGCCTTAGAAGAAAACGGCAAAGTGATCGTCACTGGCTGCCTTGGCGCCAAAGAAAACCAAATCCGCGAAGTGCACCCAGATGTATTAGAAATCACTGGTCCACACAGCTACGAAGCGGTGTTAAAGCACGTTCACAAATATGTGCCTAAGCCAGAGCACAACCCTTTTACCTCGTTAATCCCACAAACTGGGGTTAAGTTAACGCCTAAACATTACGCTTATTTAAAGATTTCAGAAGGTTGCGACAACCGTTGTACTTTCTGCATTATTCCTTCGCTACGTGGCGACCTCGACAGCCGCCCAGCGGGCAGCATCTTAGATGAAGCTAAGCGTTTAGTGGAATCAGGCGTACAAGAAATTCTAGTTGTAAGCCAAGACACCTCGGCCTACGGCAAAGACAAAGGCGGTCGTACCGATTTTTGGAACGGTATGCCAGTCAAGCAAGACATTACTAGCCTAGCGCGTCAACTGGGTAAAATGGGCGCTTGGGTGCGTCTGCATTACATCTATCCCTACCCATGGGTTGACGATTTGATCCCGCTAATGGCGGAAGGTTTAATCCTGCCGTATTTGGATATTCCAATGCAGCATGCTAGCCCGCGCATTCTCAAGATGATGAAGCGTCCAGGCCGTGTTGACCGTCAGTTAGAAGCGATTCAACGCTGGCGTGAAATCTGCCCAGATCTAGTGATCCGCTCAACCTTCATCGTCGGCTTCCCAGGTGAAACCGAAGAGGATTTCCAAATCCTGCTCGATTTCTTGAAAGAAGCTCGTCTCGACCGCGTAGGTTGCTTTAAATATTCTGAAGTCGATGGCGCTGTCGCCAACACCATAGCCGAGCTTATCAGCGAAGAAGTGAAAGAAGACAGATACCACAGATTTATGGAACTCCAAGCCGAGTTCAGCGCCGAGCGTTTAGCCCGTTTCGTTGGCCGTACTTTAGATATTCTGATTGACGATGTCGACGAAGAAGGCGCCATTGGCCGCAGCTTCGCCGATGCACCTGAAATCGACGGCATGGTGTTTATCAATGGTGAAACTGAGCTGGAACCCGGTATGTTGGTTCGTGCCCGCATCACCCATTCAGATGAACACGATCTGTGGGCTGAAGTGGTAGATGCTGACTCCCAAGACTAAGCTGTTCTGATACAGGACAGGCTATGACTCAAAAAGCGAACCTCTGGTTCGCTTTTTGTTTTTTATCATTCGATGCACCGTAAACATTAACACTGCGAATGCTTCAGCATCCTTACTCCACTGTTTTACCTCACTATTTATTTCACTTATTTATCAACGGCTAGGCTGTGACGTTATGAATTAAGCATCGGGTCCCAACATCTTATTGGCATCGACCCACAGCTCGAACTCTTCTGCCGTGACAAACTCAAGTTCTAATGCCGCTTGGCGCAGTGTCTTGTGCTCACTATGGGCTTTTTTAGCTATCTTAGCGGCCTTTTCATAACCGATATGTTGATTCAGTGCCGTCACTAACATGAGTGAGTTTTCCACATGCTTAGCAATTTGCGGCTCGTTCGCCACTATGCCGACCACGCAATGATCATTAAACGATTGGCAAGCATCCCCCAATAAGCGCCCCGATTGCAGCACATTGGCGATAATCATCGGCTTAAACACATTAAGCTCAAACTGACCATTGCTGCCGCCAATCCCAACGGCGACATCATTACCCATGATTTGCGCACACACCATAGTCATAGCCTCGACCTGAGTCGGGTTCACTTTTCCTGGCATGATCGACGAACCCGGTTCATTTTCAGGCAGTAATAACTCACCAATACCACAACGCGGACCAGAACCTAACATCCTAATATCATTTGCGATCTTCATTAAACTGACCGCCGCCAATTTATAGGCCGCCGACAGAGCGACCAATTCATCGTGGGCAGCAAGGGCAGCAAACTTATTCGGCGCCGTCACAAAGGGCAAACCCGTGAGTTTTGCGATATTGTCCGCCACCTTAACGGCGTAATCCTTGTGTGTATTCAGCCCAGTGCCGACGGCGGTCGCACCTAAGGCTAACTCGGCCACCCGCTTAAGACTGTGCTCAATACCTTCGATGGCATGACTTAACTGCGCGGCGTAACCCGAAAACTCTTGGCCTAAGGTTAACGGTGTTGCATCCATAAAATGCGTGCGACCGATTTTAACGATTTGCGCAAACTCCTCGACCTTCTTCTGTAAACTCTGCTGCAATAACCTCATGCAGGGCAAAACGAGCTCAACGGCTTGGCGATAGGCGGCAATGTGCATGGCGGTGGGAAAGGTATCGTTGGAGGATTGCGAGCAGTTAACATCATCATTGGGGTGCAAGCATTTAACCGCATCGATAAGTTGCCCACCCGAGAGCACATGGCCGCGATAGGCAATCACCTCATTGACGTTCATATTGGTTTGGGTGCCCGAGCCCGTTTGCCAAATCACTAAAGGAAATTGCGCATCGAGTTCGCCTGCAATCAGCTCATCGCACACTTGGGAAATCAGTTGAGCTTTATCTTGGAGCAAGACGCCAAGCTGTTGATTGGTAATGGCGGCGGCTTTCTTTAAATAGCCAAAAGCGTGGATCACTTCGACGGGCATAGATGCCTCAGCACCAATACGAAAGTGCTGCCGCGAACGCTCGGTTTGTGCGCCCCAATAACAATCGACGGGGACTTTCACCTCACCCATAGTGTCGTGTTCAACTCGATATTGCTGTGCCATGTGCATCTCCTTCGCTAAAACGCTCTAAGCGTTCACCATACTCGCTCAGGGCGAAAGTACAATTAACCTCCAACAAGGAGTATCAATAATAAGGCTGATTTAAGCGTAAAGATTGGCGTAAAGGCAGGTGGAGGAGCATGAATTGGTAGGATTTACGAGGCACTAACACAGCAGACTAAAACAGCGAACTAAAGCAGTAAAAAAGCAGATTAACAAAAGCGCAGACCTAGAAAGTCAAAAAGGGCATCGCCCTTGTGCTGATGCCCCTTTCGGTTTTGTGCTTTACGATCGTATGATCCTTTGCCCTTTTTCGCTTTCTCGGTGCGGGTCCTAAACAAGGGACTCGTCACTAACGCTTTGAGTGCGTTGTCGGTAATGGTGCCTCGACCACTTTCGTGTTCTAAGGGCATATTTTGCGGTTTTTGCTTAGTCATTTTATGCCTCACTGCTTAATGAAAGTTAAGCCCATAGCCTAACAGCGCAAACTATAACGCAATCAAATCAGATGTACAGAGTTTGTGCACTCCAACATAAAAAATGACTTTGACTAGTAGGAAAGTATGATAGATTATTCAAATAAAAATAATATATTAGCTTAATAATCAATAAGATTTTATTAATAGGTTTAGTGAGTGGATTTTGCCATAACCTTTATTGGCACTCAGGTTACACTTTGTAATCGACAGATAAGGAGATCAATTTGACATCCGCGTTAGTCGCTCAATCTTGGCTCGGTGCACTGCTTTTACTGATAACGCTTCAAGCCCCGCTTGCCAGTGCTTTTTCCAGTTCAGATTCCTGCGTGATGACTATGGGGTATCGCACCAGCGAACGCTTACCCTTTATCGGAGACGAGTCCAATAACACGGGATTTTATCACGAACTCTACCAAGCGGCGGCGAACAAGATTGGCTGCAAACTCAATGTGGTGCGCGCACCTAAATTACGTATTCTGCGGGATCTCAAACTCGGCAATATCGATTTTTATCCCGGCCTTAATTTCACCGAAGAGCGGGCTCAATACGCGCATTTTATCCCCAATGGACTTTCACAACGTGCGATTGGCATTAGCCGTGCTGGCGCCGCCGATATTCGCTCCATTGAGCAGTTAGCCCATAATGAAATGACCCTCTTAATCGCTCCCGGCAGTTACGACTTTGGCGGCTTACCCGACAAAATCAAGGTACGCAAACCGCCTGAGTTAACCGTCCCTAAAGCCTTGGATTATTTACTTTCAAACCAAGGTGACTTTTTTATTTATGATCAAACCACTTTGTATTATTACCTCAAAAATCGTGACCAAAGCCAGTTTAAACTCCACTATCACTACAGCGAATTACCGCAGGAAATGTACCTCGGTTTCTCGAAAAAAAGCCGCCACTACCGCGGTAAACACAACCCCAACTATCGCGCCGATATCCCCATCAGCCCAGATAACAGTCCCACAGTGTTAACACCAGATTCTAAAGTCTTTGAATTTGCCAAAGCACTCGCCGCCATGGATTCCCAAGGTGAAACTCAGCGCTTGTATAGCAAGTATTTTGGCTAGCTTAAATCACAAAAAGTACCGCTAACGCAGAGTTCTATTGGACCTCTTATCAATTGAGGTACCAATAAAGAGCTAAGAGAATCATGCCTAACTGATTAAAAAGTGGAAAACTTGTCTTCTGCTCAAGCCATATTCTGATGTTTTAACTCGCTTTGTTACCCTCTGCGACAATATGCCGCACCTGCCACACTGAGATGCTCTTTATAATGCAGCGCAATTAATCCAAGTGAATGGAAGACAATAAGATGGCTGCAAATTCTGCGTATTTATCTCACCCGTTTAAAACTTCAGTAATTTCCTCATCCCTCGCAATCGCCATGGGTTTATCACTAGCGCCACAGGCCATGGCTGACGACAGCGAATTAGCCAATATTGAACGCTTAGAGGTCCATGGCCAACAGACCGAAAACCGTAACGCCTTAGGTTCGGCTGAAAATCTACTGAAAGGGCAAGGAGTCGATTTCTCCGAAGCGGGCGGCGTATCGGCCCTACCTATCCTCAATGGCATGATGGGCGATCGCATCAAAGTGCTGGTCGATGGTGCGGACATTACTGCCTCCTGTGCAAACCAAATGAATCCACCGCTGTCCTATATTTCCGCCAATCAAGTCACCGCAGCCGAAGTGATTGCGGGCGTATCGCCAGTCAGTGCCGGTGGCGACAATATTGCGGGCGTGATTAAGGTTAGCAGCCTTAACCCTAAATTTGGTGAAAGCGATAGCATCAAGTGGAATAGCGGTGATATCTCAACGGGATATCGCAGTGTGAGCGACACCTTGCTACTCGGCACCAATGCCACAGTTGCCAGCAAAAATGTCAGCCTTAGCTATCAAGGCGCCTATGAAGATGCCAACAGCTATAAAGATGGCAATGGCGATAAAGTCATAGATACTCTATACCGCGCACAAAACCATGCACTGACAGCCGCATGGCGCGATGAGACTCAAGAAGTTGCCATCAAATTGACCCACCAAAATATTCCATTCCAAGGTTTTGCTAACCAATATATGGATATGACGGATAACAAGAGTTACGGTGCCCTCGCCCGTTATCAACTCAAACTCGACGATGACGGTGAATTCAGTGCCCAAGTAAACTGGCACGGCGTGAAACACGAGATGGGCTTTTTCACCCCAGAAAAAACCGGCAAGATGCCAATGAACACTGAAGGTGATGACTACAGCTATCAACTACACTGGCGTTTGCCAATGGGTGATGACAGCACCTTACTGGTCGGCCAAGAATACTATAGCTACCAGCTCGACGATGTTTGGCCTGCGGTGCCTGGCACTATGATGGCGCCCAATGACTACATCAACATCAACGATGGTGAACGCCGCCGCGCCGCCGTTTATGGCGAATGGCAGCAAGATTTAAGTCAAAGCTGGTGGTTATCGGCGGGCGTTCGCTTTGAGTATGTCACCACCAATACAGGTGAAGTCCAAGCCTATAGCAACATGCCTATGATGGGCATGCCCAATGTCGACGCAGAAGCGGCAAAAGCCTTTAATGCGATGGACAGAAAACGTGATGATAATCTTATCGATGCCACCTTACTGGCACGCTATCAATTATCGACCAATCAACAACTTGAGTTTGGTTTAGCCCGCAAGAATCGTGCACCTAATCTGTACGAACGTTACAGCTGGGGCCGCGGCACTATGGCGACCACTATGATAGGTTGGTATGGTGATGGTAATGGTTACGTAGGTAATCCGGATCTTAAACCAGAAACCGCCCATACCCTGAGCGCAGCCTACAAATATAACGATGATAGCTGGCAAGTCTCGACCACAGCTTGGTACACAGCTGTGACTGACTATGTCGATGCCGAAGTCATTGGTAGCTTCAATCGCACCAGTTCGCCTGATGGCAAACGCAATATTCTCCAATTCACTAACTTAGATGCCAATCTCTATGGCGCACGTTTTAATGCGCTCTACCAGTTTGCCGAAACCAGCACAGGTAAATGGCAAGTGTTAGGCAAAGTGAATGTAACCCGTGGCGAGCGAGATGAAGGTGATGAACCTTTATATCAAATCAAGCCGTTGCAAACTGAGCTGGCACTGCAACATCAGTTAGGTCAATGGGAAAACAGTCTTTCATGGCAATGGGTTGCGACCAAAGATCGCGTAGATGACCGCCGCCTTGAAAATGAAACCGACAGTTACTCCTTGCTCAATTTGAACAGCAGTATGAAATGGCAGGATCTGACTGTCACCTTCGCCGTGAATAACCTGTTCGACAGCTACTATGAGCTGCCACTGGGCGGCGTAAGTGTAGCGGAATTTAAGGCCGATAATACCTATGGCTTTAACCAAATTGCCGGTGCAGGTCGCTCGTTCGAACTCAGCGCAAGCTATGCATTTTAACGACTGATTTTAAAGGCACTGTTTTTAACAACATCGTTTTTAACCACATGGTTTTTAACGGCGCGGATTTTTAGGCCGAACAGCTCTAATCCGAACGTTAAACAAAAAGGGCAAGCAGATTAAGTGATTAATCGCTTGCCCTTTTTATGCTCAAACCACATTCATGCTACCAAGACTAAAATACTAGCACTAAAGCACTGAGACGACTTAAGCGCGCTATGCAGCACGGCGAAACGAGTGAGACTATGGATTAGTTACCCGCAATCTTCATTTCAGATAACAAGATACCGCCGGTACGAATCGATGAGCGCAAATCAAAATCCTTACTCACGGCTTGCACGCCACGGAACATCTCTTTTAAGTTACCCGCAATAGTGATCTCTTCCACTGGATATTGGATCTCACCGTTTTCAACGTAGAAACCCGCCGCACCACGGGAATAATCGCCCGTTACCATGTTCACGCCTTGGCCCATGACTTCGGTCACAATCAAACCTGTGCCCATGTCTTTCACCAATTCGTCGAAGGTTTGGCCAGTGTGGCCGAGCGTCCAGTTATAAATACCGCCCGCATGGCCCGTGTTGGTTAAGCCTAACTTGCGCGCCGAGTAACTGGTCAGCAAATAGGTTTCTAACATGCCGCGGTCAATAATGCGTCTGTCTTGGGTCGCCACGCCTTCACTGTCGTAGTTCGCGCTTGCCAATGCGCCCAGTAAATGCGGCTGCTCTTCGATATTAAACCAATCGGGGAAGATTTGGGTGTTGATCGAATCCAATAAGAAACTGGATTTACGGTATAAACTGCCACCGCTGATCGCTCCGATAAAGTGGCCGATTAACCCTGTGGCGATATCTGGCGCTAATAAAATGGGTAAACGCGTCGTAGCGATCTTGCGCGCACCGAGGCGGCTTACTGTCTTCTCGGCGGTCTTTAAACCTACCGTTTCAGGTGCAAGCATCTCGCTGAATTTACGGGCGATAGTGTAATCGTAATCCCGTTGCATATTGCCTTCGCTATCTTCACCGATCACGCTGCAACTCAAGCTATAACGCGAGCTGCAATAACCGTTTAAGAAACCGTGGCTGTTGCCATACACTTTAACCGCAGTGTGAGCATTGGCACTGGCGCCGTCGGAATTATTGATACGTGGATCGGCATCGAGCGCCGCAGTTTCGGCGCGGATCGCCAGTTGCGCTAACTCATCGGGGGAAATATCTTGTGGATAATACAGTTGAAGATCGCGGATCTGATTTGCCATCAAGGCTTTATCGGCAAGACCACTGAATGGATCGGGAGAAGTATAACGGGCGATATCGTCGGCCGCTTTCACCGCTAAGGCGATGGCCTCTGGACTTAAATCCGACGTCGATGAACTGCCCTTGCAACCATCGCGGTAAACCGTAATTCCTAAGGCACCATCTTTATTAAATTCAACGGTTTCAACTTCTTTTAAACGGGTAGAAACCGACAAACCTTGTTGTTTACTGATCGCCACTTCGGCAGCGTTCGTTCCTAATTTGTTGGCATATTCCAGCGCCACGGCCACCGCATCTTTCAGCGCGCCCAATTCACTATCGATTCTGTTCAAAGACACAAAGCTACTCTTTCGTTGTCGGCAATTGCCGTAGCATAACAAACACAAATCCCATTCACATTAATTATTAGTGCCGGACTATGGGCTAAGGCACATTCACCTAGGCGATTTTTGGCTGGAGATGTTATTATTAGCCAGTTATTTACTTGAGGTTTTATCTATATGAAGATTGTTGGTGATTCAGAACATTTTAAACAGCCCTACGACATAGATGAAGATTATGTCAGCAGCAAAACAACGGACAAGCGTGATAGCGAAGCCGTGCAAAAAGTCGGTATGGAGCTTGTTTCACTGAGCAAGACTCAGCTAGATAAAATCGAGCTGGATGAGTTTTTGTACGACGCTATCCTGCAAACACGCAAAATCAAAGTCAATACTGAGGCGTATCGTCGCCACATGCAGTATATCGGCAAATTGATGCGTAATTTTGATATTGAGCCAATCAAGGCTTCACTCGCTATCGTGTTGAATAAAAACAACAACGAGACCGCTAAGTTACAAATGTTCGAAAAAATGCGTGAACGCTTACTCACCCAAGGTGATGATGAGATTCAAACTGTCGTCGAGCATTATCCGCAATTAGACAGACAAAAACTGCGTACTTTGGTGCGTCAAGCCACCAAAGAACTGGCCAAAGGCCCAGAATCAAAATCATCTAAAGAGCTGTTTAAATATCTACGCAGCGAAATCCAAGACTAATTAACTTCAGCCCCACAAGGATGTTGCTTATGCGACTTAGCAAAACGTTATCGGTATTTTCTTGGGCATTACTGGGCGCATTAGCGCTCAGTGGTTGTAATGGCGCAGCTGATGGCACCGACACTGGCGGAACAACAGACAGCTACAGCTTAACGCTGGGCTATAAAACTGTAGTTAACGGCAAGTGCGCCGATGCAACCACCAATTTAAGCTTTGCCTCCGATACGAGTTTTTGTGCCGTCGCTACCTTAAAAAAGGGTTCGAGTAAACTTAGCGGCCAACTGATTAGCTTCGCTGCGACCTTAGGTACTGTTGCGCCAGCAACAAAACTCACCAATGCAGATGGCGTTGCTGAAGTCATCATTTCTAACCCGACATTAACAGCGGAAGCTGGTACGGTAACGGCGAGCTATACGCCGCCTGATGCAGACGCATTAACTGCAAGCCGTAACTACGAGTTCGTTGGTTCAGGCAATGGCAACACCATTGAAACACCCAAACTCAGCGCCAGTATTTTAAGCAGCTCAGCCTTAGTCACTCGCTTTAAAGTCGATGAGTCGGTGCAATTACAAGCCATATTGCTCGATAGCGAAAGCAAAGGTATCGAAGGCGCTAAAGTCACCTTTACTGCAGGTTCAGCGGCGCTCAATCCTGCCAGTGCACTGACCAACACTCAAGGTATTGCGCAGGTACCCTATACGCCAAGTGCAACTGAATTAGGGGCAAATGCCTTAACGGTCACGGTGGACTATCAAGGTCAATCGCTGCAAACCAGCAGTTTGTATGAAGTGTTGAGTAAAGATGCCGTCAATCAAGAAGGCACGCTGAAACTCGGCTCATTCAATGGTGCAGTCTTTACCGAAGGTCAATTGGCGAGCACCTTAACGGCCGATGCCAATGGCAAATATAAAATCAGTGCAGGCGGTAGTTTTGGTGTAAGTGCAAGTTTAGTATTAGAGGCCAATGACGGTACTATTACCCGAGTCCAAACACCCTCTTCCATCAGCTTTAGCTCAGATTGCACCAACAGCAATAGTGCGACACTCGATACCCCAGTTACGACTTTATCGGGTAATGCGAGCTCGACCTTCCAAGACACAAGTTGCAGTGGCAACAGTGAACGTAGCGACCAAATCATCGCCACGACAGTGGCTGGCAACCAGACGCTAACGGCGAATTTCCCGTTCACACTGCAACGCCAAACGCTTGCTAGCTTAAGTTTTGAGTCGGCAGAGCCTGCACAAATTCGCATCAAAGGTGCGGGCGGCACAGGTTCAAGCGAATCCTCTTTAGTCAGCTTCAAAGTCACCAGCGCCAATGGCCAACCCGCAGCGCAACAGAATGTCAGCTTTACCTTAGATACGGTTGTCGGTGGTTTAAGTTTTGCCAATGGCACTGCGAATGCGCAAAGCCTGACTAACTCCCAAGGTATCGCCAGTGTGCGCGTATTATCCGGTACAGTACCCACGCCAGTGCGCGTAGTCGCTACTGCAGTTGATACTGATACTAAAGAAGTCATCACTAGCCAATCGGAGCAACTGACCGTCAATACCGGCTTGCCGCAACAGCTTGGATTTAGTTTAGCGACGAGTAATGCCAACCCTGAAGCGGGTAATATTGATGGTGAGAAAGTCACAGTGACAGCAAGACTGTCTGATAGTTTTGGCAACCCTGCGCCCAATGACACAACAGTTAACTTTACCAGTGAAGGTGGCCAAATAGAGCCAAGCTGCTTAACTCAAAATGGTGTCTGCAGTGTGACTTGGACATCAAGCGATCCAAGGCCTCAAAACCATCGCATAACAGTATTAGCCTACGCTTTAGGTCACGAAACCTTTTTCGACACCAATGGTAACAACCAATTTGATACAGCCGATGGTAGTGCCATTGCAAAAGCTTGCTTGATAAATGGCGTTCCTGTGGCTTGCAGTGGTAACGGCTTAGATATTGAAACCTTTCATAGCTCAGGCTTTAGCGATCTGCCGACAGCCTTTCGCGATGATAACGAAAACTTCGCCTATGATAGTGGTGAACGCTATTTCGATAACCTCGCTAGCGACACCTATAAAGGTGCCGATGGCAAGTTTAATGGCCCTCAATGTCAAGGCGCACTCTGCGGGACAGGACAAGCGAATAAGACTTATGTTCGTAAAGCAGTTGTGATGATAATGTCTGGCTCAAAAGCTTATTTCTCCCTATGGCAAGATGGTGTCAAAGTATATGAAGATCGCCTAGGTCAAAATATTCTCAACAATCTTGAGTCTTTAACGGCAATTCCTGCAGGGCAAACATCCGAATTTACCGTAAAGTTCTACGACAGTGCCGATCAAATTATGCCCTCTAGTACAACGCTTAATATCGATGCGGATAAAGGGGAATTGCTATCAACGACCTATACTGTCCCTAAAACAAATAGTGCAAATGCAGGCTTGACGGACTTTTCCCTCAAGAATACTGAAACCGCTAGCAGCCAAGTGGTACTAACTGTGAATACACCAAGTGGCGTTGAAACCTTGCTTAAGTTCAATGTGTTGCTGCAATAATAACGAACTGATAGATAATAAAAAGACCCGCGAATGCGGGTCTTTTTATTGGAAGATTTTATTAGAGGATGACAACCCACGCCCCTTCGATCTACTACACATCTTTAGTTATAGCTGTGCATCTATGAGCCATGACTCTCACTAATTTTATAACTCTTAATTTTATAGCTCTACTGCACGGCGTAAACGGAAACTCCGTAAAGCCAAATACAATGCTCCCACAGCCGCCCATATAAGCCCCAGCTCTAATGATTGTGACTCTAAGTTCACCCAAAGCACACCAATAGTGCCGGCGCCACACAAGGGTAATACTAAGTATTGTAAGTGGTCTCTAAAAGATTTATTACGCTGCTCCCTTAGATAAAACTGCACAATCACGGATAAATTCACGAAGGTGAACGCCACTAAAGCGCCAAAATTCACTAAGGCTAAGGCCATTTCCAAATCAAATGAGACGGCAGACAGCGCAAGCGCACCCACCAACAAGACATTAAATGCAGGGGTTCGCCATCTAGGATGGATATAAGCAAACCCTTTACGTGGCAACATATTATCCCGCCCCATCACATATAAAATCCGTGCAACCCCAGCATGGGCAGCCATACCGGATGCCAATACGGCAACTGTGGTCGCGACTAATACGATGGACTGGAATAGATTACCACCCACATAGAGTGCAATTTCAGGCAATACCGCATCAAGCTGTTGAAAGCGGGAAATATCGGGGAAATAGAGCTGCAAAAAATAAGACACTCCAACAAAAATCACGCCACCGAGCAAAGCCGTCAACACAATCGCGCGAGGAATAACACGTTGAGCATCTTTAGTTTCTTCAGTCAGTGAACTTAACCCGTCAAAGCCGAGGAAGGAGAAACACAGAATCGTCGCCCCTGTGAATAATGGCGCCATCGCCATATTATCGGCATAAAATGGTCGCACACTCGCGACGACACCTTCGCCTTCACCGAAGGAAATGCTATAGGCCATTAGACCAATGAACACCACAATAATGGCGATCTGTGCAAACACTATCACCCCATTAAAGTTCGCGACGAGATCAATCCCCTTGAGATTAAGCAAGGTCATTATGGTCACAAGAGCGAAAATAAAGATCCAAGGTTCGACGCTGGGAAACATGGCGGTTAAATAGATTTTTGCGAGCAACATATTGATCATTGGCATAAACATATAGTCCAGCAGCGATGACCAACCCACCATAAAACCAACATTCGGGTTAAAGGTTTTTTGAGCATAAGTGTAGGCTGAACCCGCATAGGGATATTTACGTACCAAATGACCGTAACTAAACGCGGTAAATAAAATCCCCGCCAATGCGAATAGATAAGACGTAGCCACATGGCCAGAGGTGATCTCGGAAACAATACCAAAGGTGTCAAAAACGGCCATCGGCGTGAGATAGGCAAGCCCCATCACCACCACTTGCCATAAGTTGAGGGTCTGCTTCAAACCTAGATTTTGTTGGCTCATCAGCACACCCCCATTGTACAGGGTTGAACACCTAAGCACGCATCTGCAATTAGTTTTTTCTTGCGGCTAACCGTCTGCACTCTAGGTTTAATGGCTAACGCAACAACTTGATTTACAACAACTACCGACAATCCGGTACACAACAGCCCCATTGGTCTTTCCTCAGTAAAATAGGTTCAACTGAACCTCATATCATTTCCGGATGTTTACCGGCCTCAATTGTTTTAAAACACATACGCCATAAATAAAAAATAACCGAGATACTGAGTATCTCGGTTATTTTTTCGGCGCGCATTCTCCCCCAAAACCAACAAGAAGACAACCCAATAAAAATATTAAGTGATCCGCAATCTGTGATGGCTTAGTGAAAAACGACAGAATCCAAGTACAAGACTTGATATCAGCTCACGATCCTTAATCTGCTTTAATCAGAACCAATATCTCCCTTTGTCGATACATTAGAAGAATCACCAGCAGCACTGCGCAGCAAGGTTTGTAATTGTTGTAGCTCGAGTCTGATGGCTTTCAACTCCTCGTGCATTTGTCTTTGTTCCTGCTCCAAGACTTGTTTGTCCCGCTCACGCTCTAATGCATGCTCTTCGTCACTGAAGGTTTGCATGGTATTGACGATAATCGCAATAAACAAATTTAGCATAGTGAAAGTAGCCACCAGAATAAATGGCACGAAAAATACCCAAGCATAAGGGTAAACTTCCATCACTGGCCGCGAAATTCCCATAGACCAGCTTTCAAGCGTCATTATTTGAAATAGGGTATAAAACGAATCAGCAATGGTGCCAAACCATTCCGGAAACGTACCCCCAAAGATTTTGGTGGCGATCACCGCAAACACATAATAAATCAACAGTAATACCGTGGCGATCGATGCCAATCCTGGAAGTGATCCCAACAGAGCTGACACGACCCGTTTCATTGATGGCACAATTGTTAACACTCTCAGCACCCGCAACACCCGTAGCGAACGCAGTACAGCCAGAGGCCCAGATGCAGGGATCAGTGCAATCACTATCACGGTAAAATCGAACACACTCCAAGGGTCTTTAAAAAATTTCCCCCTGTAGGCATAAATCCGCAGCAATAACTCCACGACAAATACACTCAGCAACACCTTATCAAGACTCATCAACAAAGTACCGTATTGCGCCATCAGGCTGGCTGAGGTCTCCATACCTAACTGCACCGCGTTGATTAAAATCAATGTCAAAATAAAATGACCAAACCAGTTTTGCTCAACCAAGCTAATCACTCGTGCCTGCAAACCCGTTGGTGCGTTAAGTAAAGATGTACTCATGTCGACTCCTATAATCACAATTGCGGCGATTGTAGCGAGTGCGCTTTCAGATGCCCAGTTTTTACGGTGGGTTAAATAACAACAGGGTTAAATGCAGTGGATTGAGCAAGATTTAGATAATATGAACAGCAACTTTTATGAGGGGGTGGGTAAAACATCATTACGTCCTCAGTAAACGATTAACACTCGCCAATAAATATAAATCTAAGGTATCGCTAAAAACTAATGGGTATCAATCAGCAACAACTTCGTTCTTCGCTTAATCCCTAACATCGCTAGGCCGAAAAAGACCGCAAATAAGCCCCATAGTTGCAGCCATTTTGGCATCACACTCGCCCAACTTGCACCCATTTGATTGAGTTCTAGCATACCCATAATCGCGGGTACGGCAGGAATAAACTGTGAGCCGAGTACTAAAGGTTCTGGGATCAGTGCTATCGGCCACACAAAACCTGACACGAATAGAATAGGCATAGAGATCAGCAGTAGCACTTGGGTGGGTAAATCGCGGCGGGTGAACAAGGTACTCATGGCAACACCTGCAGCGGCGGTAGCCAGTAAAAACGGCAATAACCACAGCGCAACTAAGCCAAGGCTCGCTTGAATACTCACGTTATACCAGTGATAACAATAGCCCACATAAAAGCTGGTAAAGAAGATATAAATCAACATGAAAGCAAGAATACGACCACAGACTAATTGCACCGGTGACACCTGCTGCCAATACCCTTTATGCCGCCATTGCCCAGCCCCTAAAATGCCAGTACCTATGAGTAAGGTTTGGTGCAAAATCAGCAAGAACAGTCCAGGTACTACATAGGGCGTATAACCTAGGCTCTGGTTAAAAGCAGGCACACTGTTAAGATGAAGCGAGTTTAAACTCTCTTGGGCCTGCTTAGGATTTTGTCCTTGAGCAAGCATGCCAATCAATTGCACTTGTTTTCCCGCATCCATTCCAGCGCTAACTAAGCCTTCAACAACCGCGGAATAAATCAAAAAGTAACTAGCATCACCGCCATAGCTTAGCGTCACACCTTTACCGAGCAATAAATCGCGGCGGAATCCTTCAGGGATCACGAGTAAGCCGTGGGCTTTACGCGTCTCAATAAAACGCTTCGCCTCGGTAATCGAACCGACTTGACCTATGACTTGAATTTTTGCGCTGGCATCGGCATGACGGATCAATTGACGGCTTAGGGAAGAATGATCTAAGTCCACCACGATCAGTTGTTGCTCGGTCGGCACTTGATTCAGATAGGGCAAAGGATACAAAACCGAATAAAATAGTACACCGCCAAATAAGGTCACAGCGATCGCTTTATCGCTAATAATGGCCTTAAATTCAGTGAGGATCAGTCGCCACAGACTGAGCTGACGTGGTGTGTTTGCGTGTTCGCTATTGGATAAATTCATCCTATTGCCCCTTCGCAGATATAGCTGCGTCCGAGTCATAAACCGTCACTGAAGCATTGGTGTTAACTGTGGTAGGCAGTAATTTACGCGACAGGAAATATATCAAAGGTATCAGACAGATAAAGCCCCAATAACTGGTGATTTGGCTCGCCACACTTGGCCAAGTGGCGCCATAACTCACGATACTAACATGGGACTCAATATAATGGCTCGATGGCATGATAAGTCGCCACCACTGGGCTAATTGCGGCATTTCGTGAGTCGGGAAAGTAATGCCCATAAAAGCAAACGCTGGCGCAAATAAAGCGGTACAAAAGCTGATGACCCGCGCACTGTCACGCATCACTACAAATATTAATAACACTAAGCTCCAGACTGCCAATAACATGACTAATTGCGCGAGCAATAATAGGGCTAAACTCCCCGCCATCGGCAGAGCAAGATACAAATACAGCCAAGCTAAAATAAAGCCGCCCTGCAGCATCAATATCGGCGTAAACAGCACCATTTTCGCCCACACCTTAGGCCAAAAATGTTCAGTTAAGAGATTCGACATGCCATCGGCCTGAGTGGTCGGCGCTAAATGCAGCTCTCGATTTAAGCTGTTTGCCATCACTAACATAGATAACAACTGCCACAGCGCAATCAGCACTGGCGGTACTAAGAAACCTATGTAGTTGTTATTTCGGTTAAACAAGGCTGTTGTTTGGCTTTTGACTGGGCTTAAATTCACTGCGACTTGGGATTTCGGTGTACCATTTGCGAGCTGCTTTAAACCCGCCACTTGCTGTAATCCGTCGCCTAAACTCAGCTGAATTTGGCTTGAGAGTAACTTACCCACCAGCAAAAATTGACTGTTGTAGCGCACATCAATTGTAGGCTTATGGCCTGTAAGTAAATCCTTTTTCATATCATAGGGAAAAACCACAATAGCGTAGACTTTCGCCTGTTGCATCGCGCTTATCGCCGAGGATAAGTCGGTAAAACTTTGCGGATCGGTAACTGGGTTTGCCTTAAGCTGACGGGTCAACATGCGGCTCAATTGACTATGATCTTGGTCAACAATCGCCACGGGCAGTTGCCTTGGCAGACCTGCACTGAACAACCACCATAAGCATAAAATCCCCAGTAGTGGAATATAACTTATCAGCGCTAACTGCCAAGGGTCATGCCATAGGGCACGCAGCTCACGACGAACTAACGCTGTGAGCAACGCCATAAAGCTTATGCTCGATGGCTGTGATTCGCCCTTAATCATGTCCGCCGCGTTGGCGTGAGGCGTACGTTCAGTCACGACTTTTACTCACTGCGCAGCAGCACAGACATGCCGACACGCAGATCGGTAATCGGCTGGTTTGGACGCAATTCCACCTCAAAGGTACGCATATCAAAATCATGGCCACTTTCAGTCGAACGCCAAGTGGCAAACTCACCCATCACACTGATATGGGACACAGTAAAATCCACATCCTGCCCGAGTGCCGGAATCGTTAATTGAATTGTTTGACCTTTTTTGAAACGTTTAAGTTGGTCTTCTCGCACTTGGAACACGGCCCAAGCATCCTGCATATCAATCAAACTGACAATCGGAAAACCACTGGGTGCCAATTCACCCGCCTGTAACAGCACGTCGCTGATCTCACCCGATTTAGGTGCGCGCATTTGGCTATCTTCCATAATGGCGCTGACTTCTTTCACTGCACCTTCAGCCTTACGGGCATTACCTGCTGCAGCCACTTTGGTTTCCGTCCGCGCGCCTTCTTCTGCCATTTGATACATGGCTAAGGCAGCTTGTTCTGTGTATTTTGCAGCTTGCCATTGGGTAAAGGCTTCATCGCGTTTTTGTCTTGCCGCCACACCTTCGTTAAATAAATTTTCGACTCGGGTATAAGTGGTTTTAGCGAGCGTTGCCGCCGCCTGCGCCTTGAGCCATTGCTCCTTGGCTGCCATCACTTCTTGACTGCGAGCACCGTTGTTGGCTTCTAGCTGCATCGCCTTAGCGGCATCACGGCCACCTTCGGCCTGCATTAACTTTGCATCTAGCTCAGGACTGCGGATCGCGAATAATAAATCCCCTTGGGCCACACTATCACCGCGGCGCACGAGCACTTGCTCGACTCGGCCTGGCACCTTGGACGAAACATTGTACTCACGGGCTTCAATCTGGCCCTGCAACAAACTCGGCTGCGGGCTATAAGCGAGCTTAAGTCCATAGGCTAAGATAAGGCCTAATGCGACCAACGCCACAAGGGCAAGTATTCTGTTAGCGCGCATTGTTTGTCTCCTGCACTTGGGTAGGGGCTGTGGTACGACCGATAAATTCATCTAGTTGACCACTAATGGCCATTAATCTGGCATAGGCTTGCACGTAACGATAACGGGCAGCCAATTGCTGAGTTTTCACTGCGCTCAGTTTCAGTTCCGCATCGACTCTGTCGATAGAGGTTGAAAGCCCTTGATTAAAGGCGACTTCCCTAAGACGCAGGTTTTCAATAGCAAGTTCGAGCGAAGTATCGAGCGCCGTCACTTCTTCCTCGGCCTGTAATAATTGGCGATAGCTTTGATCCACCAGCAGGCTCAAGTCTTGTTTAGTTTGTGCCTTGGTATAACGAGCTTGTAAGAGTGCACTTTTCGCCGCTTCGACCTTACCGCTACGACCATCGCGGCTGATCAGTGGCACATTGACCCCAACCCCAACCATCCAGTCAGGTGTGATGCTCGTCAAGAGTGTGTCTTCTTCATACAAGGTGTAGTTACCGAAGAGGAAAACCGTTGGATGGTATTTACCTTTTTCCAACGCTATTAAACCGTTCGCTTGCGTTTCTTTCGCTTCGAGCAATTTGAGCGCCGGATGTTGACTCAGAGTAATTTGGCTGAGTTGAGCGAATGAAGGAGCCTGCGGCAATACAAATAAGGGAGAATTTGTGCTCACCTGACTTTGCTGTAGCATACGTGCCAGCGCGATCACTGCCATTTCGTGTTGCCGACGAGCACTGCCTAAATTGACTTTAGCATTATCTAGGGCGACCTGCGCATTGAGGCGCTCGACCTTAGCAATTTGCCCTTCGCGCTCTAGTGCTAAAGCATGATCAACATGCTTAGCTAACGAGCCAACCAGATCAGTCTGAGTATTCACCAATGCCAACGTCACATCGACAGCGTAATATCTATCCACCAGCAAGGTAAATAAATCACGCGTTGCCAATTGTAATTCTTGTTGCTTCTCGGCCACCATAGCCGCGTGTATACCTTGAGCCGCAGTGATCTGTCCGCCCGTATAAATCGGCCACATTGCCTGTAAGCTGGCGCTAAAAATATCTTGTTCACTTAAGGGCAGCGGCGGAATACCCGCAATAATGCCGCCAAGCGATGGCGGGATAGAAATCACAGAATTTAATTCTTTCAGATCAAACTCAATCGGTTTATCCAAATGAATATAGTTACCGCGAATGTCTAATGAGGGCAAATTTAAGCTCTCGCCCGCCTCTTGTTCACCCTTAGCGCGGTTAACTTCCTGCGATTGCGCTTGCAACTTGTCGCTCACCTTCAGCACTTGCTGCCAAGCATCAGTAAAGCTAATCGGCTGAGCATAGCCAGCCGAAGGCAATGATAATAGGCACAGCAATACCACACGTGATAGTTTCATTAACACCTCTAGAGTAGTTACTCTAATTTCCTTTGCGAATGATAACATTCATGGTGGGCAGCGACTAGAACCCATAAGCGTAAGGTTCTAGGTTTTATGCTGTTCCGCCCACGGTAAGCTTATCGAGTTTTAGGGTCGGTTGACCCACACCCACAGGCACACTTTGACCATCTTTACCACAAACGCCCACACCTTGATCTAAAGCCATATCGTTACCGACCATAGAAATCTGGCTCATAGCCTCAGGGCCATTACCGATTAAAGTGGCCCCCTTAATGGCTTGAGTCACTTCACCATTTTCAATCAAATAGGCTTCGGATGCTGAGAACACAAACTTACCCGAAGTGATATCGACTTGGCCACCACCAAAATTAGGGGCGTAAATCCCCTTCTTCACTGACTTAATAATCTCACTGGGATCAGACTCACCGGCCGTCATATAAGTATTGGTCATACGTGGCATAGGCAAATGCGCGTAGGATTCGCGGCGACCGTTACCCGTTGGCGCAACACCCATTAAGCGAGCATTGAGTTTGTCTTGGATGTACCCCTTTAAAATACCGTCTTCAATCAATACGGTTCTTTGGGTTTGTACACCTTCATCGTCGATGCTGAGTGAACCACGACGATTGGGCAAGGTGCCATCGTCGACCACAGTCACTAACTTAGACGCAACTTGCTGACCAACCTTGCCGCTAAAGGCACTGCTGCCTTTACGGTTAAAGTCGCCTTCTAAACCATGTCCAACCGCTTCGTGGAGCAATACACCGGGCCAGCCATTACCTAATACCACTGGCATTTCACCCGCAGGTGCATCGATGGCATTTAGATTGACCTGCGCTTGACGCACGGCTTCGCGGGCAAAGGCGAAACACATAGGTAAACCAGTGTCATCGCTTGCCATTAAAACACCGTAGTCATGACGACCACCACCACCGGCGCCGCCACGTTCACGTTTACCGTTTTCTTCCAAAATCACGCTACAGTTAAAACGCACCAGAGGACGGATATCGGCCGCAAGAGTGCCATCACTCGCAGCAACGAGGATTTCTTCGTGCACACCAGCAAGGCTAACCACCACTTGAATAATCCGGCTATCTAGACTGCGAATAAAAGCATCGGCTTCTTTCAGCAGGTTGATTTTTTTGACTTCTTCCATCGCCGCAATCGGATCTAAGCTGTCGTATAACGCCAATGCTTTTTGACGTTTAAAGGCTTGTACCTGAGTCTGCTCACCCGCACTAGCAATGCCACGGGCAGCCTGTACTGCAGCGCTTAAGGCGGCAGGAGTGATGTCGTCGGCATAGGCAAAACCCGTTTTCTCACCGCTGATGGCCCGCACGCCCACACCGCGTTCAATATGGAAACTACCGTCTTTGATGATGCCGTCTTCCAGCACCCAAGATTCGTGGCGACTACCTTGAAAATAGAGATCGGAATAATCGATTTTGTGCTGATGTATGGTGTTTAGATAGGTTTGCAGGCCATCTAACGCTAACCCATTCTTCAATAAACTTTGCTCTACTTGTGCTAAAAATGGCATCTATGCTCTCTTTGACCCCAAGGGATCTTGATATTCTGAGTGTAAATTCGGTGTACTAATTCTATGTGTTAATGCTGCATATCGACTCAAACGCAAATTCAGCATTTCAACTCATCTGCTGGCTATTGGCGCATTATTTCAAGCTTGGTTCAAGGAAACGATTATGCTGCATGACGGGCATTTTACTGCGAATACTGTGCAGTTCGGTTAAGTCGACCTCTGCCTGTACCCAACCTGTACCGGTTTTGAGTTCAGCCAAAATATTCCCCCAAGGACCGACTATCATGCTCTGCCCCCAGGTTTCTCGGCTCCCTTCATTATGCTGCCCCCATTGCGCCGCTGCGAGAATCACACATTGGGTTTCAATCGCTCTTGCCTGTAACAATACTTGCCAATGGGCTTCCCCCGTCACCTTAGTGAAGGCAGAAGGAACAGTAATAATCTCAGCCCCCGCAAGGCGCATCGCCCTAAACAAGTCGGGAAAGCGTAAATCATAACAGATGGTTAAGCCAATTTTGCCAAAAGGTGTATCAATAACACTAATGTGATCACCGGGGCAGAAGGTTTCGCTCTCGCGATATTGTTTTGTACCATCGGCAACATCCACATCAAAAAGGTGCAGTTTATCGTAATGCCCTAAAGTATCACCTTTATCATCAAACAGATAACTGCGGCTATAGACACGACCATCCTCAGCCAACACCGGAATAGTCCCCGCGACCATAAACACCCGATACTTGGCGGCCAGTGCACTTAACGCCGATTTGAGCGGACTCTGATGGACATCGCCCGCATAAGCAAGTTGCTGACTTTCATGGCCACCAAACAGTAAACTGCATTCGGGTAACACGACTAAATGGGGCGCATCGGCATCCCGTTTGAGTTCGTTAAGCTGCGATTCGATAAACTGCAGATTGGCGCTGACGTCGCGACTGCTCTGACATTGCAACAGGCTGATGTGCATTCTGCTCTCCCTGAATTTGCTTAATCGGTTCTACTGCTGGTTGATTCTCTGGTGTGGCAGGCGTGTTCGGCGCTTCAGGCGAAGGCGTCGCTTGAGGTTGCTCCCGCTTTAAATCGAGCGCTTTAATTTGATCTGTTGCTGGCTTTAGCTCTTCTGACTTTGATTCTTCAGATCTGGCCTCTTCAGGCTTAACGTCTTGTGGCTCGAGCGCTTCTGGTTGTGTTGCTTGAAGCTGTTGCTCAGATTTAGCGTTGCTTGGTTTGACTTCAGTTGACTGAGCTTCAGTTAACTTAGTTTCAGTTGGCTTAGCTTCTGTTAATTGAGCCTCGGTCGATTTAGTCTCTACCGGCTGAGTGATATCGGCGTTATGACTCGCGGCTTCGGTCGGCACCGCTGGGCGCTCAACGCCAACCACAGGTAAAATAGATTCTGGAATTTCAATCTCTTTACTCTTTCGCTCTAACTCTTCGACCACAGGCTCAGCCATAGTCCCAGTCACCCGAAAACGAATTTCTGAAATCACTTCAATCACAGGCTCAAGCACTTTTGTTAGGGCAAAGGCCCCCAGACCCAGTGTCCAAGCGCTGGTACTGAGCAATACGACAGTCGGCACACTTGAGGCCAACTGCGGCACAAAGCGGATATCGTAATTCAAACTTTCAGTGGTGAGATCCGTATAGCCACGCACCTTCATATTACCCGCGATGGCATCCATTTCAGTGTCAGTGGTTTTCACCACGCCATTATCAATCTGCAAATTGCCATTGAAAGAATTGAAATACATGCCCTGACCGAAGACATCGGTGAAATCCAGCGACAGTTTACGCACCAAAGAATCTAAACTGAACAGGGAGAAAATCCGTGCGCCCTTGTCACTCACCTGAGATAAGTGGCCTTTGCCTAAGTTGAATTTCACCTTGCCATTTAAGGTTTCGAGGGAGAAGGCATAGGGAGCACCTTGCCAAGATAAGTCCGCATTAACCTTCAAGGGGGCTTCATTAACGCCAGGCTCTATACCCAATTGAGCAGATAGATAACTAAACTGAGTGGCATTTAACTCAACACTGAGGTCAGTTTTATTCTGTCCAGCCAGTTGCTGCCAAATGCCACTGCCCTGCAAATTGACATTGGGCGTAGTCAAAGACAATGTTTGAATCTTATATCCTGCCGCTTGTGGGCTCGCCTGCAAAACAAGCTTTCCAAAGGATTTATCGAAAAAACGAAAATCTTCCACATTCACTGCCACGGGCGGTAAGTTAGTGAGCACTTGATCACTGGCAAAATCGGCATCCGTGTTCGACTTTACCTTAGGTGAAAAATAAAATTTATTCGCCACAACTTTGAGACCTTGAGTTTTCCAATTTGGATAGAAATCGATCCAACCGTCAAATTCGTTGGCAACGGTATTAAAACGCCATCCCGTCTCGTTAGGCTTAGCATTAAGCCTAAGCTCCGTCAGTTCTTGCCCTAAAAGATCGAGCCGACCGATATGAGAATCGATACTCGCCACCGCGGGGAATAAACTTTTATGTGGAATATCATCAACTAAAATGCCCGTTTTCGGTATTTTCTCTTGACCAACAAAGGCATTAATCACAGGTAACCATTCGGCTAATTTGGCCTTACCGAGATCGATTTGAATATGACCTTGTTCCGTATTTCTGGCTTCATCCTCATCAAATAAACGCCCCAATAACAAGTCAAAATAACTAAAATTTGCACCTTTATCGGCATCAAAACCACCGATAAACTCGGCATGACTGGCAAGTTTGACATCGAGCGTCGCATTATCTTGATCACCAACAAACTCAGCGACTAAAGGTCGTGGTTCATTTTCGGGTTTAGCAAAGTATCCTGGAAGTAACAGTTGCGTCCCCAGCATATCCGAAGTCACTTTGGCTTGGATTTGATAACCTTGCTCAGTAAATAGCATAGTCATAGCACCGTCCCAACTGATTTTTCCTTGATAAAAATCACTCAAGGGATTGTGCAATTCATCGGGGAGACGGCTGAGATCCCAACGACTTTTCAGCGAAAGATTAAGGCCAAAATCTTTACCTTTAGGCTGAGCGTCGAAAGTTAAACTGAGCGGTTGTTCGAACAAGCGCGCTTTAATGCCTTTTCCTGTCACAACCTCATTCGCAAAGTCGACTACACCAGTCACGCCATGAAGTTGAAGCCCTGGCTGAGCAATATATACAGGCGTATTATCAAAACGGATTTGACCACGAATATCTTCAGCTTCACCTTCATACAGTGGAATGCTGATGTCTAAAGTGCCAGTAACAGCACCTTGCACTTGCACGACATCTAAGGTTTTGCCTACTGAGCTCGCCAAAGGTGAGGCTTGTAACACCTTAGTCGCCGCACTGCCTTGAGTAGCCAGTTCGGCTTCAATCCTTAGCAGCGTCTGTTCACCAATGGCGGGAATAAATACATGGGCACCTGTGGCATCCACATTCATCAGTTTGCCTTGGTTTAACCAAAGATCCATACGGGTATTTTCAAACAAAGCGTTAAGGGACAGATCTGTGACCGCTGGCCAGTCGGGTTGAAACTGAAATTGGGCATCTGTTAAGGTAAATGCTGCCTGAAACACGCCGCTATTATCGTCGAAGGGAAAACCACTTAACGAACCACGCCAAACAACTTGCGCATCTTGGGTCTGACCCGCTTTAAGCCCAGTATCCAAATACTCAGCCAGTGATTCACCCATCGCCTTATTGGGGAAATACTTGTCGGCATTAGCCACATTGTTGATACGAACATTGGCCGCCAGCGCCATGTGTGCAGCACCGCTAAAGTCCAAATTCAATGCCGCATCAACACCGATATCTTCGTTTTCAAGCTGCAACTGAGGCACATTTAAACTCAGATGTTCAGTATCGAATTGACCATCAATTGGCGCACCATTGAACACTAATGGCGCCGAAAATTCATCACCAAAATCAAGAGTGTACACTTGTTCAGGTAGAGAGAAATACAACGTCTTATCTTGCCAGCGCAGGTTCACATCTACAGGATGAGTATTGGGAATACCGTCAACCTTCTGCCAATGCAACTGCTTCACTTCGGTACTGGCGAGCAAAGGCTGGTCGGCTTTTTGATACAGGCGGATTGGTCCAATATTCGCCTCGGGAGCTAACGCATGCCATTGACGTAATACGGCTCTATCGACTCCAGGAAATAGCGGCAGCAGCGGCAATAGACTCTGAGTATTAACTTGATTCACATAGGCAAATAATTCATCGTTTTGACGCTTCGCGGCCAGCGTTAATGCCGGCCAATGCTCACCATTGGTGACAAAATCCAGTCCTGAACTTTGCACTTCCCAACCCGTCTCCTTTGGCTGCCAGACAATATCGCCCGCTTGAATTTCAAATTTCTGCGGCTCTTGCTTTAATGTCCATTGCAGCCAGCTCGGCTCAAAATGAACCATAGCAGAACTGATGCTGCGGTCGGCAAACGTAAGCCAAGCCTTAAGATTGACAACCCCTTCTAAGGGTAACTTTTGAGTGGAATCATAGGGATTAGGCTGACGTGAAGCCCATTCACCTAAATCCAAAGAGTTAGCCGCCAAATAAATCTGCCCAGTCAAACTGTCGGGATTTGCACCATCGCCCTTGATATCTAACTGTAATCCGAGAGACTCATGCTTAGAGGCATTATCATCGAGATACAGTTCCCCTGCACCGCGGTGACGTTCACCCTGATTGCGCCAGTTCAAATGACGGATATGGATCGGGCGAAACTCTTGGTGCATGCTCAGCAATTGCACTGTGGCATTGGTTAAGGAGAATCTATCGAGTTGTTTGAGTAACAGGGCATAAAGCCAATCGAGTTGCGGGGCTTTATTAATTGTGGCGGGATCGTTCTCGGTAAGCTTATCCATGTCTAAAGCGACATGGACACCCTCAAAATTGACATCTTCGATTCGTGGGGTGAGCGTGAGCAGCGATTGCCAAAAATCTAACTTCACTTGTACGTTCTTGATCATCAAGGTCACAGGCAGTTGTTCCTGTGGCGGGATCACTAAGTCATCGATGTTAATTGCAGGACCAAATGCCTGCCAATGGGCGGATAACTCCCCCACTTGCACATCGACTTTATATTCGCTTTTTACGTAATTCACCAGTTGCTGGCGAACTTCATCAACCTGCGGTAATAAACCACGGATCAAACTGACGGCAAGCGCAAACAAGACCAAAATAAGCGCCAGAAATTGCCAACAAAAACGGCTAAATTTTTTTGCAGTAAAAAACGTAGCCACTACATCATCACCACATCGTATTTGTGCTGTGAGTACATAGGCTCATTTTGCAAACGGATGCGTTTACCTATGTAAACCTCAAGTTCAGCAATAAGATGATTATCATCGGTATGCAGACTTTGATACACGGCAGGCGAACAATACAACAAGAACTCATCAGCATCGTAGGCACGGTTTAAACGGATTATTTCGCGAAAGACCTCATAGGAAACCGTCTCGACTGTCTTCATGCTCCCCGTGCCATGGCAGGCCGGACATTCGCCACAGACGACATGCTCTAAACTTTCTCGGGTACGCTTACGGGTCATTTCGACTAGACCTAACCCCGAAAAACCACTCACATTGGTTTTCACCCTGTCTTTAGACAAAGCGCTGGTTAAGCTACTAAGAACACGAGCCTTATGATCCGCCGTCATCATGTCGATAAAATCGATAATAATGATGCCGCCGAGATTACGCAGACGTAACTGCCTCGCTATCGCTTGGGTCGCTTCGAGGTTGGTATTAAAAATGGTTTCTTCAAGATTCCTATGCCCCACAAAGGCGCCGGTATTGATATCCACAGTCGTCATGGCTTCGGTTTGATCTATGATCAAATAGCCACCAGACTTGAGCTCGACTTTACGGCCGAGTGCACGTTGAATTTCGTTCTCCACATCGTAGAGATCAAAAATAGGCGCAGGTCCTGAATAGTGCTCAATCTTATCGGCAATCTCTGGCATAAACTCCTGCGCAAAAGACTGCAACTCGGCAAAAGTGCGGCGAGAATCCACTTGAATACGGTCCAGCTCAGTACCGACAAAATCACGCACAATGCGCACAGGTAAGGCTAAATCTTGATACAGGAGCGACACACCACTGCGTTTACGTCGCTCACTCACCTTTGACCAAACTCGGCGTAAAAATGCCGCATCTTGGGATAACTCATCTTCCCCTACGCCTTCGGCGGCGGTGCGGATAATAAAACCACCGTCATCATCAACATAGGGCAAAGTAATTTGTTTGAGGCGACTGCGTTCTTCTTCTAGTTCAATACGCTGGGAAACACCAACATGGCTAGAACCTGGCATAAAGACTAAATAACGGGAAGGCAGCGTGATATCGGTCGTTAGGCGTGCGCCCTTAGTCCCCAGCGGATCTTTAACCACTTGCACCATAATGTCTTGCCCTTGACGGACTAACTCGGCGATATCACGAACAACGAAATGACCTTTCTCAACATCGGCGACACACTCAGTGTGCGGTACTATGTCGGACGCATGTAAAAAAGCCGCTTTATCTAAGCCAATATCGACAAAGGCGGCTTGCATACCGGGTAACACACGGCTGATTTTACCTTTGTAAATATTACCCACTAAACCCCGTTTCATCCGGCGTTCAATATGGACTTCTTGCAGCACACCATGCTCAACTAAAGCAACGCGCGCCTCAGATGGAGTTACGTTGATCAGTAATTCTGAACCCATCTTGCGCTGTATTTTATTTGGATTTAAGCGACTGGTATTCACGACTCACCCCATTCGGGAAACTAGATTAATTAATCGAAGTTACAAACTCTCTAAGCATGAAAACCGAATAAAGGAACAAGGTCAACGTCATTGGAGTACTCGATTCAGAGCCCTAAACGCCAATAAGGTTCATTCTAACCTCAAGCCAAAATCGCAATATAAGCAACCAGCAGCAGTTAAATAAAGCCAACTTCGGCTAACAACTCACGCGTTTCAACCAGAGGTAAACCTACAACGCCAGAATAACTGCCTTCAATTGCAGCCACAAAGCAACCGCCGAGCCCTTGTATGCCATAACTGCCCGCCTTATCCATGGGCTCTTTTGAAGCCACATAAGCCTCAATGTCAGCTGTCGATAAAGCGCAAAAACGCACTTGTGTTTCGACTAAGCGCACTGAGGTTTTTAAGGTTGAGTCAGACTCGCCTGCTTTGTAGGTCAGTGCCACAGCCGTCATCACAGTATGCGTTCTGCCAGACAGTTCACTGAGCGTTTGCTTAGCATCGGCCACATCCAGCGGTTTACCTAATATTTGATTTTCAAGCACTACGATAGTATCAGAACCTAATACAGCAGGCTGTGACATATCTGCGCATAATGCCAGTCCAGCTTGGGCTTTTTCAGCAGCTAAACGTCGTACATAATCCCTTGGCGCTTCGCCCTGTTGCACAGTTTCATCAATATCAGGTGCCACTTGCGTGAAACTAAACTCAGGACGACCGAATCCAATCTGTGCCAATAATTCTTTGCGACGTGGCGAAGTTGAAGCTAAAACTAAATCCACAGTTAACGAACCTTATAATGACGTCGAACCCGACGTAAAATCCAAAATATCCAAGGCCAGATCACTAATCCTGAAATCGCAGGTAAAAATAGATCCGTTTTGAAAACCGCCTCTTGCATCACAAATTCCACCCAGTAAATCACTAAGTGATAAATACAAATCAGTAGCATGATCACTAACGACTGCTGCCATTGAGGGAAGTTTCGCAGACGCTGGCAATGCAAGATAGCAATATAAATAACCAAAGACATGGCTAAAGAGCGCACACCTAAGGTGGCTCCCAATAAAATATCTAATACTAGGCCTAAAACCCATGCGGTTAAGATGTTGTATCTGTGGGGTAATGCGATAGACCAATAGAGAACAATCATTAATAGCCAGTCTGGACGCCAAGCATCAACAGCACTTGGTAAAGGCATGATCTGGCTGATCACGCCGATAAATAATGTCACCCAAACAATAAAGCGCCCATTGGCGGCCTGAAAACTCATTAATGCACCTCAGCCACAGGAGGAGTGGTTTCCGTTGACGGTTTGGTCGCAGGCGCGGTCACAGGTTTAGAAGCCTTTGCTGGCGTGACACTTCCGCCAGCAGGAACAGCGCTATCTGCTTTTGGTACATTATCGCTCGATGAATGATCCGCAGCAGGCACGGTAGGCTGACTCGGTAAAGTCACACCAGAATCGGGGGATGGCCAAATCAACAATAAATAACGAATACGATCTAAAGCCGCTAAAGGCTGGGCGGTAACTCGAGCGTAACTTTGACCATCTTCAGTCAACACTTCCATTACCCGCGCGACCGGATAACCTTCCGGGAAACGATTCCCTAAACCTGAGGTGACCAGCAAATCGCCGACACGAATGTCGGTACTCTTGGCCACATGGCGCAGCTCTATTTCATCTAACTCACCCGTACCATTGGCAACAAGGCGCACATCATTACGGGTGATACGCACAGGTAATCCGTGTGATACATCGGAGAGCAATAACACCCTACTGGTCATTTCACTGACTTGTACCACTTGGCCAACAACCCCTTGGGCGTCGACCACAGGCTGCCCAACAAATACACCACTGCGTGAACCATGGTTTAACACCGCATAGTGATGGAAAGGATCGCTAGCCACCTCCAATACTTCAGCCACCATTTTGCGCGAATCAAGGTAGGCTGGTGAGCCCAACAGTGCGCGTAAACGTTCATTTTCTTGGCGTAAGTGTTCGAAACGCTGTAAGCGTTCACTCATCAGCAATTGCTGCCTGAGCAGCTCTTTATTCTGCAACGCTAACATATTGCGGGTGGCAAAACTTTCAGACGACCAGTCAAGCGCAACACCGGGCACGCTCGCTAAATACTGCAATGGACTAAAAAAAGAGGATAACGATTGCCGTACAGGATCGAGGCGATGATTAGCCACGAGCAAAGCCACCGACAAAATAATTGCCAGTGTCAGACGGAATTGGTTTGAAATACCACGAACAAAAATTGGCTTCATAGGAAAGCTAAGGCGGTGATTAACCGCCCCATACCGAAGTTAAATTAGGTTTCTTCGGAGAACAGATCGCCGCCGTGCATATCAATCATTTCGAGGGCTTTACCACCGCCACGTGCTACGCAGGTCAATGGATCGTCCGCCACCATTACAGGAATTCCGGTTTCTTGCATTAATAAACGGTCTAAATCACGCAATAAAGCGCCGCCGCCAGTTAACACCATACCGCGCTCAGAAATATCTGAAGCTAATTCTGGTGGAGATTGTTCTAACGCCACCATAACAGCACTTACGATGCCAGATAATGGCTCTTGTAAGGCTTCTAAAATTTCATTGCTGTTCAGTGTAAAGCTACGAGGTACACCTTCTGCCAAATTACGGCCGCGGACTTCGATCTCGAGCACTTCATCGCCAGGATAAGCAGTGCCGATAGTGTGCTTGATACGCTCAGCCGTAGCTTCACCAATCAAACTCCCGTAATTACGGCGGACATAGTTGATGATCGCATCATCAAACTTATCACCGCCGATACGGACTGAAGACGAATACACTACACCATTAAGTGAAATAATCGCGACTTCAGTGGTACCACCACCGATATCCACCACCATAGAGCCGGTCGCTTCAGATACCGGTAAACCCGCACCAATCGCAGCTGCCATTGGCTCTTCAATTAAATACACTTCGCGAGCACCAGCGCCCATGGCTGATTCACGAATAGCACGGCGTTCTACTTGAGTAGCACCAACGGGCACACACACAAGCACGCGTGGACTTGGACGAAAAAAACTATTGTTGTGCACTTGTTTAATAAAGTGCTGCAACATTTTCTCCGTCACATAAAAATCTGCAATAACACCGTCCTTCATTGGACGGATAGCTTGGATATTGCCAGGCGTTCTGCCTAGCATTTGTTTAGCTTCTGTGCCGACCGCGGCAACAGATTTCTGACCGGAGCCACTACGCTCACCACGTATAGCAACAACAGAAGGCTCATTGAGGACTATGCCTTCGCCACGAACATAAATTAATGTGTTAGCTGTACCCAAATCGATCGATAGATCATTAGAAAAAATGCCGCGTAGCTTCTTAAACATGTAACTAGCCTGTATTCTGTGGAGTCAGAAGAAAAGAAAAATCAGCTAACTTTATCAATGCCACCCTGATTCCACAAGACCGAGGAGGTTAACAATCGCTAATGAAGTGATTTTTTTTCAAATCGCCACGTAAAAAACAGTATTTAAGCGGAAAATACTGTTTATTGACGAAAATATCAGCAACAAAAAACGAGTAAACACACAATTCAGCAACAAATATCAAACTAAGGCATTGCATTTAGAATCTGTTACAAGCGTTTTCGTCGACTTCTAATAAGTAAAATGGCAGCCCATTTCAAGGGAAAGCCTGAGTTCAATTTAATGAGAGAAATAACTCAGATTAGTTTACCTCACGCCAATAGATTATTTTGTCATGCCCTCGATAACGACCAAAATACGCACTTGCCCGCGGTTCAGTGACCGCTGTTGGCGATACGCCATTCCAATTCCAGTACCATTCTAGCCATGTCGGCACATCCAAGGGCGCCGTCACTTGGCCGCGGTATGGCAACCCACTTGTTGTAACGGCTTGCCAGAGCAACTCAAATTTGCCAGCTTGGAATGTTGCAGTCCCGCCAGAACGCACAACACTTTGTCCCGCCACTAAGTCGGGATCAAAATTGTAACCAAGAGCGGAATTATCAACCTGCGAACCCAAAGCATACACTGCCGTTGTGCAGCTATCGGCAGTATTTAAGGCCCAGCTGCTGCCATTCCAATATTCGGCTCGAGTCGGCATACGCAGTATTTCTGTCTCAGGACCATAGGTGTTATCCATCACTACACGGCCATGACGAAGGGTTTGAGTGCTGATTTTCTTAGCATTACAGTTAGTGCAAGTACCTGTTGATGCCGCATCCATGTCTGGTGAGGCCACATAGCTGTAAAGCCCATTCGGCCGAGGATCGTTATCCATCAATTGCACGCCAATATCGAGCAGCTCGAAGGGACCATCCTGATACAGATTCGTCGCCACATTTGGGGTCACCCGACTAAAGTTAGCTTGGTAAGAAGCATCAACCGTCGCCACACCTTGATTCCAACTATCAGCCTTTATAGGTAAGGCACTTAAGCGACTCTGTAAATCAACACCATTATTGTTGTTTTCTCCCACCAGTTTTGCCGTGGCAAGGGAAAATGGCGGGAAATAGTTTTTCGTTATATCCCCCGCGATATTTAAAGCACTGAGCTCCATCGACATAGGGAACAGCTGATCCATATAGCTAAAGCCGCCACAGGCAGGTATGACCGATACGTTACTGACTAAAAATCTATCGGGCACAAAACGGCCAATATTAGCTGAATATCCAATTGGAATATTTAAGCTGCTTGCCGTCCCTAAATAATTTGGGCTAGCCTGCGCTGCAATTTGGAATACTCCAACTTCGCTGATGGTCTGATTGCTGATGGTATTGAGATTATTGGCCTGCGCCGAGTGGCTGTAGGATGCCACGCCTAACGCCCCATCAAGTCCGCCGTTGGCAATGCTTGGCGCAACGACTTTACTGGCAAGCTTCATCTGCGCATCACTAAAGTTAGGCGTGGATAAGTTGCCCGAACAAAAGTCCGGATCGCCATCTTTTTCCCATGCCATCGCTTGCACCGTCATGCCGAAACTTTGTCCGGCTTTACGGTAAGCATTGCAGCTCATATTCGTACTTGGGCAACTGGCACTGGCGTCCACCGGCTTAACACACAATCCCGCTGGTACGCTGACAAATTGGTCTGAACCTGCCATGGCTAAGCCCTGTTCATCACCAGTACCTGCATATTTTGCATCTAATTGTAACTTACCCGCATCGGGATAATTCACTGAAATACTTGCCTGTCCGTTAGTATCAAACACCAGATTAACCGCCGTAGGCGAGGCGCTCGAACTGCCAATTGCTGTATTGTTGATAGTGACGGCTTTAGGTGAGATAGGCGCGCTTGGCGTTTGGTAACTGCTCCAGAAATTCAGCGTTTTGGTCTGGCTTTGGAAACTTGGGACACACTGCTTCGTCACATCGGATTTTTTCACCGCTTTGACTAACACTTGCTCGGGGCGATTCGCACGCTTATCGGGTACATCGAATACAAACCCACTGTCGGCAAAGGTGAGTGAACAATTGTTTTCACTCAAGCCACCATTACCAATACGGCAAAGGGTTTTGCTTAATGGTTTGGTGGTGGGATTAGAGCCCTTCACGCCTAAAGTCACTACACCGGGAGTATTTCGCCTCAGTTGCAGTTGCGCCGTGCCACCGCTAAAACTCACTTGATTACCGCCAACCCATACGCCATCTGCCGCAGAATCAGGTAATAAGGTTGCGCTAAGAGGTGCAGTAAAGAGTTGACTACAGCTCGCATTTGCACAGGCTCTAATCGTTACCGTCTCAGCATTACAGGTCAGACCTTGACCCGTATGATCAAACTCAAAATGATCGATCTGAGCACCAATAGGATTTGATTTTAAAGCACAAATTTGCACGTTATCGATTTCGTGGTTGTTATTTGAGCCCCCCGTTGAGCCCGTTAAAGACAATAAAAAATCACTTGGAATGGCCGCCTGACCATTTTGTGCTGCGGCGTTAAATGCGGGAACTAAAGTCACAAAACCCGAACCTGTATTACGCTCAATTTTCACAATAGATTGATTCGCGGCTTGCGAATCAATTGTGATTTTATACCTGTGCGCAGGCGACACATTATTGCCGTCTACCGCAGGCGATAAGCAACTACCGTTCGTATTAGTAGTGCCATTACTACAAGCGCCGCGTAAATAATTATACCCTGACGTGCCGACACCCGAACCGCGAACCGCAACGGACTGGCGTCGCTGGCCGACATTAGAACTACCGCCTTCACCGGAGAAGTTGCCGAACTCATCAATACCAAACCCAAGCCAACCACCCGCGAACCCATTAATACCAGGTTTATAACCGTAACCCAATGGACCGCCAAAAGCGCCAGGCTGCGGCGTTATAGAAGCATCCGATAACACTACCGCAATGCCGTCGGCACCATTGCCACCATAGGCATAGTGATCAAACTGGATCTCCACTAAGTTAGCTTTTCCAGGAAAGAGTCTTTGATAGGTAGATGCCGTAGATTGGTCAGATTTAGCTTCGGTTAAGCGTAATCGACCGCCTTGGATAGAAGGGGTAAATCCTCCACTACTTTTAGAAACAACCCAGTCATTACTCAAAGTGCTTTGGGAGAAATTATCGTTAAAGCATTGTAAAACAGGTGCAGGATTACAATTTGGAACAACATCAATCTTTGCTGCATTATCGTCAAATTTAATACTACTATTGCCACCTAAACTAATATTTCTAGCAGTAATAGCTCCTTCCAAAGAGGAACTCCCCTCTAGCACCGCATTCCCTTCAGCAACAACATAGGATTTAAGATATGCCCCTCCATTGAGAGTGAAATTTGAGTAGCTATAAATGAGAAATTTTTCTGGTTGCCCAACTGTGTTTAAGTTGTAATGCCTATAGTTATTTTTAATAAAAAATGACACGGTACCAGTTGATGGGAATACCAGAGTTACACCGTCATTAATAGATAAATTCTCAATCCAATATTGTCCAGCAGCCAGCTCAATACGGCCCGAAGTAGCAGTAAGCGACTTCATCTTATACACGCCATTATTGCTAACGAACCGAATTGTTTTATCTGAACCTCCATCAAGAACAATATTATTATACTCACCTTCAGTTACATTAATTCGCGTATTATCCCACGTGGGGGGCCCAACATTGTCAGGGCTTGAAGAAGTGCACTGAGAAAAATCAACACGATTAGAAGGTAAAGTTGCAATATAGTCTCCAGAACGACACCAACGATAAGAGTTGTTAGATGTTACACACAAATTGTCAAAGCTGTTTCCTCCTTGAAAATAGTTATAAGTTGGCAAGTCACTATACCAACGACCTGCATTATTAGGGGCATTGTATAAATAAGAACTGTTGAAGGTAATTGAACCGTTTCTATCGTAATTGTTTACACCTTCTATAAAGGTTTTAGTCCAATCTGCTTTTGCCAAATGGGATGTAAATGCCGTGATTAGGAGTAAAAGGATTAATGGGAATTTGGCCATTATTTTGTTAAATACCATTTTTGATAACTTAGTTCCCACGGGCTTCTACCTCAACTTGTCGGCTAACACGGGTCTCGCCGCTTTCACATACCGCTTTACTGTTGATTCGATATTGGGTGGTGGTACCTACCGCATAGGCTTTGCACGTCAAGGTCACAGTGCAGGCATGGAAACCTGTTACATTAGGAGGATTCCAAGTGCTCGTTGCAGGGCAAATGCCAACTGAACCATTTAATGGGAATAATGTTGCCAATGCGGCATCGGCGCCACTGTTCGCAGCGGCGAAGGCTCGCGTGCCCCACACTTCTTGGGTTAATCCAGTATCCCCGTCTTCCACTATATTGATCAGAGCTGACGCCAGTAGAAACATCACAGTGATCACAAATACGCCAATAATCAATGCACTGCCGTGTTGACGCGCAGGCAGAGCGTGAGAGGACGATCTTGATAGTGATGATCTGGATGCTGAGTTACGCCCTACCGAGCGACAATGTGAATTAAGGGACATTGATCACCTGCACTTGATGTCGATATTGGAACGTCTCACCATTTACATTAAACCGCAGTTGTAAATGCACCATAGCATTATTCACTAGGCTAGATGGCGTTAAAATCAGCGGTAAATCAGCACCATTATTTAAAACATTTGCCACACTTTGCGCCATTAGCACGCCCGTGCCCATAGTGGCAGGCATAGCGGCAGGATTTGGCTGAACGGCATTAAAGTTATAACCAGCATAACGCAATAATTGTAATTCATTGCCGCTTGGCCCCTTTTCAAAGCAATAGCTCACTGGACTCGAACCAAAATAGATCCTTTGCCGTGGTGATGCTTCGGCAAAACGTGTTGGCGCAGTAAAAGTCAGCGTCACTTGATGCTCCAAAGGGGAAGGCGCAGTAGCAATCGTTTTAACCTGCGCTCGCTTTTGTCTCGCGCTGCTATACACATCGGCATCAATCAAGGGATAGATCCAAGCGAATTGATTCACACGAATCGCACTCACCGTATTATCTAGAATAACTATCCCAGTGCTCGCGGCAGCAGCAGGCACAATTGGCATGGTTAGATAAGTCGTGCTGGCTTCGATAGGCACAAATTCAATACATTGATAGGTTAGCGAATCGGTATTAACTCGCAGGCTATTAGGCAAGGCACTACGCAACTCACGGGTCACTCGCTCAACAGCAAAACGGCTCTGACTTAGCACTTGATCGACTGAACTCGACTCAACAAAAATCCGCGTACCAAAAATAATAAAACTACTTACCCCGACCACGAGAATCCCCAGAATCAAGATAACAGTGACCATCTCGACCAAGGTAAAACCTAGTGTGGATTTTTTATTAACCGTAGATAAAGGTGAGGCCATCAGTAATTACTCCTCACCATATTGTAAGTAATCACTTCGTTGTCGGGCGTAGTCACATTAATCGTCACTAGCTTAGTATTGGACACTGCGCCATAGGCAACTGTGACGCTTAAGCGATAGTTAGGATAAGCATTTGCATAGGTTTGGGTCGAATTGAGCATAGTCGCGGTTTCATTTAAGCCGTTGTAATCATCCACATCGTTAAAGTTGTTTCGACTCTCACCGAACTCAGGGCCTAATGACGTTGAACAATTACTCCCTAGCGGACTACCACAGGCTGGCGTGCCACCATTGGCATTGGTGTTTTGATCGTAACGTTTACCCCAGATTTCATTCATCACCGAATGTGCAAGCTCAGCACTGCGTACTCTATGTAAGGTACTGGCCGCACGATCAGCTTGGGGGAATAACATGCTGGTTAGCATCACTATTGCAATGCCAATCACCAGCATGCCAATCACTAATTCGATAAGGGTAAAACCCTTCTGTGGTTTGGCTTTTTTGGATGCTTTTACTGATACTTTGCCCAATAGCAACCGAGGATTAATTCGCATAAATATAGCCCTCGGAGGATATATTAATCATCACAGTGTCATTTGCGGTCACGCGAATACAATCACCATTACAGCTTGGAAAAAGTCGGCCATTGATATCGAAATCAAGGGTAAAGTTGCTGCTGTTAGTGCTCACTAGCACTAATTGAGCACCACCTTGAAAAGCTTGGGTATAAAGCGGGTTTGGCGATAATGCGGTACCAGAACAAACCGCCCCATTTCGGGCAGAGAATTGACTCACTTGATAGCCAGTGCCAGAAACAGTTACACGAAAACATCTGTCGGTATTATTGAGCGCTTTTTGCTGTACTTGACGCAGCTCGCTAATGAACTCGTTACGTAAACTATAGGCACTGTAGGAAGACTGAGTAAACAGGCGTGGCAGTACAACCACAGCAAGAATTGAAATCAAGATGATGGTCGTTACTAATTCTACTAAAGTAAATCCGGCCTGTTTTGACATAGAGAATTTAAGCATCACTCGCGTTAATTGCTGATTTCATGTACTAGGTTCAGTTTCTGCCAACTATATGATTAACGCAAATAAATGTCGGAAAACCCTTGGCTGGCTCATTTATTTAAAATCATGTAAGAACCGTATTTTATCTAAAAAAAAGGCCTGCTAGGCAGGCCTTTAAGTATTAATAGACTTAACAGCCTGTTACTACAGGAGTCACTGTAATTGGACCGTATGAAGTCAGATTATTAATGTATTGCACGTAACATGTACCAGGAGCAGTTGCAGCTAAAGGACTAATTTGTCCTCGTGGATAGAAATAAATGCTCTTACTTGCACTATCTTCCAGATAGATCCACTCACTTGATGTTCCGCTAGCAGCAGCATTAATATCCAAAGCATTTTCCAAGGAACCAGTCCATACAGGTGTGGCATGACCATAATTAATCAAAACTGTTTTGCCTGTAGCAACAGTAACTAAAGTAGTTGCTGAAGCGGCAACAGTATTATTACCTGCAATTAAAGACTTTGAGTTGATAAGCGTATCCGCACCTTTAATCGCAGCTTCTAGACCTTTAACGGTTGAAGCTCGAGCATCTGATTGTAGATTGATAAATTTAGGCGCCGCAGTCACAGCCAAAATCCCTAAGATAATAATAACAACTACTAATTCAATTAATGTAAAACCATTTTGCTTTTTCATTCTGCGAAACTCCATTAACACGCGGTAGCTACAACTAAATACACAGGTAATGTAGTGCTAGTTGCAGGTGTATATTCTAAACGGCAGGCATCAGTGTCTTTCTTTCCCTTAGGAACAATAATAAAAGATGTTGCACTCTTGTACACAACACCAAAGTCATTCGCTGTACCTACAGTGTCAGTCGCCAATGCATCAAATTTCATATCCAAGGCTTTTTCAAGGTTAGTTTGAACAACTGCAGAACTAGTCTTGCTATTCAAGTAACCAAAATCAGCTGTTACTACAATATCTGCAGCACCATTTTTACCAATAACAACACTTTCATCAGCAGCTTTACCCAAGCCTTGGATGGCTGCCTTTGAATAAATAAGAGTATTTGCACCTTGCAACGCAGCCTTAACGCCTTCGACTGTCGACTTACGGGCATCTCCTTGCAAATTTATAAACTTAGGTGCCGCTGTGACAGCAAGAATACCTAAAATAATAATAACTACGACCAATTCAATTAAGGTAAAACCTTGTTGTCTTTTCATTCTTAATTACCTATTCAATAACTTTACAAAAAAGTTGATTAACTTAAGCATGACGCTTTAGTTTCTATGGTACAAATGGCGTTTGGGTGAAACTTAATACTCTGCCTGTGCCTGGGTTATACACTATTCCCTTAGCACCTACCGTTGTTAAATCAGGGGCAGGAGTGGGTACACCATTCGTTTGATTTAGCACCAGTGAAGCCACTTGGTGATAAACACATAAATCTAAACCTGCGACGACTGCGCCAGCAATTGAGTTAGCACTGCCGCCTGCGGCGTTAATAACACGAGCGGTATAACGTTGATTACGTGCATCTTGGTTAAATAATACGTTACGTGGAGCACTCTGCAACACAGTGTTAAACACTTCTTGGCAACTGGCATTTGTCATAGCTGTCGCACTGGTTACTGAAGTTCCCGTTGGATAGCCAAAACGTGTATCGACATTTACTGTGTTACCGTCGAGGATAACGCTGCTATTTTGACGCCCATCAACTTCCCACTGAGAACGCACAAAGCTAACTGCAGTCGATAAACCACCCGCAACACCGTCAACACTGGCATCTTCAGCATCATCGGTGACATTTAAGAATCGTGGGATCGCCGTTGCGGCGAGCAAACCCAAAATCACAATCACAATCACAAGTTCGATTAATGAGAACCCTGTTTGCTTAGTTTTCATATATATGTCCCCAGACCTCAGAAATTTTATTCTAACAGTTAAATCAATTTTAAAAAGCCATTGAGTTAACAATATTTTACGGAACAGTCAAAAAAATGACCCTGCCAGAGTTCAGTTGATAGCCTAAACTATCGCCATTTTTAGACCGATAGTGGCAGCTATTATCCTTAGCCAAATAATCCGCCTCTAGACCTAAATTATCAGTTTCAGCGCCCATTAACTCTTGCCACAAATCTTGGCAGCCTTGATCATTTAAGTGCTTAGGTTGTGGCCATCCTAAATCATTGATATCGACAACACTCGACTCAGTTTCTGGGGAGGGATTATCAAATACCTCCCAGTTCAACTGCAATTGCGCCGGCTTACCCAAAGACAACCACTGGGAACGCACCATCACCAGCACATTTAAAAAACGGGTGTGTTCCACTTCCAATCCACGAACCGCTATTTGCGGTAGCGTAAAAAAGTACTTAGCTCCGATCACCGCCATGATAACCAATACAATTCCAATGGCGATCATACGTCCATAGATACGTAATAGATCGCTTTCAGCCTTTTGCTGAGTCTGCATTTAACCTCAGTCCTACGTATAAGATAGGAAATAAATATTATCCATATCGCTTACTTACCGCCTTTGACCACATTGAGCATATCCCACATTGGCAGATATATCCCCAAGGCCAACACTAAGACAATCACGGCCACAAAACCGATCAAAATTGGCTCCAATTTCGCGGTGAGGTTCTTTAAATCATAGTCTACTTCACCCTCATAGAAATCTGCCGCATCATTGAGTAATTGATCGATTTGCCCCGTTTCTTCCCCCACAGCCACCATTTGCAGCACTAGTGGCGTAAATAACTTGCTCTGATTCGATACCCTCAGCATAGAGTCGCCAGACTCTATGCCACGGCGCATACCGACTATCTTGTCGTGCATATAGGCATTATCTACCGCGTCGGCCACTAAACTTAAGGCCTGCGTCATCGGTACGCCCGCACTGAGCATCATAGAGAAACTGCGACAATAACGGGCTAACGTCGAACGCTCAATAATCGACCCTACGGCGGGAATGTGTAACTTCCACTTATCCCACTGCTTCTCGCCTTTTTCCGTATGGTGCCAGTAACGAATGCCAATAATAGTGCCAATCAGCGCCACCAACATCAGCGCCCAATAATTCACGAATAGATTTGATGTACCAATCAACACTTTTGTCGCCCACGGCAAGTCGGCGCCAAAGCGAGAAAACATCTCGGCAAACTTAGGGATCACCATGATATTGAGGATCACCATAGCGAGCGCAATCGCAATCAATACAAACATGGGATAACGCATGGCCGATTTAATTCGTCGCCGCGTCTCTTGCTCACGCTCGATATAACCTGAAAGTTGAATGAAGGCATCTTCTAACTTACCCGTGTTCTCCCCTACGTGCACCATAGAAACAAACAAAGAATCAAACACATCGGGATGTTGATTCATGGATGATGACAAGGGGCGCCCTGCGGTGAGCTGCTCAGAAATATCATTAAGCGCATCTTTCATTCGCTGGGAATGCGCCGTTTCAGATAAGCCTGCTATTGCCCGCAAAATAGGAATGCCAGAACGGGTCAAGGAGTACATTTGTCGGGTAAAAATCTGTAATTCTTCTAACGCGACTTTGCCACCAAATAACTTAGTCAGTGAGAACGACTTAGCCACTTTGGCGACTTTGACTTCAAGGGGGATAATGCCACGCGCCAATAGCATGTCAGCAGCGGCACTTTCCGACGCGGCATCCAATTGTCCCGTAACGGATTGACCTTGACCACTGCGTCCACGGTATTGATAAATTGGCATAATTACGCCTCAACGCCTTGTTGGCTGATAATATCCTTCGACAAAGGTATCTGAGATTCACTCACGTCTTCCACCAACTTAGCGACCTCTTCAATCGTCGTCATGCCTTCGCTCAGATATTGCAAAGCAGACTCAGCGAGTGGGGTGAAGTTAGGACTCTGCAACGCGGCTCTGGCAAAATCCTGCGGATTACCAGTACGCATAGCATCGATCATCTTTTCGTCTAGCTCGAGGATTTCAAAAATACCAATACGGCCACGATAACCACTGCCATTACAACTCTGGCAACCCGTGCCAATTCTAAAATTCGCATGGGTAAAATCTTTGCGGCTCACACTACTCAGCCAGGCTTTTTCCTGCGGTGTCGGTTGATACTCTACCCCACAGTTATGGCAGACACGGCGCACTAAACGCTGGGCAATAATCACCCTTAAGGCACTAGCAACTAAATAACTCGCAGCGCCCATATCGAGTAAACGCAGCGCACTGGTGACCGCATCGTTGGTATGCAAGGTCGATAGCACAAAGTGACCCGTTAATGCGCCCCTAAGACCAATCTCCACGGTTTCTTGGTCACGCATTTCCCCCACCATGATGATATCAGGGTCTTGACGCAAGGTGGTGCGTAATACATTTGAAAAGTTTAAGCCAATCTTATGGTTAACTTGTACTTGGTTGATCCGCGGCAATTGATATTCGACCGGATCTTCCACCGTGATGATCTTACGGTCGGCGGTATTGAGCTCGCTCAAAATACCGTACAAGGTGGTCGTTTTGCCGCTACCCGTTGGACCTGTGACCAGTAGCATGCCGTGGGGACGTTTAATCTGTTTACGAATACGCGCCAAAATAGCAGGCGGCATACCGGTTTCGTTTAAGGTCAATAAACCCGCCGATTGATCGAGTAAACGCATCACCACAGATTCGCCGTGGTAAATCGGCATAGTCGACATACGCACATCGATATGATGACCTTTGATTTCCATATGGAAACGACCATCCTGCGGCAAACGTTTCTCGGAAATATCGAGACCCGCCATCAACTTAAGTCGCAATACTAAAGCGGCAGCAATATTAACTTCATTCAGAATCGTTTCATGTAGCTGACCATCGATACGCTGGCGAATACGTAAGGCTTTATCACCGGGTTCGATATGAATATCCGAGGCGCGCATTTGCACCGCATCTTCAAAAATCGACTGCAGCAACTTAACCACTGTGGTTTCATTGTCACTGTCACCCGACGTGAGGCTGGCTAAATCGAACATCTCATCGGCGGCGTATTCTTCTTCGAGCTTACCGGCGATCTGAGCAATTTGGTCTGTACGGCGATATAAGTTATCAAACGCTTGCAGCAGTTGCTGCTCGGGCGCTACCGCTAACTTCAAACGCTTAGGCGCGATAAGCATTTCGAGGTGGTCGAGCGCCTGCAAATCCGCGGGGTCGCTCATTGCAACCAATACGCTATCGCCCCGGTCTTCAACCGCTAAAGCGCGGAAACGTCGTGCTTGCACCTCAGGAATAAGATGCACCACTTCCGCAGGGATTGGCATTTTACTGATATCCAGCAAAGGCACATTCAATTGTTGCGACAAGAACTGCAGTAACTGATGTTCGGTAATCGATTGCAAATCAATCAGAGTACGACCCAGTTTTTTGCCCGTATTGCGCTGCTCGGCCAACGCCTGTTGCAACTGCGCTTCAGTAATAATGGCTTCTTGAACTAACAGATCGCCCAAACGCATTTTTAATCTGGGTTTCATTGGCTATCTCCTAGCTGAGTCAAACGTTGTTCAATAAAGGCACTCGCCTGCGCCGATAAGCCTCTATGGCCTAAAGCAGTCCGATAGGCTTGGCGTGCTTGGGGAAATTGCTGCTGCGAATCGAGCGCATAGGCCAGCCCCATCCACCATTTAGCCTGTTGAGGTTCTTGTTGCAATAATTGTCTATAGGCTTGTTCTGACAACGAAAACTGCCCTAACTTTTGCGCCAAATCCGATTGTGCCATCCACTTTTGTCTCGCCAACGGATGCGTGTCAGGTATGTTGGCTAACGTCGCTAATGCGAGATCAGCCTGACCTGAGGCTTGATGAACCCGAGCAAGCAATAAGGCAAAGTCTAACTGCTGTGGGAATAACAGCATGCCTTGCTGTAACACTTCACTGGCTTTGGCTAATTGACCTTGCCCATAATGCAGCGCAGCTAACTGCTTGCGCGCTTCATGCATACTGGGATCAAAGCCTAATGTTTGCTCATAATAACTAATGGCATCTTTGAGTTTGCCATCCCTTTCAGCCTCACTCGCTAAGGTGAACCGCTTCTGCGCCAGCTGCTTTGGGGTCAACTTCACCTCAGTAATCGCCATTTGCCCTTGCTGTTGGGGCGTGAGTCGATTAGTGCCTGCATCAGCTTTAACTTCTTGCTCATTGCTCGCGTTAAGTTCATTATCGGCGGCAACACTGGCACGTTCTGACATCATTAATGCAGAGGGTGCGGCAGCAGTGACCTCGGCGCTTCGCACACTCGATGTCACACGATTTGACTGTGAATGGCTTGGCTCGCTTGACGTATCGACTAGGTCATCTGCGAGTGCTGAGCTCTCATCTTGTTGCCGTTGTGACTCTTGTTCAACATCATGTTCTGATTCAAATTCTTGCGGCTGATTAAGTACAACGTCGTCGACACTGGGTTCAAGCTCTTCATTCTTAGTCGTAAACTCCTGCGTAGTCGCAACGTTAAGCGGTTCTTCGACGACTTCGACGCTTGCTGAAGGCTGTCTCGAGGTAATCTTGTCTACCTGCACAGGCTCGATTTGAGTCTGAGTAGATTCATTTTGCCCATTTGCTTGAGCCGAAATAGTCGCTTCAGCAGGCTTTGCCATGAAAAGTTGCCAGCCATAAACCGCGCCGCCACCGAATAGCAATGACACACCACAGAGCAGCAGCCCGTTAAACGGAGCCCGCCTGCGAGCTAAATATTGCACCTGTGGCTGAGCCACGTTGCTGAGCTCATGCCCCTGCTGACGTCTGTCGAGATCCTGCAGCATCTTGTTGATCACGCTCATACAACACCCCTGAAAAAGTGTTGTAATCCCAAACCGAAAGCCACTGTCATCAAAGTGAAAAAAGGCAACCATTTCCACGATAATAATCGGCGAACACTTGCATCTTCGGTGTCTTGAATTGCAGCTTTAACGTGGGAGGTTTGCACACGAGTAGCGCCTTCGCCGAAACTCAATAACAAGGCTTTATGGGCAAGAATATTGATCAATCTGGGGATCCCTCGGGACGCATAGGCTATCTGACGTGTTTCCCGTGATGTAAAGAGTGGTTCGCCCGCACGCCCAGCGATAGCTAACCGGTGGCGAATATAAGCATCGGTTTCATCCCATGTCAGTGGGCGAAGGTTGTAGCTAAAAGTAATACGCTGTCTTAATTGCCTAAATTCTTGGCGTTTAAGCCTGTCATCGAGCTCGGGTTGCCCAAATAACACTACCTGTAATAATTTACGTGTCTCGGTTTCCAGATTAGTGAATAACCGCAGCGCCTCAAGACTGTCGTCCGGCAATGCCTGCGCTTCATCGAGTACCAATACGATGGCGTGACCGTGGGCGCTCAAGGCTAAAAGCTGCTGTTGAATAAGTCCTGTGAGTTGCTGCTGGTCGATATTGCTGGTGTATTTAAGGCCCAGCTCACTCGCTACCGCCCAGCGTAATTCAGCAGGAGTGAGATAAGGATTAGGCAAATATGCGCAATGAAACTGACTCGGCAATTCGTTAATGAGCTTGCGGCAAATCAACGTTTTACCTGTCCCCACTTCCCCTGTCACCTTGATAAAGCCTTCGCCCGTTTGCAGCGCAGTTTGCAAGACTTGCAAGGCTTCCACATGTGGCGACAGGCCGAAAAAAAATCCGGTATTGGGTGTTAGTGAAAATGGAGGTTGGCTTAGGCCAAAATGCTTCTGATACATAGAAGCTTACTTTGTCTCCGGATACCAACGATCTAATAAGGTCTTAGAACGTTGCAGCTCCGTTTTCCAAGTATCGACACCGACTATCGTAGGTTTTAACAGAATAATAAGCTCGGTTTTCTTCTTCTGCTTACTACGGTTTTTAAACAATTCACCTAGGAAGGGAATATCACCCAACAAAGGCACTTGTGATACCACTTCGATGTTTTCACTCTTCATCAAACCACCAATCACCACCACATCACCGGAAGCAGCGCGGATGACAGTATCAGACTCACGAATTTCACTCTGAGCTAAGGGTAATTCAAGCAATTCATTACTCACTTTGATGTTTTTTCTCTGCTCTTTTACATCAATAACAGATGGATGCACATGCAGTAACACATTGCCGTCACTATCAATTTGCGGCGTAACGTCTAAGGCAATGCCCGAGAAAAACGGCGTAAGCTCGACTTGCGGAGTCGTCACAGGTGTTGTTCCCGCAACTGTGGTCGAAGAAACGTCGGTGACAAAGTACTCATCGGAACCCACTTTAATTACGGCTTTTTGGTTATTCGATGCAGTGACCCTTGGGCTAGACAGTACATCTACATCACCTTGGGTATCTAATAGGTTGATCATAGTCGTAAAGTCAGAACCTTTAATGCTCAACGAGGTGACACCACCCATAGCCGAGGTGATTTTATCACTTAAACCTGAGCCCGCTGATGTACCAAAATTCACATTAGTATTGCCAACATGTCCCAGCACATTATCCCATTGGATACCTTGCTGATAACCATCGGATAATGTGACTTCGAGGATCTTCGCTTCTAAAATCACTTGGCGCTGCAAATGACTTTCTGCGGAATTTAAGAAAGTACGCACTTGGCGTAATTCACTAGGAAAAGCACGAATAGTCACTAAACCCGCCTGCGGCGTAACAACAACCTGACGACCGCCACCCGTTTCGCCGATTATCGAGGATAATGTCTCTTTCAACTCTCCCCAAAAATCTGTCTTAGTACGCGAACGGATAAAAGTACCGTTGCTACTATCGCTACCGCCATTACTACTCGAGTTATTGCCATTACTGCTGTTCGAGTTATTGTTATTATTCGAGCCGCTATTGTTTGAATTGTTATTGTTCGAATTACTGTTGGAATTATTGCTATCCGAAATCCGTCCTGAACTCACTGACGTCACAGATAAGCCATCGCGTTCCATGTAGAGATAATTCAGCGGAAACGTCTCGGTACGCATCCCAGCAGGAAACACTCTTAGGATGCGACCTTCGCGACTCACTTCGTAGCCGTAGATATCTTCAACCACTTGAATTGCTTCAGTTAACGTCACACCTTTAAGGGATAATGAAATCGTACCTTGCACGTCAGGATGTACGGCAACACTCAGCGGTGTACCTTGGACTAAGCTTGGAAAAAATACTTTAGCATCAACATCGTGGGCTGATACATCGAAACGACGCTCAGTTTCCAATGTGGGGGTCAAACCTGATAGCAATGCGCCTGAATTCAATTCCCGCTGAACCGCATCCGGCATAGTCGCAGGCGGTGGCGTCGTTGATGCCGTTGCCGTCGCCATTGAGGCCGCTAATTCCGCCTTACTCGCCTCCGGCTGTGGCCTATTTGTGGTCTGACACGCCACAAGGCAAAGTGAGAGCAGAGGTGTAAAGTATTTAATCGCTTTCATCTGAGGTGTATTCCCTATCTCTCTGTTATTGCTTGAAACAATGTCAATTTCCGTCCATCGGACAGCGATACATAAGTGGGGGTAATTTTAACAATACTCAGCCCCTGAACGCTGTCGCCAACAGACAATATCTTGTTATTTATCACAGCATAAGCCGTGTTTCCTGAGCTTACTATGCTGTTAAGTACAAGCGCCTGATCCTGCGTTTGACTCGCATGACCCTGCACAGCAAAGCCTTTACCGGGCAAAGTCGGGTCGCGCAGCGATTCAGCAGACACCATAGGGCTACTAACCAATAACAACACACTGATAATATAAGACTTATTTAGAAACACTGATAAAGTCCTTATTAATACTCAAGGTATAAAGTTCAATCTCAACGGTCGCTTTTGGATATTCCGCAACTTTATAGTCGAGACGCTTCCAATAAAGTTTATCTGGCATGGCCTCAACGGCTTCCACAAAGCGCAACACAGAAAAATAATCGCCCTCTAGACTCAAGCGAATACCATGGCTATATAGATTGAGTTTTTTATCTTCACCCACGGGTAATAAAGGGATGGGCGCTATCGACATAAACTTAATTAATTTAATCCCTTGCACTTGTCCTAGTAAATTACCCAGCAACTGCGGCATATAGTCTGCCGGCACCATATCCACCATCTGCTCATCGAGCTGGGCATCTAGGGCTTGATTCTGTTGCTGCAACAGCACTAAACGCTGTTGGTAATCTTGATTGGGATCTAACGCTAAACGTTGCTGATACAAGTCAATCTGCTGAGCCGAAATCGCGTTTTCCTGATCTAAGGCTTTTAGTTGTTGTGAAACAGCCACATGGGTTTTCCACAGGGACTCTAAGGGTAAATAACTCAGCATGCCGACCACGGCCAGAATGGCGACTGAGATCAACACTCGCTCACGGCGACTTAGCGCATCAAACTGTTGTCCTAATTGGGCTAACTTTTGCTTCATTGCGCGGCTTCCTCCTTGTTATCGCTTTTCAAGGTAAAGGCCAAAGGTTTATCTTCACCGCGATCCATGCTCATCGACGAGAAAGCTTGCCCCTTTAAAGTCTGCGTAGTTTTAAGTTTGCCAATCCACTGCGGAATGCTTTGAGGATGGTCGGCAAAACCTTCGAACATAAAATCTTGCTCATTAATGACGATATGACTAAGCCAAACACTCGCATCCGACACGACGGCTAAATCTTTAAGAACTGGCGCAAAACCACGGCTAGTTAAAGAAGTCCTAAGACTCAATTCTCCCATGAGTAATTGCTTCAGCTCTAACTGTTGTTTCGCTAAATCGACTCGCGCAACAAGATCGGCATCGGGTTTACGCGCAGCAATTTGTGCTTCTAATGCCTGTTTTTGGGTATCGAATTGCTGCTTTTGTTGGGCAGCCAACTGCTGGGCCTGTTGTAACTCACTGACTTGCCAGTAGCTATAACCACCTAAAACCGCAAATAAGCTCGCAAAAACCAAGGCGTAAGCACTTAAACGCGCAAAGGTTAATCTTTGCTTCGGGGGTAATAATGAAGGAGTGTAAAGATTGACTCGGTATTTAATCACTCAGTACCTCGATAAAATTCAGCAAAGGCTAATCCCGCCATTCGCGCGCCAACACAGCTTTTATCAATGACATTCACAGCTTGATTGAAGTTTGCCGAGACTAACTTAGCTAAAGCATCCACGGCACCATCCGCGAGGAGTTCGATAGAAGATACCGGAGCCTGTCTCAATTGACTTTCAAAATAATCCATAGAACGCTGAATTTCTAAGCTTAAATTGTCTGCCATGCCATAACTTAACTCATCCGCTTGAGTCTTATCCAATTGAGTAAATCCGCGCACGCGACGCTGCATATACAGCTGACCTTGCTTAACCACAGTCAGTAGCAATTCTTGACCGGGATTATGGCTTACCACCAGACGCGCTTGGTTGTCATCATTAAATAGGTTAGTCACGGCTAACTCTTCGATACTAATACCGAAAAGTTGTAAATCTTGTTCATGAATGGCCTGCACCATACTCACTAGCTTAGCTTTATCCACCACCACAACATTGATTTTATTACTCGGAATGGGTGACTCAAAGTAATCCAAATGGATTTGCGGTACAGGTAGCGTGACCATGTCTTTAATTGACCACAGCAAAGCTTGGGATAACTCGACAGTATCGACATTCGGTTTATCAGTCAGCAGTAATTGATAAAGGCCGGAAGCCAAAATCAGCTGTAACTGTGCATTGGGAAAGGATTTAGCCACAGCAGCAAACGCCAATGACCAGTGATCATCTTTCAGCTCAAAGGGTAGCCACTGCTCAGCATTTTCTTTTTGGGCAGGTGCGTAAACCCATAATTTATCGGCGCAGACATAGACACCAAGGCTAGTCGGTTCTGTTCTCTTCTGCCAAAAGGCTAATCGACCTATAAGACTTTTTTCCATAAAGATGCCTATAACCAACTGAATTTAAAAGCTTGAGTAGTCTCTTTCGCACAAACTTCCTGTCACTCCACTCTCCAGTGCTCCTTGACCTATGACCTGCTCGATACAGAATAAAAACCGCAAACGTCATATTTTTGGCACTGGCTAGTTTAGCCGCAAATGCTCGTATTTTATAGATAAATACGTGAATAATAGGATCTATTTGTCTCTAAGACGACATTAATCACCCAAACACTGAACTTCCCTTACTTAGCCTCTATGGGTTCACTGAAATACATTCCCTGCGCTGCGCCAACACCGAGGATTTGCAGTGTCTGCCACTCTTCAAAGACTTCTACCCCTTCGGCGCAGACTTGTACTTCCGTTCGATATAAACCGCCAATCAAACTGCGAATAAATAATTGGTTTTCTGGTCGTAAATGAATATGACGCACGATGGATCTGTGTAATTTAATTAAATCAAAATGACATTCGCGAATGTAATAAGTACCGACAACCTGCTGACCCACATGATCGACACATAATCTCGCGCCCATTTTACGGATCATATCTAATTTAGGCTGCAACTTTTCTTGATGTTGAATAACGATATCTTCAGACACTTCGAAAATCAGTCGCGTGGTGAGATGGCGATATTCTAATAGCGTCGTTTTTAGCCATTGAGTGAAGGCTCGGCTCATTAGCGAATCCAAACTCAGATTAATACTGTATATCTGCGGCGCTGATTTCTTAACTGTTTGAGCATTCGATACGCCGTCTGCTAATTCATTCGACAATAATAACAATACCCGCTCAATAATTTGCCGTTCAACCTGTGGCATTAAGCCACATTTATTCGCCATAGGAATAAAGAGTGTGGCACGGATTAACGCCCCCTGATTATCCCGAGCCCGCGTAAATATCTCTTTATGGTGCTCATTACCATCAGAGTCGATTATGGGTTGGCTAAAGGGAAAAAAGCGCCGCTGCACTAACGCGTTTTCTAAAAAGCTTCGCCAACGCACTGAGCCTTTGGCAAATTCTTCATCAATCGCGCCTTTGTCGTACATAAACCAATTACTATTACCCTGTAATTGTGCCGCCCTCAAAGCCATATCGGCTTCTTCAATTAACTGAGCCGCATTATCGCCTGCGGTAAAATAAGCGCATCCGAGGTGGAAAAAGTTATCGCTATTCTCAACATCAGGCAAAGGCTGGCTTAGACATATCTTGAGTAATTTGCTGGCAAATTGATCCGCTTCAATTAAGGAGATTTGCGGCACGACTATGGCAAATTGATTATGGGAACGACGGGCAAAAATACTATTAGCTTGAGTTTGCAGTAATTGACTTATCGCATTAACTGTCGAGTTTAATAGCTCTTTCGTCACTGCTTCACCTTGGGATTGCTGCAATAAATCCAGATCATCCATTTCTAATAAATAGATTACCCCGTGGGCAAGCATAGCCTGATTATGACTAAGGGCGTCGAGACGATTATTCAAAAAGAGTCGGTTACCAATGCGCGTTTCCGCATCAAGAAAGGTATTAGAACGGATGAATTTGTCGAAACGCCCCCGCTCCTTTTGTGCGTCCTGTAACTCTTCTAACAACTTAGTCAAAGCACGGTTAATCAGCCTTGGTTTACCATTTCCAGGGGTAGCGAGTGCTTGCTCATACTTACCTTGCAGAATCAATCGACTGCGTAAGGCTAATTCTTCAATGCCATCGAGCTGCTGTGAAAACCATAAATAACCAAAACGCACTAAGGCAGCCACGGCTAAGATACCGACCAACAAAATCAGAATTTCATACCAACTGAAAGTGTAATGTTCAAAGGGCTGAGTCAAGGTTAACTGCATACGCAAGCCAGATATCGGCTCTAGCACATGGTCATACACCATCGCATTTTGCGTAGAAAGGTTGCCTTCATAGGTAAATAACACTTCATCTTTCAAGGTCAACCGAAAATTAACGGCATTGTAAGCAAGCAGCATGGGTGGCAGCCAAGCTTCCAAATCCCAATCGGGTTGGTGTTGATATTGGTCCACTAACATAGTTTCGAGTTCAACTACTTTTTGCTGCTGAAATTTATAGGTCAGCTGCACGAAACTCATCATAGCGCTCAGCAAAAATACGAAGGCGATAGCGGCTAATGACATTAACCAAAAGCTGGTTAATTTTGTAGTTAACATTCGGGTGAATTTCATCTATCCGCTATCCTGCAGGATTATTATAATTATTTGTGCGATTTTAACAGAAGTTCAACAAAAGTTGTCCGTTGATTATTCAGTAGCATAACCTAAAAGGCAACTAAGACGCTGTGACTTTAATGTCCACTTAAAAACAAAAAAGAGGCTAATTAGCCTCTTTTCGATGTTTTTACCACTTTTAGCCTAGTCGGCGTATTTAGGTAAAGTGGTGATCGCAGCCACACCAGAGTCGATAGCCGCTTGTGCAACCGCACGGGCAACATTTGGCAATAAACGTGGGTCCATAGGTTTTGGCAGCACATATTCAGGGCCAAAACTCAGCGACGTCACATTAGGATAAGCCTTCAATACACTCGCAGGCACAGGCTCTTTCGCCAGTGATGCAATTGCATGAACTGCCGCAATTTTCATCTCATCATTAATGCAAGACGCACGCACATCCAATGCACCACGGAAAATAAACGGGAAACACAATACGTTATTCACTTGGTTTGGATAGTCGCTACGACCCGTACCCATGATCAAATCACTACGCGTTGCATGAGCAAGTGCAGGTTTGATTTCAGGATCTGGGTTAGAACACGCAAAAATCACTGGCTTATCGGCCATCAGCGCGACTTCTTCTGCACCAATGACGTCAGGACCTGATAGACCTAAAAATACGTCTGCACCTTTAATAACATCAAGAAGCGTGCATTTTTCGGTATCATTCGCAAAGAGTGCTTTATATTCATTAAGATCTGTACGGCCAGAATGAATAACACCTTTAGTATCTAGCATGTAAATGTTGGCGCGATTCGCACCGCATTTTACCAGCATAGTCATACAAGCGATGGCAGCAGCACCCGCGCCCATACACACAAAAGTCGCGTCGCTTATCAACTTACCTTGAATTTCCAGCGCATTGATCATACCCGCCGCAGTCACGATTGCGGTGCCGTGTTGATCGTCATGGAATACTGGCACTTTACAACGAGCAATCAATTCACGTTCGATAACAAAGCATTCGGGCGCTTTAATATCTTCAAGATTGATACCACCAAAAGTGTCAGCAATCGCAGCAACAGTATTAATAAATTCCTCAGGCGTATTATGCGTAATCTCAATATCTGTCGAATCGATATTCGCAAAATGCTTGAACAATAATGCTTTACCTTCCATTACAGGTTTAGAAGCCAAAGGGCCCAAATTCCCTAAACCTAAGATAGCCGTACCATTGGTAATCACGGCAACCGTATTACCTTTATTGGTATAACGATACGCATTGTCAGGATCTGCAGCGATTTCGCGTACTGGCTCAGCCACACCAGGGCTATAAGCTAGGGCGAGATCGTGACTCGTTTCGGCGGGTTTGGTAAGGCAAACTGCGGTTTTGCCTGGTATGGGAAATTCATGATAATCGAGTGCTTGTTGACGAATATCTGACATTTTAAAATCCTGAAATGCGACATTTATAATTTATGAGAGTAAGACCTACCAACACACATCTAGTCTCACCAAAGGGTGATGTTAATAGTCTGGCTGGTCGGGGTAAGATACGCCAATAAGGGGAATTTATAAATAAGAGATTCATAATTTTCACTTTAGCCGCCAAATAGACCCTCTAAGCTTAGTTTTATAAACTTATCTCCTATAATAAAGCTGCATTTCTTAATATGTTTTGTAGGAAACAAACATATATTTTGTAGTTACTGCGCTAGTTGTAGCGACTTAATCTCAAAAATGTTGGTTAAATTACAATATATGGCGACTAGCATATTTATCTTATAGTTAATTGCTATAAATAAGTCGAATTATACACTTGAACTCTCAATACAGAATAAGTTGACGATTTATTGAGTGAAGTCGTACCAGCTAGATATGTAGAATAAGCGGAATAAAGAAAATTGACGAATAACAAAAAGCAAAAAGGCGCCATAGGCGCCTTTTCTAGAAACATTGCAATCGCAATTATTTCTTTGCAAGCACTGCGAAGCGCTTGTTGAATTTGTCGATACGACCGCCGGTATCAACAACTTTTTGTGTACCAGTGTAGAATGGGTGACAAGCACCACACACGTCTAAATGCAGATCTTTACCAGCAGTAGAGTTTACTTTGATAACGTTACCACAAGTACAGTTTGCAGTGATGATAGCGTATGTTGGGTGGATACCTGGTTTCATTGGGGTTACCTCAAAAGTGTAAGGCCATGTCGCTCTTCCAACCCGTAGTCGGACACCACATGCATGTTAATAACAATATGTTTAGGGCGCAGAATGGTACAGCATACCTACAAGGGATACAAGTAGATTATCTGAGCGTTTGCCGGTTAATCTGTGTCTATTTTGACTTTAGTTAAGCGGCTTATTTTCCCGCTTCTTTAGCCTCAAATACCGCCCGCGCCTCTTTAGCATCAGAATGCTGATCCAAAATCATTTTCGAAGGACAAGATAGCACCGCATTGCTCTTGAGTGCATTGATTCTATTCTTCGAGAAAGCCACAGGATTTGCCTCGTAAATCGCCAACATAGCACCATATACACTCACATCCCAATCCTTGGCATATCGACTAGCAATACGCCACAACGTCTCGCCAGCAAGATACGTTAACTGGCAATGTTCGGGCGTCTGCGAGGCCGTTTCAGCAATATTCTGTTTTTGCTCATTATTTGCCGTTTTCACTATTTCTGGAACCACAGTTTCAGTTGCAGCGTTTTCAACAGCCCCTTTTTCAACAGCAATCGTCTCAGAGGTTTTAGCGAAGGCGTTTATCTCAGTAGCCGACGTATTTTGTTTATTCGCGGCTTCAGGAAATCTAAAGCCAGTCACCACTTCTACCGTTGGTACTTTGGATTGGGTATTTGCAGCAGTAGCAACAGTCACTGCGGGCATTACCTCTTCAAGTGGCTTTGATTCTGCCACCACTTTTACAGGCTTAATGCCCACTTTATCCGCACTTTTGGGGGCGCCCGCTGTAGTGGTATTTTTAGTGTCCGAAACCGCTTTTGTCGTTAACGCGGCAGAGGCAGGTTTAGCCGCACCGAATAAATTAATACTTTTGACGTCATACCATCGGTCAAGGCGATACTCTCTCACTAAGAGTTTAGCGCTGCTATCCTTCACATCTTCAACGCCAGTGAGTAAAACTAAAAAGCGATTAATCTCCTCAACCATTAACCTTTCTTCGCCGCTAGCTTGCTGCACGACAAACTCTAAGCGCGACATATCTTGATTGTCTGCGATCACATTCACCCTGAGTTTAGGGTAAGCGCCTAATTCAAACATCCGGCTATTAATACTCACATGGGAGACTTGTGCCATGCTAGGTGCACTGCACACCAAAGCAAGTAGACCTAATGATTTCACTATATTAGCCATTTATTTACTCTCAACTATCCTTGGTAAACCATCATTAGGGCTAGCCCTAGCCAGCCGCGCTGAGTACACTAAACCACATTCTTGTCTAAGACTTGCCTGCATATGTCATTGTTTGTCGAAGTTGCGTTACCTGTGCCTATGCGGCAAACCTTTAGCTACCGCGTACCCGAATCCTATCCTAGTACACCGCAAATAGGTGTGCGCGTTAAAGTTCCCTTCGGTCGTCAACAATTGATCGGGTTAGTCACAGGTATCACTGAGTCTTGCAGCTTAGCCCCAAAGCAAATTAAGTCTGTGCTCGAGTTTATCGACGATAAACCTTTACTGCCTGAATCACTTTATAAATTAACTCTTTGGGCTGCGAGATACTATTTTTGCAGCCAAGGGCAGATGCTAACCCAAGCCTTACCTGTGGCCCTGCGTAAAGGGCTCGATGCCGCGCCACAAAAGATCCAATTCTGGCAATTAACTGAAATAGGCCAAAATATTGCGCCCGAAGCGGTTAAACGCGCACCCGCACAGAAAAAACTACTCGAGTTACTCAAAACCGCCAGCTTAACCCAAGAAGAGGTTATCAGCTTAGACATCAGTAAAGCGGCGCTTAAATCCTTAGAAGATAAAGGCTGGGTGGCACGCCATGAAAAAATTGCCGAGCTTAATCTCGACTGGCGCACCACACTCGAAATGGACGAAACGCCACATAAACTCAATAAAGAACAAGCCGTCGCCGTTGCCACTTTAAATCTGCAACAAGGATATCACTGTACTTTATTAGAAGGCATTACCGGTTCGGGTAAAACGGAAGTCTATCTTGCTGTACTCGAAGAAATCCTCAAGCAAGGCAAACAAGCGTTAATTTTAGTGCCTGAAATCGGCTTAACACCCCAGACAATCAATCGCTTTAAGCGCCGTTTCAAAGTCAATGTTGCCATTTTGCATTCAGGGTTAACCGACAATCAGAGACTCGAAGCATGGCGCCAAGCCCGCTGTGGTCAGGCTGCAATCATTATCGGCACCCGCTCAGCATTGTTCACACCTATGGCGTATCCCGGCATCATCATACTCGATGAAGAACACGACAGTAGCTTCAAGCAACAGGAAGGTGTTGGTTATCATGCCCGCGACTTGGCAGTTATGCGTGGCCATTTAGAAGCGATTCCGGTGATTTTGGGCACAGCGACGCCCTCACTCGAAAGTCTACAAAATGCCTTAAGCGGCCGTTACCATCATTTACAACTGGGTGAACGCGCAGGTGCGGCTAAAAAAGTGCGCCAAGGCATTATCGATATTAAAAATATGCCGCTGAAAGCCGGTATGTCAGTGCCGTTACTGAACGAAATCCGCCTGCATTTAGACGCAGGCAACCAAGTCTTGTTGTTTCTCAATCGCCGCGGCTTCGCACCAGCCCTGCTTTGCCACGAGTGTGGGCACTTACACGAATGCGACCGCTGCGACGCGTTTTTCACAGTACATCAATCCCTTGGCGAAATTTGCTGTCACCATTGTGGCAATCAATACGCTATCCCCAAGCAGTGTCACAAATGTGGCAGCACTATGTTGATGGGCCAAGGCATAGGCACAGAACAGCTCGCCGAAGCGCTGCAACAGGAGTTTCCGAAACATCCAGTAGTGCGCATCGACCGTGATACGACCCGCCTTAAAGGTTCATTAGAAACCCACTTAAATGCGATTCATAAGGGGGAATATAAAATCCTCGTCGGCACGCAAATGCTGGCTAAGGGCCACCACTTCCCTGATGTCACGCTTGTTGGGTTACTCGATGTCGATGGCGCCTTATTTAGTGCCGACTTCCGCGCGCCCGAACGTTTTGGACAACTCTATACCCAAGTTGCAGGTCGTGCAGGGCGCGCCAGTAAACCCGGCACGGTATTATTGCAAACTCACCAGAGCGACAATCCCATTTTGCGGGATTTGCTGCACCGCGGTTATGGCGAGTTTGCTCGCAGCCAACTCAAAGAACGTCAACAGGCACTGCTGCCGCCAGCATGGCACATGGTGTTGGTGCGCGCCGAAGCGCATTTAGCCAGTGATGCCGATAACTTTCTCAACGCCTTCGCCGCGCTCTTGCCCCAAGATAAAGAATTTGAGGTGATTGGCCCTATGCCCGCGCCCTTAGATAAAAAAGCTGGCAAGTTCCGTCGCCAACTCTTATTCCAAGCTAAAAACCGCAACCGTCTGCAGCAAGAGTTTGAACGTATTCATCCGCTTGTAGAACAACTTATCGAAGCTAAACGCTGCCGATGGAGCTTAGACAGAGATCCGCAGGATCTCCTCTGAGTCGAGTATTTGATAAGTATTTAAGCGCCATTTGATAAAAAATCATCGGGAAGATAGCAATTGTTAACCACAAACGGCTAAAATATGCGGTTATTCCCTATATTCACTCTTAAAGTTAGTGCCGATTAGAACCCATGAAATCACATATCCAATCATTACTTGAACAAACTCTAGAATCCTTTAAACAACAAGGTATTGTGCCTGCTGACTTTGAAGCACGCATTCAGGTAGATCGAACCAAGGATAAGAGTCATGGCGACTTGGCAACCAACTTAGCCATGATGCTGACCAAGGTCGCAGGCAAGAATCCACGCGAATTAGCCCAACTGATCATAGATACCTTACCGGCTTCGGCTTTTGTGGCTAAGGTTGAAATCGCAGGACCAGGCTTTATCAACTTTTTCATCAACGACAGCGCCTTAGCAGATCAACTGCAAAATGCCGTCAACGATGAGCATTTAGGCATTAAATTACCGACCCCACAAACCGTTGTTGTCGATTACTCTTCACCCAACCTCGCCAAAGAAATGCATGTAGGCCATCTGCGTTCAACCATCATTGGTGACAGTGTTGTGCGTGCATTGGAGTTTTTAGGCCACAAGGTTATCCGTCAAAACCATGTGGGCGACTGGGGCACACAATTTGGTATGTTGCTGGCCTATATGGAAGAGCTGCGCGCCAAAAATGGTGAAGAAGCTCAACTTGAACTGTCTGATTTAGAAAACTTTTATCGTGCCGCGAAACTGCGTTTCGACGAATCAGCAGAATTCGCAACCCGCGCTCGTCAGTTAGTGGTCGAACTGCAATCTGGTGACGAGTATTGCAACAAACTGTGGCGCGAATTTAACGATATTTCGTTAAGCCACTGCCATGAAGTCTACGCCCGTTTAGGTGTGAGCCTGACCCGCGCCGATGTACACGGTGAAAGTGCTTATAACGCCGATCTCGAGCAAGTGGTTAAAGATTTAGATGCCCAAGGTTTATTAACCGAAAGTAACGGCGCTAAAGTCGTATTCCAAGAAGCCTTCCGCAACAAAGAAGGTGAGCCATTGCCTGTTATCATCCAAAAGGCCGATGGCGGCTATTTGTATGCCACCTCAGATCTTGCGGCAATGCGCTACCGCTCGAACGTGTTAAAGGCCGATCGTGTCCTGTATTTTGTTGACCTACGTCAGGCACTGCATTTCCAACAAGTCTTTAGCCTAGCGAAACTGGCTAAGTTTGTCCGTGAAGATATGTCATTAGAACACTTAGGTTTTGGCACTATGAACGGCGAAGATGGCCGTCCATTCAAAACCCGTAGCGGCGGTGTCGTTAAGTTAGTTGACCTGTTAGAAGAAGCCAATGTGCGCGCGCTAGAACTCGTTCGTAGCAAAAATCCTGATATGGATGAAGCCACGCTGACTGAAATCGCCCGCGTCGTTGGGATCAGCGCCGTTAAATATGCTGACTTGTCGAAAAACCGTACCAGCGATTATATCTTCAGCTTCGAGCAAATGCTCAGCTTCGAAGGCAATACCGCACCTTACCTGCTGTACGCTTACACCCGTGTTGCGGGCATATTCAAGCGAGTAACCGATCTGGATCTCAGCCAAGCGAAAATCGTGCTTGAGCATGAAAAAGAGAAAGATCTCGGTAATAAGTTGGCGCAGTTCGGTGAGATCCTCAATCGTGTTGTCGATAAAGGTCAGCCGCACGTACTGTGTGCTTATTTATATGAATTAGCGGGTGCTTTCTCTAGCTTCTACGAAGCTTGTCCAGTACTTGCCGCCGATAATGACGCGCAAAAGAACAGCCGTTTATTACTCGCGCAACTGACGGCTCGTACGTTACAAAAAGGCCTAAATCTACTCGGTATTGAAACCTTAGAGCGGATGTAAGCCATGAGTAATCGCGATTATGCCAATAGAAGGCCGCAGTCGGGCGCTAAACCGCGCCCAATCCGCGCGACTCGCCCAACTCGAGCAAAGCCTTCACAATCTAAATCGGCGCCGCGTAAGAAGCTGCCGCTGACCTTGATAGGCTTTGTCATACTCGCTGTGGGTTGTTTCGTCTATTTCCTGTCAAGCATTAAAGATAATGCTAAGCAAGAAGTGAAGCCGATACCCGCTCCGGCCAAGAAAACGGAAGTACAAGTTAAGCCTCAAGAGACAGCGGTGCTTACTCCTAAGGTCAAAGAACCTGAACGCCAAGCGGTCGTTATCCCAGTAGAGACAACTGAAACTGCTGAGCTTATTGTTCCGCCAAAGAAGGATCCTAATGCTCTGCCACCACAACCAAAGGAAGAATGGACCTATCTGAACGAGCTTGAAAATAAGCATGTTGAGGTCGATATTCCCGATATTGTTGCGAGCAGAACACCGATGCAATATCAGTTGCAGTGTGCTTCTTTCCGCCAAGAATCACAGGCGAACGAGATGAAAGCTGTCATCGCTTTCCAAGGTTTAGAGGCGCAAGTGAGACAAGTCGAAGGTACGACTGGCGTATGGTACAAGGTTGCTTTAGGCCCCTTCGAGCGTAAACGTGATGCAGAGCGTAAACGTCATACACTGCAAAAAGCAGGGATTAATGGTTGCCAGATTCTAGCGATTCCTAAATAAGGCTTTAGCCTACTCCTGATAGACTATTAAGAATAAATAGCGGCCAGCGTTTTATCGCTCGTCGCTATTTTTTTATCCGTATCACATGACTCACTTATTGATTCTGCCTACCCATAAAAACTCAGTTTTAAACAACAACTCATTTCAAATTTGCTGATCTACTAAATTTATAACCCATTATTTACAAACAACAAAATCCTTTATTAAGAAAGATTAATATGCAGTTTAATTGACCTAGATCAAACTTAGGCGTATCTCTTAATTAACAGCAAGACCGCTGTATCTGTGTCAAATCCAACCTCAGGGTGAAGTATTATGAATGCATTAATCGAGATAGAAGCCACCGAATTCAGCCAACTGTTCAAGAGTGGCGACATGCTGGGAATTAGGATGTTTATGGAACATGTGCGCATGCCGCTGGATGTTCAAGACAAGATTTATGACGAAATTTCTGCGCTTCAGCAATTAGAACAAAACCAAATTGCCAAGCTCATTGAAACCCACGCCCATTCCCAAATTCATGAACGCCTAGCTTATTAGCCTTCCATTCAATGAAAAATTTATCTATGCCCAACTGCAGCTTCTGGCGGTTCATTCAACAGAAGCTGTATGATCTCCCCGCAATTCGCAACACAAACTGTTATATCATCCAATTACAGCCAAAAAATAAGGCCAAACACCTGGGTATTTGACCTTAATGAACTAGCTAGTTTCAGATTTTAACCACAGCCTTAGCTCGGTTTTTCTTCCGTTAAGCCTATGCTATTCATCCAATAATCGAAATCCACCATATTACCTGGTAACACCACACGACTATTCTTCTGGCTTAAGCCATCAAGCTGTTTAAAGTATTGCTCACCGAGTTGCATCCGCAGGGCATTGTGACCACCCGGCGCGGCAATAACAGAGGCGAGACGTTCAATCGATTCTGCCGTTGCGCGGGAAATGGTTAAAATTTCCTCAGCCTTACCTTCGGCTTCGTTAATCCGGCGCTGCATCTCACCTTCAGAACGGTTTACCGTTTCAGCTTTAACCCCTTCAGAACGGTTAATTTTACTCTGTTTGTCGCCTTCACTCTTAGCCAATAATGCACGGCGCTCACGCTCGGCATTTACTTGCATTTCCATGGCATTTTTAACGGTTTCAGGTGGTGTGATATTTTTTATTTCATAACGATGCACACGTATTCCCCACAGGGCACCCGCTTGATCTAAGACTTGCACTACCTTAGCTGAAATCACATCACGCTCTTCAAACGTACGATCAAGATCAAGTGTCCCTATGACAGAGCGCGTCGTCGTTTGCGCCAACTGAATTGCTGCATAACGATAATCAGTAATACCATAGCTGGCCTTCACTGGGTCAGTCACAGAGATATAAATCACCCCATCCACTTCAACGTTTACTTCGTCGCTCGAGAAACATTCCTGCGGTGGTACGTCAATGGTTTCTTCTTTCAAATCATGAATAAAAGCCACTTTATCCACAAAGGGGATCAAAGTATGGAACCCCGCATCTAACGTACTGTGATACTTACCTAAACGCTCAACAATAAAAGCCGATTTAGTGGGCACTAGGCGGATCGATTGAAATAGTTTAATCACAAAAATGGCAAATATCAGGCCCCAAATCGCCATCACAATCAAATCTGTATCTACTGGAATATTCATTATCGCGCTCCTTTGCCAAGATTATTCTGGCCACTCATAGTCTGAGTGACTTGCTCCATACCTTCGAAGAAACCTTCAAGTTTTGCCATTTCAGCGGGAACAACAGAGACTTGTGCATCATTGAGGATCTTACCAACTTGAGCAATAAACTGTTCTTTTAATAGCATATTCATCGCATCTGTACCGCCATTGACGGCTAATGCTTGCGAGATCATTGCCATACCTTCGGATTTTGCTTTCGCTATGATAGCGATCTCCTGACCTGTACCTTTAGCTTCATTAATCCGTTTCTGTTTTTGACCTTCTGACAGGTTAATGGCCTCTTGGCGCTCACCTTCAGACATATTGATCATCGCGGCTTTTTCGGCATTCGCTAAGGTGATTTCGGCACGTTTACGGCGTTCAGCTTCCATCTGCTTCTCAAGGGTGTGGATAACATGGCGTGAAGGCGTGATATTACGAATTTCATAGCGCAATACCTTGATTCCCCATGGCTCGGAAGCCTTATCTATTTCCCGCACGATTGATTCATTTAAGCTATCACGCTCAGAGAAAGTCTCACTCAAACTCAGCTTGCCGATTTCAGATCGCATAGTGGTCTGGGCTAAATTCACCGCTGCTTTACGGTAGTTTTCAATACCATAACTCGCCAGTTTGCCATCCATCACTTTTAGGTAGACCAAGCCGTCCACTTCAAGTTGAGTGTTATCTTTGGAGATACAACTCTGTGGCGGCACATCTAATACTTGCTCACGGGTATCGTGACGGTAGGAGACGCGATCGAAAAAAGGGATCAAAATATGAAATCCAGGGCTTAATACTGCGCGGAATTTGCCAAGACGCTCAATGACATGCACTTCACGCATCGGCACAATTAACATCAACTTATAAAGAATAAAAAAGATAAATAAAATGACTAAGGTAAATACAAACATAGATTCCATCCTTTAGTTTTTGGAAGCTTCTATTGAAATAGGCTCAACGACTAGAGCGATATTTTCACGACAAATAATTCTGACTTCGGTACCCGCCTCAATAATGCTGCCATCGCCAAGCGCTGGCCATTCACTACCTTGAAACTCCACCCGCCCAGGTGTTTGCCCAGGACCTATGGTCTGCTTTACGCGAACAATTTGATTGTATAGTTCGATTGCTTCATCCGTGTTATCCACATGGGAATCACCACCAACGAGCCTCTGAGTGACTTGTCTGAAAGCCAATAACAACACAATGGCAGAGATAAACCACAGAGTCATGCTCTGCACGACACCTTCGACCAGTCCTATGCCTAACGCACCTGCCACGACTAAACAAGCCGCACCCAGCAACACTATTATGCCACCTGGAACCACTATTTCGGCGAGCATTAACACTAAACCAATCACTGCCCACACTAAAATCGGATTTGAAAACTCCATATTTCCCCCTGAAATGAGAGTGTCCTTTACTGCACTATAACAGCAGAGTTTCGGATAATCGACATAATATGTCAAAATTTACCCTATCAAAATGCACACTCAATCACCTATGACTTAATCCTCATTCTCCCATATCCGCCCACGAAAGCCGTTAGGTTGTTTTAAAATTAAGCATAATCAATTCAAAAAGATAGCAAAACCCCAATCCACAAGCAGCGCAATAACAATAAAACCCATTAAAAATCAATTGTCTAAAAATAAAATTCCTCACTAATGATTATGTGATTTTGGCAACAACATTCGATAAAAACTTTGAATAAATGTAAATTTTTGCATATATTGCCCCCACTTTTGAGCAAGTCCTTTGACGTACACTCGCGCTAGGTTTGAACTTACCCATCAAACCATGCCATAGGTCAGAGAGCGGATTGAGTAAGACACGAATTAACTTCGACCTATACAACAGGAAATAACAATGAAAAAAACATGCCTATGCCTAGCACTAATGCTTTCTCCTCAAGCATTTGCGGGTGACTTAGTACAGTGGTGGGATTTCAGTGCAACAGCCCTCTATGGCGAAGACTACGATTTAGCGCCATCGGATAAACAAGCCACTATCACCTTGGAAACCGCTGGCGGTTGGAAATACGGTGATTGGTTTGCCTTCCAAGATTTTATCTATTTCAAAGGTAACGACACGGGCATGCAAAGCACTACCTATGGTGAAATTTCGCCACGTTTTAGTGCCAGTAAAATTCTTGGCGAGAAAATCGCCTTTGGGCCAGTAACAGACTTGTCTCTAGCGTTAACCTATGAAGAAGGTGAAGGCCCAGTCCATAGCCTACTTTACGGTCTAGGGGTCGACGTAGCAGTACCATACTTTACTTATCTTAACTTTAATACCTATCGCCGCGATGGTATGAGCACTGGTAACAATAGTGACGGCTGGCAGTTCACTCCTGTATTTCGTATCGATATCCCTGTTGGATCTGCCAACATAGTACTCGATGGCTTTATCGACTGGGTATTTGCCACCGACGATAACGGCTACGAGGAAAACTTCCATTTCAACCCACAGCTAAAATACGATCTCGGTAAGAGCCTGTTCGGTGATCATCAAGCCAATAAATTATTGGTGGGTATCGAATACGATCTGTGGACCAATAAATACGGTGTGAAAGGCGTCGATCAAGACACTTACTCTGTGATTGCTCAATACCATTTCTAATCGGTATCTGCATAGTTTTAAAACAACAAAAAAGGTGCCATTGGCACCTTTTCTATTCTGAGCACTCACTTTGCAGGGGAGTGTTGCTTAGCTTACTAAAAATTAAGCTAACAATTTTTTCGCTGCTGCAACCACGATAGAAACCGCACTCACTTCAGTTTTCTTCATTGTGGCTTCATTAGGAATTTCTTGTTGGGTGCGGTTTACAATCACACCAGCAACGCAGGCTGCACGCCAACCTTGAGTAGCACACATAGTGAACAAAGTGGAAGACTCCATCTCATAGTTCAGTACGCCCATATCTTGCCATTCTTTCATTGAACCCGCGAAACGACGCGTTACACGGCCTGTGACAGTGTCATAACGCTCTTGGCCTGGGTAGAAAGTATCAGAAGAAGCTGTTACGCCAATGTGTGGCTCAACGCCAGCATCGCGACACGCTGCAACCATAGCTGTGGTACATTCAAAGTTTGCAACCGCTGGATATTCCATAGGTGCAAAATGTAAGCTCGCGCCATCTAAACGTACTGAAGCTTGAGTCACAATCACATCGCCCACATTTACATGAGGTTGGATTGCGCCTGTAGTCCCTACACGCAGGAAGGTATTCACACCTAATTGTGCAAGTTCTTCTACTGCGATAGAAGTAGATGGACCACCGATACCGGTTGAACACACTACTACTGGCTTGCCATCGGCATACGCTAAATAGCTTGTATACTCGCGGTGGCTAGCAAGAAACGTCGCATTGTCCATTAGTTCGGCAATACGTTTTACACGCTCTGGATCACCAGGAACGATTGCTAAGGTTGCACCATCGAGCATCGCTTTGGTCAAACCTAAATGAAATACATCAGCCATTGTGAAAACCCCTTTCATTTTTGATAATTAAATTCTTATAAAATCGACTTTAACCTAGTATCGAAGCGGTGAAGGTTAACTTGATCACAGAATTATCGGCAAGAAGTAATTGTTTAGTCGTAATGAAATTACCAACTACACCAGCATCTGCTCACAAGATAGCAAATTTGCCCATATTTCGAATGTCAGTCTGATTTATACCAAACAAAGTGTGAACCAGATCCTGAACTCATGCCAGAGGCTGTGGCAACAAATACCTAAGATACTGATTTAAAATATATTAAAATAAATCATCCATTAGTATTAATCTAAGTGACCGCTAAAAGTGATCTAAGTCACGTTTAACGACTTGGTATAAGGTTAGGGTTAAGGCGTAACCTGAAGTGTAGTAAATGACGACAAGGAGAATGCCGATGTTTCCAGAGTACAGAGAATTAATTTCCACCCTGAAAACCCAAGATGCTCATTTTCAACGTAAGTTTAATGAGCATAATCAGTTAGACGAGGAAATCAAACAACTGGAAAAACGTGTCGCCAGTGATTTCAATCCCACTGTGAAAGAACTCAAAAGCAGAAAGTTACATTTAAAAGAGGAAATTTATCAGATCCTCAAATCCCACGAGTAATTCTACTATTACTCTAAAGACAAATAAGGGCGCCTAAGCGCCCTTATTAATGTCATCACAATCGCTTACAGATAGTAATCCTTCAGCGGTGGGAAACCGTTAAAGCATACTGCTGAATACGTCGTCGTATAAGCTCCTGCGGTTAACCAATACATACGATCGCCAATGGCTAAGTCATTTGGTAAGCCATAGCTATAGTGCTCATACATGATATCTGCACTGTCACAGGTTGGGCCGGCAATCACGCATTTATCCAGCTCGCCTTGACGCTCAGTATAAATCGGGAACTTAATCGCCTCGTCCATCGTTTCAATCAAGCCAGAGAATTTACCCACATCGGTAAACACCCAACGCTCTAACGCTGTGTAAGATTTTTTGCTGATCAGTACCACTTCAGACACTAAAATCCCCGCATTAGAGATCAACGAACGACCTGGTTCCAAAATAATTTGTGGTAAATCATCACCAAAATCTTCCTTCAGGAAGTGAGTGATTTGCTCGGCATACACACCCAATTGATTGGTTTTATCAATATAGTTAGCAGGGAAACCGCCACCCATATTGATCATCTTCAAGGTGATATTGTGCTCATCACGTAGACGGTCAAAAATGCTTTTCACTTTACCAATAGCGGAATCCCAAGCACCTATGTCACGTTGCTGAGAACCCACATGGAAAGAAATACCAAAAGGCTCTAAGCCTAATTCCTGTGCCAATACTAATAGCTCATAGGCCATTTCGTTTTGGCAGCCGAATTTACGGGATAACGGCCAATCAGCGGTATCTGTACCTTCGGTCAGAATGCGCACATAAATACGTGAACCCGGTGCTTCTTCAGCGATCATTCGCAAATCAGCTTCTGAGTCAGATGCATACATACGCACGCCACGCTCATAAAATGCACGCACATCTTGGCGCTTTTTAATGGTATTACCATAGCTGACTCGATCGGTTGTCACACCGACATTCATGACCATATCTAGCTCATAAATCGAGGCAATATCAAAGTTTGACCCTTTATCTTTTAGTAAAGATAAGATCTCGGCCGCGGGGTTTGCCTTAACTGCATAATAAACGTTGGCGTAAGGAAAACTATTAACCATGTCATCGTATTGTTTCGCTATGATACTTGTATCGATCACGACGAACGGGGTTGCTTTGTCTTTGGCAAACGCTTCAATACGCTTGAATGTGTCCATATCATAATAGTCAGCAACATCAATAGATTGAAATTGGCTCATCGGGCCAGAGTCTCCTTTGGGTCAGATAGATAACAGTAAGTGTGATGTATTAAAAACGTGCGCAGTAAACGATATTTTTTCGCTTTACGCAACGAATTTTTATGCTGAATTAATAACTTTTTATTCCACAGCTCTTTAAGGAACTGAACAATCAAAAAAAGGCGCTATAAAACAAATAATTATGCACACAAACCCTAAGGTAAATTTGTGTTCATTATCAGAATAAAAAGTGAATTTTTTACGACGTTATCGGAAGGGAGATGGATAGACTGGCTGGAGCCAAAATATCCATCTAAAAACAGTTATCTTGAAGTAACAATCACACAGCGAAAAGAAGACTAATGGATAATGCCGATCAGTTAAGACAGATCGCTTGACGATCTCGCTGAAAAGATCAAAATCCGATGACCTCATGTCATCGGATTTTTTTATGCAACTCTCAGAAGCACTCGCCCGTACTCATATTACCCGCCTAACCGAATTCACCTGCTTAGCAGATGTGTTAGAACCTGAGTTAATTCAATCTTGCCTAGACTCTCAGGGCGTTGCGACGTTAAGACGACGTAAATTGCCGATGGACGCGATGATTTGGGCCGTTATCGGAATGGCTTTGTTCCGAGGGGAATCTGTTCGGTCACTCATCAACAAACTCGACATTGTTTTGCCGCAAGAGATTGATTATGTTGCACGCAGCGCCGTGACTCAGGCGCGTAAACGATTGGGCAGTGAGGTTATTAGAGAAGTATTTAGTCGCAGCGCCAATACCTGGCACGCGAGAGCTGAACATCCTCATTGGTGCGGCCTTAACTTGTATGGTGTTGACGGTGTAGTGTGGCGGACACCCGATAGTGTCCAAA